>CAKRPJ010000138.1:0-1503 GCA_934376955.1 uncultured Lachnospiraceae bacterium | reverse complement strand
GGAGCACCCCTATGGGGTGCTCCCTTTTTGGTACGGGTAGTGGGACTCGAACCCACACGCAAAGCACGAGAACCTAAGGGGTATGTCACCTTAGTGAAAGATTTTCAGAGCCCTCCATATCGTAAGGGAAGGACATCTTTCCAACGCTTCAAAAGATATTTCGGTCGTGACCGGCCGAACATCTGTTAAATCATAGCACACTCTGCCGGAAAAGTATAGCATGATTATAGCTTTGCGGGAGGAAATTTCTGCTGCCCCGGCATAAAGCAGAGTGGAAGGGACGCTGTCTATTTGTTTTCTTCCGGGGAACTCATTTCTTGGCGCTAAGTGGTTGTTTTCTTATCCTGCAAA
Source organism: uncultured Lachnospiraceae bacterium (assembly GCA_934376955.1). GTDB lineage: Bacteria > Bacillota > Clostridia > Lachnospirales > Lachnospiraceae > CAKRPJ01. The sequence continues at coordinate 1,152 of CAKRPJ010000138.1, read as the reverse complement.
TCCGATACGCCTTTGTACTTGCACAGAGTCCAAGAGTGCGCGCATATCGCTTTCTGCGAAAACCGCCTGAATATCTTCTGCGCTGATCATATTATCGCTTGTACGCATGGCTTGCTTCATACGAGTGCGCTCAAAGACTTTGCGGATCAGCCGGGCGTTGGAGAAGTTTTCATCTTTATTACGAAAGACTATTTTTGCTCTGCAGGGATTCTCAAATTAATCAGTTGTCAAAATGGATTGAAAAAAGTCGGGATCTCTCACCCTGATCTCCGAGTCCTCAGTCGAGTCGTTTTTTGCCGCTGCTTATTTTTTGAATTATCCCGAACGTGATCGGGCAGCAATGAACAAAACTCTCATTGTTGAATCTCCGGAGGAATGGAACAATCTCATAATTAAGCGCATCAATTCATTCTTTGGATTCAGAGGAATTGTTCCGAAGAATTCCGGCTCATCAAATAACGAAATCTGACCACTGTGGCGCTTGTACATGTCCGGCCTTCAACTCAAGTACAAAGTTTTGCGATGAATCGCAACTTTTTCTGCACTAATTATCTTACAAGCAGGCCGAAATTGCTTGTATTTTAGCACCTTTTTCGATCGGAAGCAGACACTGCTTAAATTCTGCTCGGTCTGAAAAACATAATAAACAACAGCTATGCGCCAATTAAAGTGAGAATGGCATCTTTCGGCGCGTCCAGATAAGAAACTTTAAGCGGTTCTTGTAAAAAAGAGGGTTATATGTTATTGTAAAAGCAAGAAGACTATTGGAGAGAGGGGCTGTAGATGATGTTTGCCGACATTATTAAATATGTAGAAGAAAAGGAATATCAGCTTGCCGTAGATGCCCTAACCCCTCTCTTAAAGAATGAAGATGAAAAAATAGTCGCCAAGGCACACCACATATTAGGTTACATTAACACTCGCCATGATTACACTGAAAAGAGTGACTACCAAGCCAAGAGACATCTGCGATTTAACTTAAACAGCAATTATCCCCATCCATATGGGTATGATTGCTTCCTATTAGGAACGCTGTAAATACAAGGGTTTTCAGACCCGACAAAATAAAACAGATCTATCACATTACGCAAAAGGCCGCCCGGTCAAGACAACGGGCGGCCTTTTTGCGTGGAAAGCTCGGAAGGAGGCAGA
>CAKRPJ010000137.1:0-1507 GCA_934376955.1 uncultured Lachnospiraceae bacterium | reverse complement strand
CTATAAGAGTCTTTGGTAAGAACATGAAAGTTAGTATTGAGGAATACAATACTCATTGTAAGGAGCTTGGCTTATGAGGTATGAGGTATATGATTCCTATAGCTGCTTGGTGAGGAAGTTTCCAACTTACCTTGCAGCCTTGAACTACAAGACTACATTTGGAAACACAGGTTGGACTATTGAATATTAGATATGAAAGCATTAGTTTTATATATTACAGCAATACTCACAATAGTAATATTTAGCACAGGAGTAAGCCTTACATGGTTATTCCTTATCTTCTTGGATATGATTTTAATTACTTGGTGCTACAATAATATTACCTTAAAAGAGTTTATTAAGTATAGTGGATATTCTACTTGGTATAAATTCTTAAAGGCATAGATTATGGGTAAAGAGATTTGGATATTGATAGTAAGTATATTGATACTTGCAGTCATTGGTTTAGCATTCCTGATTCATCAGGCTCCTGCAATAGGATGGATATTATCCATTCTATTCTGGATAGGAGTTATTAGATACTGGAATAAAAAGAAATAGCTAGTCTTCACAGGCTAGCTATTTTTCTTTTAGAACTTCTAACAGTTTCTTCATATTATTATAGGAGTGAAAGTCACTAGATACCAATCTTACTACCCTTACTTTAGGGTAATGCTTTTAGATATTAAATCATATCAACAGAATTTAAATGATACAATGTTGGTGATTCTGGTATAACTTATTTTTAATCAATCTAGAGTTACTAAAGTAAGAATTACTTAGATCTACGGGGTCCCTGGGGATACTCCTGCTTAAACCCCAAGGATGTGGCTTATTTCATCCACCTATATTTCAAGCATTTTTACCAGTCTCTGCTTCTCTCTCAGTATACCAAGAAAGTGTTCTCTATTTCTAGAGGTTTAGCAATTTTCACCCCGTTCATCCCTGATGATATTTATAGTATACAACTATTATTACCATTCTGGCTACTCTTTGGTTATGACCTCAATAAATACCACAAGTAATCCTTTTCAGGATATTTCTCAATAGCAGACATGTGGGTAATCATCTTGTAGGCAAAAGCCTTTGTAAGTCCCCTCTATTAAGGTAAGTAGCATAAAAATACTATCAATATAGCCATAGCTATGTAATTCTTACTCCAGCACTTTCCAGAAGGAAGTTATATCATACTTGTCCTTGGTAGCCGAAGCACTGCAAATATACAAAAAAGATTTCTACTTACCAAACACTTAAAGAAAATACTTAGATAATTAAAGTTAAAACAACACATCACAGCTAGTCTTTGTAAATAAAATAGAAATCCCTCGCGCGTACCTATTATATAATATATTATAATATAATAAGTAATATAAGTATTGTAAAATAAAAGAACTATAGAACTTTATAAGTATTCAAGGGACACATCACCACCCCTATATCTTGGAGCGATAAAAAATAATTTATCTTCCATAGAGTTTTATAGATTCTAATAGGTTTGACTGTCCTAGAGGAATTAATAGTATATTGC
>CAKRPJ010000136.1:0-1515 GCA_934376955.1 uncultured Lachnospiraceae bacterium | reverse complement strand
GCGTTACGACTTTCATGTTTGACTGCTTCAGATATCTTTTGACATATTCCTCAATGTATATGTCAGAAAGCTCAGATTGGTGTAGTATAAAAAAAGTTGACAGCTTATTCTCAAGGATTTCATAATAAAACCAAGAGAATAAGGAGGTATTCAAAGTGGCACGTAAATATGACCATGAATACAAAGTACAGGCAGTAAAACTTGCAAAAGAAATCGGCGGCGCTAAGGCTGCTAAAGAATTAGGAATCCCTGAAGGAACCATCCATACATGGCTGAAAGCGGTTAGAGCCGGTAAGCTGGATATCGGAGAAGGCTCCCATACTCCCGCCAGCGCAATGAGCCTGTCAGAAGAGATTACCATGCTGCGTAAACGGGTAAAGGAACAGGATAAAGAAATCCGTCGCCTGAAGGAAGAAAACGAATTTCTGGAGGAAGCGAGCGCTTTTTTCGCCGCCAGCCGTCGGAAGTCAGCAAAAACCAGAGAATGATCTTTCTGGCTCTGAAGACAGAGGACGGCAGGATTACCGGAAAAATCTCGTTTTATTGCAGAATGCTTGGAATCAGCCGCCAGGGCTTCTATAAATATCTCGCAAACAAAGATCGTCCCTGGAAGTACCAGGATCTGGCAGATGCCATGAAAGCAATCGTCAGTGAGGATGAATGTAACGATACTTATGGCCGGATCCGGATGTACCAGGCATTGTTGCTGAAACAGCCGGAAGGAGTACATATCCCCAGTGAGAGGACCGTATACCGGGTTATGGATCAGATTGGCCTGAGCCATCGGCCAAAGAGAAAACCCAACGGAATCACAAAGGCTGATCGTGAAGCCATGAAATCCGATGATCTGCTGAAGAGGGATTTCCGTTCTGATACCCCATTAGAAAAATGCATTACCGATATCACGGAGATCCCGGCAGCCAATGGAAAACTGTATGTATCCGCAATTTTTGACTGCTTTGATCTTAGTGTCCTCGGTCTGGCAATGGGAACAAATATGAAAGCGGATTTATGTATCCATACACTGGAAAATGCCCTGACTGCTTATCCCGGGCTGAAAGGTGCTGTCATCCACAGTGACCGGGGGACACAGTATACCAGCGAATCCTACCGACAGGCCATCCGGGAGCATCATATCCAGCAAAGCATGAACAGTGCCGGAGGGCGCTGCCATGATAATGCACGCTGCGAGAGCATGTGGGCCAGAATGAAGACGGAACTCCTTTATGACCGTTATGATACAAAGCAGATGGAAGTAGAAGAACTAAAGGTACTTATCTGGAGATACTTCCTCAGCTACTGGAACAACCGGAGGATCTGCTCTGCCAATGGAGGTCTTCCTCCCATAGTAAAACGTAAGCAGTATTATGAAACTTTGGAGGTAGCGGCATAGTCAGTGATATCCTTGAGAAAAATGTGTCAACTAATCTTGACAATATCAGATACAGTCATATTGCTTTCTCTGCGAACTTTGCCGTCTTCACATTCGATGTAAAAACGCGCAAGGGCTTTTTC
>CAKRPJ010000135.1:0-1548 GCA_934376955.1 uncultured Lachnospiraceae bacterium | reverse complement strand
GAGGTCTCACAGACGGAGAAATCCGCAGTAACAACGAACTGTGAGAAGTCAGCAGAAGCCATAGTAGTGAGGAAGTCTCTGTAATGGAGATGGAGCGAAGGGCTGAACAATTCAAAAGTCGATAGGACTTAGGAATGTAAGTGCATAGGCATGACGAGAATCGAAGTACCAAGGTCGTAACGGAGGGAACGGTTCACAGGAGGTAAGGCTCATATGCACGAAAGCAGAGCAAGAAATGGAGACAAATCATGACAGAACTAATGGAGAAAATCTTATCCAGAGAAAACATGATGCAAGCCTACAAAAAGGTAAAAGCCAAAAATGGGGCAAGCGGAGTGGACGGAATCAGAACGGAAGAAATTCGAGAGTATTTGATTGAGAACTGGGAAGAGATTCGAGAGAAAATCAAGAAACGAAAGTACAAACCACAGCCTGTTTTAAGAATAGAGATACCGAAGCCAAGCGGGGGAACAAGAAACCTCGGCATACCGAGCGTGGTAGACCGTATCATTGAGCAGGCAATCGCGCAAGTCATTACGCCGATAGTAGAACCGTACTTTAGTGAGTACAGCTATGGCTTTCGACCGAAGAGGAGTGCACAGCAGGCAGTACTGAAATTGCTTGAGTATTTCAATGATGGATACCTGTATGTGGTAGACATCAACCTCGAAAAGTTCTTTGATAATGTACCACAGGACAAACTCATGACCTTAGTGGGAAAAATCATACAAGACCCGGATACCGAATCGCTGATAGCAAAATATTTAAAAGCAGGCGTCATGGTAAAAGGAAAGTATGAAGAGACCACAAAAGGAACGCCGCAAGGCGGAAATCTATCTCCACTGCTGTCCAATATCATGCTGAATGAACTGGATAAGGAACTGGAAGCAAGAGACCTGCATTTTGTCCGCTATGCAGACGACTGTGTAATCGTGGTGAAAAGCAGTGCGGCGGCAAGCAGGGTCATGCATACAGTCACAAACTGGATAGAGCGAAAGCTCGGGCTTAAGGTAAACGCTTCCAAGACAAAAGTAACAAAACCAAGTCACCTAAAATACTTAGGCTTTGGTTTTGTGAAAATGGGAGACAAATGGCAGGCAAGACCGCACGCAGATTCCCTTGCAAAGTTCAAAAGAACACTGAAAAGGCTGACAAGCCGTTCTTGGGGAATCAGTATGGACGAAAGAATCCAAAGGCTGAACTGGGTAATCCGAGGATGGATAAACTATTTTCGAATTGGGAAAATGAAAACAAACATGCAGAAGATAGATAAGCACCTAAGGACAAGAATGCGGATTGTTATCTGGAAACAGTGGAAAACAAGTGCGAAGAGATATTGGGGACTGCGAAAACTCGGTGCACCTGAATGGATGGCAAAGCAAAGCGTGGGCTTTGCAAACCATTACCAAGCAGCAGCCAAAACCACAGGACTTCATAAAATCTCAAAAGAAATCCTCGCAAAGCGAGGACTCGTTAGTTGTCTTGATTATTATTTGAATTGAACCGCCGGGTGCCGAACGGCATGCCCGGTGGTGTGAGAGGGGCTAC
>CAKRPJ010000134.1:0-1562 GCA_934376955.1 uncultured Lachnospiraceae bacterium | reverse complement strand
GGTCAGGGTTCCTTCCTTCGTTGGTCCAGCCATCACCAGAAGTTTTCCGCCGCCTGCCACATAAGATGCCAGCATGGTCTCCTCTTCCACAGAAATATCACTGGTCGGGCCATAAATCATGATCACATCCGCGTCTTCCGGGATCTGGTCTTCATTTAACAGAGAAAAGCTGTGCGTCTCGACATTTTCCTTCTCCAGCTGATCCTTGAACGTCTCTGGAAGTTCTGTCTCTCCATGTCCCTCCAGCACGTACATCTGCGGCAGCTCGTCGCTGACCACATAATCGATGGCAGAAGTAATGGCGCCTTCACCGTCAAAAGAGGTATTGTAGGTATAGGAATATGGATTGGAATCCTGCAGATAAATATCATCATAGCTGATAAAACGGTTCTTATCCCCGCACTCTACTACCAGGCTGTTATTCTGAACCGTTTCATCAGTATACTGCTTGGCGAAAGTCGGATAGACATCCGGGTTTTTCTTGATCACCTGGATATGGTCAGACAGACTCGCATATTTACTTAACAGGTTATCCAGTACGCTATCCTCTTTGCCAGACTGGACGATCCAGTAGATGTTCACGTCCTGGTCCAGGGCATTGACTACCACCTTGGTATTGCTGGTGATCGAATACAGCTTCGAGGAACTGATATCATATTTCATAAGAGACGAAGGCAGGGAAGCGGCCAGCACATTGATTACCACCAAAATCGCCAGCACCACTGCCGTAATAGCCAGGGAATAAGCGCCTCCCTGGAATGCGATCCGGTTTTCTTGTCTTTTCATCAGTTATACCTCCTCTTCTCCAGTGACTGCACGGATAAAAATAAGAAGAACACGATCACACTTCCATAATATATCATGGCGGTCAGATCAAATACGCCATTGACAAATACATTGAACCGGGAAAATAAGGACAGCTGCTTCATGATCTTTGGAAGCAGTCCCTCAAAGCTGGAACTGTGGAGCACATAAGTGATCACCACGGCCAGGATCAGGACAATGCTGACTCCCGACCCCAAAGCATCATTTTTTGTTAAATGGTTCACAATGTATCCCAGGATCAGTACCAGTACAACCAGGGCAATGGCAGATCCAAGTGCTGTGGCGGAAACATATTCCGACAGGCTGACACTGTAATAATTTAACAGGATCGCAGCAATTCCGATACCTGCTGCCAGGCCCTGGTTATCAGTCAGAGAGGAAATGAACACACCAACCGCAATCAATGCCGCTCCCATAACAAAGAACGCCAGGATCGAACCGTAGGAAGTCAGCAGGTACACATCACCAAACTGGGCGAAAATCATCGGATAAATGCTGATGATGGCCAACGGAATGGCATAGATCACCAGAAGTGCCAGATATTTCCCTATGATCACCTGGGTAGTGGTCACAGGAAGGGAATACAAAAGCTGATCGGTTCTCTGTTTCCGCTCCTCAGCGATCACACGCATGGTCAGAATTGGAACGATCACCACAAACACCAGGCTGCAAAAGCTCAAAACAAATTCAAAATTACTGACCGCCGCCTGAATGTTATAAAGCATAGCGCCAATTCC
>CAKRPJ010000133.1:0-1562 GCA_934376955.1 uncultured Lachnospiraceae bacterium | reverse complement strand
GAAAGGGGATAGAGATTAGTGCTTGAGTTAAAAGATGGATTTGTTCTCTATCATGGAAGCTATTGTGAAGTAAAAGATCCAGAACTTGCTAAATGTGCAAAGAGAAAAGATTTTGGGCAGGGATTTTATTTAACTACATCCAAGGAGCAGGCAGAAAGTTTTCTAAGAACCTCAATAGCTAAAGCAATCGCAACAGGAACAATTGAACGCAGATAAGCATTCCCCCGCTTCAAGTGCGCAGAGCACTAAGCGGTGGGTGAGTGGGATGCTTATGTCAGTGGGAGTTGAAAACTCCCACTGACAGATCGCGAAGCGACTGCGTTCATGAGCAAGTAGCAAAGCGGATTGCGAATGTCCGCTTTACTCGGAAGAAGGAAAAGAACTTCTGAAAAAATGGGGAATCGAAGGTGATTATGAAGGAATTGGCCATTGTGTACTTGGATATGCGACAGAGGAACTTCCGAAAGCAAAGCCAAGAAAAGAAAACTATGTCTATTACGTAGAAGAATAGGAGTGTGACGTATGAAATATGAAGGACAGATTTGCCGGGCACCGATGGAGAGAAGCTCGTTTATGCTTCCGGTGATGGTAGGATGTTCTTATAATCAATGCAAATTCTGCAATCTGTTTCGTCATCTCAAGTACAGAGAATTGCCGATGGAACAGATAGAGGCAGAGCTTCAGCGGGTACGGGACCTAAATGGAAAGCCGAAAAAGATTTTTCTGGGAGATGGAAATGCATTTGGTCTTAAGCCGGAAAGGTTATATGAGATCCTGGATAGAATCGCCTATTATTTTCCGGAATGTGAAGGTGTCAACATGGATGCCACGGTTACCAGTATTTTGCATAAAAGTCAGGAAGAACTGGAGATGTTTGCAGCAAAGAAGGTAAAACATCTGTATCTGGGAATTGAAAGCGGACTGGATGACGTGCTTAAATTCATGAAAAAAGATCATGACCTTGCGCAGGCATATCGGGCAATCGACAGACTTCATGAAGCAGGACTTATCTATGATGCACACATTATGACAGGCGTTGCAGGAAAAGGAAGAGGATTTGAAAATGCGGAGGCGTTGGCTGAATTTTTAAACCGGACAAATCCTGCACATGTAGTGAATTTCTCCATGTTCCTGCACAAGGAAGTACCTTTATATGAAGATATTCGAAGGGAAAGTTTTGTACCAGCAGATGAGCTTGAGACTTTAAAAGAAGAGCGGCATTTGATTGAGAGAATCTTGCCGGACAAAAGTGAAGCCAGGGTTTTATATGATGGTTTCCATGATTTTATCCATGTACGAGTGAGAGGAAAATTACCGGATGACAGGGAAAAGATGCTTGAAAAAATGGACCAGGTAATCAAAGAACACGAAGGACAGGAGCCCGTGTATGCGTTCGTCCAGGGAGAATGTCCGGATCTGGAATACTGTGACGGTAAGATGGTCTGGGATATGGATCGAACCAATTAGCCGATAAAAGACAAAAAGAAGGGGCTGTTGCAAAATAGATGAGTAATCATTTATGGAGCAGCAGCTCTTTTTTGTGCCAAAAAGTTTGTGCCAAA
>CAKRPJ010000132.1:0-1580 GCA_934376955.1 uncultured Lachnospiraceae bacterium | reverse complement strand
GCTTTGATCTTGGCATCGCCTGTTAAAGTGATCACAGTTCCAGAACCGATTCTCGCCGTTGTTGCATTGGCAGTTTCTTCTGTGAAGTAACCTTTGATATCCAGTTTCAGGTTTTCTTTAGTTAAACTGCTGGCATTTATCAGGGCACCATCGATACTCTTCTGGCTATTGGAACTTACATTGTTGCCGTTTTTTCCAGTCATTGCCGTCTCTGCATCATCACTCTGCTTGCTGCCAACCAGAATTACCAGTACACTGCCGGATACAGCGCCGACACCTGCGGAACCTGCTGCTACATAAGACGTAATGTTCCGTACAGAGTTTGCTGTTAGATTCAGATTCGCTGCTGTAATTCTGCCGTTTGTTCCAATCTCTGCCAGAACGGTATTCTTGAAGATCAGAACCGCTGCTGCACCGCCCACGGCTGTTCCACCGCCGGATACGGTACCTGCCGTCATGTCAATGGTTGCAATATCTTCTGCCAGAACGGTTAAATCACCGCTCAAAATGATATTTACGTTGTTGCCAATTCTTGCGGTTGTATCTGCGTTTGCAATGATCAGGATCAGAGATCCGCCCACTGCGGTGCTTCCGCCAGTTGCTGCTGCCACCACACCGGTGATGGTTTCTTTGGACTGTGCGGTCACATTCATTGAACCTGCGGTAACCGCTGTACCATTCAGCACTTCCGCTTTGGTATGGCTCTTGAAGATAATACTTGCTCCTGCGCCGCCCACTGCAACTGCGCCACCAGATACGGATGCCGCGCCGGAAGTAATATACTGCCGGTTGATAGCTTTTACATTGACTGCTGCTTTACCTGCCTCAATGGTTCCGCCAAGCTGGCTGGTTACGGTATTCTCTGTGTAGAGAACGGATGCGCTTCCCGCGCCGCCTGCCAGACCGCCTGCTAAGCTGGTTGTCAGCAGGAATACATTGTTATCGCTGATCGCCAGAACGCCAACTCCGCCTGGTGCATAAACCGTACCATTTAAGATGGCCTCTACGGTCTTCTTTAAATGAGTTACTATGATGGTTCCAGTTGCCCCTGCGATACCGACTGCCGCACCACCGGCTGCCGTGTCAACCTCCGTGGAATCCATAGCGATGACTTTCACGCTGGATGCGGATGTCTTCTGTTCCCGGTTTGCTTTTACCTTCTGGTTGATCTGCGCGCCCTGTTCTGCTTTTGCCCGTACTTCAGTTTTAGAAACCACTGTCGTAGAAGCAATTGCGCCTGCTGCTCCAGTACCTGCAGAACCAGAAGCAGTAATTGCCATCAGATTATTGGTATTAAATGCTCCGATGAGAACGCCGTACTGAGTCTGAGTCGCTTTCTTGCGGTTTCTCTTCCGGTCGCCATCTTTGCCCTCTAACTCGCCAGTATAGAAAGTAATACCTGTCATTCCATAAGCATCTAACTGAGCCAGTTTTCCAACCAATGCCTGAACCTTATTGCTTGCTTTCACAACCGCTACACCTGCCGCGCCGCTGACAGATACTCCAGTTGCGCTGATGGCGGTATTCGCAGATCCTGCAATCACATACAGGTTCTGGTTATCTTCTGCCCAGATTGCGAT
>CAKRPJ010000131.1:0-1606 GCA_934376955.1 uncultured Lachnospiraceae bacterium | reverse complement strand
ATATTCAATCCAAGTATATACGCAACTCTATTCCATTCTGGTTTTGATTTCACGTTGTCAGTCCTCAGAAAACGAGAAAATAGGCTGGAAGATAGTTCGAACTCGGTTGCAATATCTACCTGTGAAACTCTTGGATTTTGCTGCAAAAATAAATTGATTACATCCTTTACCAGTTGAGGATCTTTGGGGAAATTATCTCTACTTCCTGTAATTTCCATCGTTCGCATATAGTAGTCTTCAAATTTTTCCAATTCTTTTGGCATCTTTGCATCTTCACCCATATACAAACCTCCAAATTTATTTGATTAATAGTACCACGATAACAAAAAAAAGTCAATGCAAGATAAGTGGAAAGACGTTCCACCGCAATGCACACGTTAATATTTTGAGCGTAATGATTTACTTTTTTGTATTTATATATTGACTTTTATCGCCACCTGTGTTATTTTAGAGGAGAAGACAGATGGTCTTCAAGTTGTTTCTCTGAAATGACGGCAAAATACGGAATGGCTCGTTCGGAATTTACGCCTGCGGAGATACATCTATCTACGAAACAGGAAGTGGCTGATAGCCATCAGAGCCTTAAGCAAGAGATACGGGAAGGCCGTCTCGGAATTTACGCCTGTGGAAATGCTATCATTGACGATGCAGGAAGGCTGAACGAAAAGCCTCGGCCAATAAAAAAGCACCTCCCGCTTGCCGGCGGGAGGTGCAGGATACAAGACAGCGAGAAGCCATCAAGTACCAGTGCAAGGTTATTTTATCATGGCGTCTCGGAAAAATCAATTAGAAAAGGAGACGCCATGAATCCCATTTTACTCGATCGCCGGGACTCGGCGAAATACTTAGGGATCTCAGTTTCAAATCTTGACCGCCTTCGCGCAGCGGGGGAACTTCCTGCTGTTCAATACCGGCGTAAGGGAAACGTCCGTTATCGCGAGGAGGATTTGAAGAACTTTATCGAACAGCGGGTTGATAAGAGGGAGCGCGGCAGAGCTGATTTTTGCCCCAGCTTTCGCGGTGGTAATGGAAAGAGGGGGGCGTAATTGATGCCCCGGAGAAAAGAAAAGACAGTAGTTCGAAATGGAATCGAATACTATTATAAAAGCATTCGCGATGAACGCGGAAAGTATATCACTGTCTATGGTAGAACAATTGCAGAGCGCGACGAGAAGGTAAAAAAGCGGGAGGCCGAGATTCGTCTTCGCCGCAAAATTAAGGAATTCCCAACTTTCAGCGAACGCGCAACGGAGTGGCTGTCGGATAAGTCCGCTGACCTAAAGCGGAACACCTATAACAATTATGAACAGATCATCCGCACACACTTCATCCCTGTGCTTGGTGACAAGCGATTGATCGACATCACCGGCGAAGATATAAAGAAGGCTATGGCTGTAGCAGAGGCGCAGTCCGCGTCCGTTTATCGCAAGGCTTCTATGCTAATCAAACAGATTTTTGCCGATGCCCTCACCTGTGATTTGATCCAGGTTGACCCAACGACAAAGTATACCTTTAAACGCGTAAGGCATGAAAAAGAGGATACAGGGGAGGAATACTTGACGGATGCGCGAGTTTCCACGCTACTCGCTGCGGTCAAAGATATCTA
>CAKRPJ010000130.1:0-1651 GCA_934376955.1 uncultured Lachnospiraceae bacterium | reverse complement strand
TAGGTTTGTTTCATAAAAAGTGCTTAGCCCTTTACGCCGGAGGTGGCGATACCTTCAACAAAGTATTTTTGCCCAACGATAAACAGGATGACGACCGGCACGATGGCGCTGGTGGCGGCGGCCATGGTGAGGTTATGCTCCTTGAATTCATCGAGCATGTACCACTGAATATTCTGCGATACGGTGTACAATTCCTTCTTGACCAGGAAAATCAGCGGCGCCATGTATTCATTCCAGCTGCTGATGAAGGCCAGGATGATCAGCGACATCAGCGCGGCCTTGGTCAGCGGCAGCATGATGCGCAGGAAAATGCGCAGATGCCCTGCGCCGTCGATCTTGGCGGCTTCAATCAGATCGTTGGGCAATCCCATATAGAACTGCCGCAGCATGAAGATGGACGTGGCGCCAAAGAAGGCGGGCAGAATGATGGCCCACAGGTTGTTGTACAGGCCAATGGTCTTAAACAGCATAAAGCGGGGGATGATGGTCAGCTGGCTGGGCACCATCATGGAGGACAGGAACAGCATGAATACGACCTGCTTGCCCTTAAAATTGATCTTGGCAAAGGAATAGGCCGCCAGGGAGGAGATGAACATCTGCCCGATGATGCTGAACAGCGCAATGTAGAGGGTGTTGGCAAAGGCGCGCAGCATGGAGGCCTCTTCGTTCATCCATACGGTGGCGTAGTTTTGCCACTGGACCCTGGCAGGCAGCCAGTGGAAGGGCCGGGCAAATACCTCCGGCGCGGTTTTGAGCGAGAAGAGCACCATCCATACCAGCGGAACGACAAACAACACGGCGATGAGCGAAACAACGATGGTGCGCACGATGGCGGCCGCTCTTTCATTCTTTTTCATGGGGCGTTCTCCTTTCTTTAATAATGAACCCACTTCTTCTGTCCCCAGAAGTTGAGCAGGGTAATGACGAGAATGAGCACGAACAGCACCATGGACTGCGCTGCGGCATAGCCAAACTTGTAGCTGCCAAAGGCGTTGCCGTAGATTTCTACAACCATGGAGGTGTTGGCGTAGGAGGGGGAGCCCATGGTCATGATGTTGACGGAGGAGAAGATCTTGAATACTGCGATCATACGCACGATGACCAGATAGAAGGTGGTGGGGGATACCATGGGCAGCGTGATGTAGAAGAACTTCTGCATGCCGGTGGCACGGTCGATGTCGGCGGCCTCGTACAGGCTGGTGGGCACGCTTTGAAGCGCGGACATATAGATAACCAGCTCGTAGCCCACGGCCGTCCAGATGACCATCACGATGATGGGGATTTTGTTCAATTGCAGGCTTACAAACCATTGCGGCGGGTTCTTAATGCCCAGCGCCAGCAGGATGGAGTTGATCACGCCGTCGTCGCGGAACATGAACTTGAATACGGCGGCCAGCGCCACAGCGCTGGAGATGTAGGGGATGAAGAAGGCCATGCGCAGCAGCTTTCTGCAATAGACCTTGTTGTTGAGGATATAGGCCAGCACCAGGGCCAGCAGGATGGAGGTGGGCACGGTGGCGATGGAATAGATGAACGTGTTGGCAAAGGCCTGGCCGAAGCGGCGATCCCTGGCCAGGTTGGCAAAGTTTTGCAGGCCGACCCACTTCAGCTTTTTCCAGCCGCCCAGAAAATTCCACTTGGTAAAGGACAG
>CAKRPJ010000129.1:0-1656 GCA_934376955.1 uncultured Lachnospiraceae bacterium | reverse complement strand
GGCTGCGTCCGTGTCCTATTTGCGTATTTGCGGCGCAGGAATGCTCTTTTCGACTGGATATCATGTATTTGCCGCCGTCATGCGTGGACTTGGCGATTCCAGAGGCCCGATGATCTTCATCGGCTTTACTTGTTGTGTCAATGTCGTGTTGGATTTTTTATTTGTTGCCAGACTGCATCTCGGCGTTACAGGCACAGCTTATGCCACTGTGATTGCTCAGGCGCTCAGCGTTCTTTTCAGTGCTGTCCAGCTGCGTCTGAAGCACCAGCGCCTCTTCACACCGCGAACCCCCGGCTATTTCTCCATGGATCCCGGCGTAATCCAGCAGCTCATCCGCATCGGCCTGCCGATGGCCATCGATGTGACCATTGTGAACATTTCCTTTTTAATGATCAGCGCACTGATTAACGAGCAGGGTATCGTCGCCTCTGCGGCAATCGGCGTCAATGAGAAAATTGGCACACTGACCCGCCTGCCGGCAAACTCCATTGCGAGCGCCGTCACCGTTATGGTTGCTCACAGCATGGGGGCCGGCCGCCCGGAACGTGCGCGGCGCATTCTGTGGACCGGGATTTCTGTCTCGCTGTGTATGTCGCTGCTGCCGTTTTTACTGATGCAGCTTTTCCCGCGTCTTCTTCTACGGGTCTATACGCCGGATGAAGCCATCATTCAGGCTGGCATCCGCTACATGCGCACTTTCAGCTGGGATTCTGTTCTGGTCTGCCTGACCTTCAACATGGCCAGCTTTTTCTCCGGCTGCCGAAAGACAATGTTTACATTGCTGCGCAATCTTGCAAGCACACTGCTCATCCGCATCCCAAGCGCCTGGTTTTTCTGCCGCGTGCTGCCGTTCCGGTTTGAGAACATTGGGCTTTCCCCGGTTCTTGCGTCTGTCGGCTCCTTCCTGATCTGCGCTGTGTATTATCTTTTCACTGAATCCGCCCGACGCGACTGCCATCCGTCCACCTGAGCGCAGGTATTGGCGCGGAAAACAGTACTGCTGCTGAAGCCACTGCCGCATAGCACGCCATCCATGAAGCAGCAAAAAAGCACCGCACTGCACAGCGCAGCGCGGCCAAAACTTTCGAATGGAGGAATTTAAATGGATTGTTTTAAACGATTATCTGATGCAAAGATTATACCGGTTGCCGTCATTGACCGTGCACAGCGTGCTATCCCTACTGCCTTGGCCATGGCTGAGGGCGGGATCGACGTGATGGAGATCACATTCCGCACGGCAGCGGCAGAGGACGCGCTGTGCGCCGTCTCAAAAGCCTGTCCGGAAATTCTGACTGGTGCAGGCACAGTTATCACGCTGGAGCAGTGCCGGCGTGCAGTCGACGCAGGCGCACAGTTTATCGTCTCGCCAGGCCTGGACGAATTGATTGTCCGCTGGTGCACCGACCGCGGCGTTGCAGTCATTCCCGGCTGCGCAACGCCCAGCGAGATCATGGCATCTATGCGCCTCGGGCTGCACACTGTCAAGTTTTTCCCAGCCAATGCCTACGGTGGCCTTTCTGCACTGAAGTCGCTGGCTGCTCCCTTCGGTACCGTCCGGTTCATTCCGACCGGCGGTATTGACGCAGGGAATTTATCAGACTATCTTTCTGCATTTTTTGTCCTCGCTGTCGGCGGCAGCTGGGTCTGCCCCAGAGC
>CAKRPJ010000128.1:0-1685 GCA_934376955.1 uncultured Lachnospiraceae bacterium | reverse complement strand
ATGTAGTACAAATCTTATGCGCAATTTTCGTATATGGGGTTAATTCTTTGCTTCCAAATGTAATGGGAGTGATGAAGTACATCGGAGCAGCCTATATACTGTGGCTTGCGATTCATATTGCTTTCAGTAAGACGACCTCAGAAAACACAGAGCAATCTGCATCGTTTCTAAAAGGCTTCATGCTGCAATTTGTCAATGTGAAGATCTATATGTTCGGAGTTACCGCACTAACGGGTTATGTTGTAGGATATATGTCCTCTTTTCCGGCTTTGCTGTTTTTTGAGCTGGTTATTGCAATGATCGGAACTATCGCAACCTGTACTTGGATTGGCTTGGGCTTACTGATTCAGAAGTTTTATCTGCGGCATTTCCGTGTCATTAACATTATCCTTGCATTAACATTACTGGAGTGTATTTGGGGAATGTTAAGATAATTGTTGCTTTGAGAGCAATTCTAATTAATAAATTCCGATTGAAGGAGAAGTTTACGCAATGAAAGAGGAAATATCTACCAACAAAATATTGGCTTCGACATCACTTGTGTTTGGTATACTCTCATTATTTTCATTTGTGCTTTACTTTTACAGCGCAAATCATGCGCCGTATAACTATATTGATGTTATATTTTTAGAACCATTATTCTCGTTTATTGGAATCGTGATTTCTATTATCACACGAAAGAGTCGAAAAATACATCCTGTGCTATGGATATCAGGGATTATTAGTTGCATGCTTAGTTTTATTGTATGTATATTTGTTTTTAGTGTGTTGATAATGCTAATGGCAGCTAAATAGGTATTAAAACCACGAGATGTTCCCAAATTATTGGGGCAGGCAGAGTGTCCAAAGCAATAGAAGCTTCAAAGATAGATAATCAGAAGAATATATTGAAAAACAAGCATCCAGCTATTTTTCTGTTTCAATTGATGATTTGTTATCTGAAGAACAATTGATTTTCATAGCAGAAAAAGAAAACAAATCAAATCTCAATAGCGTATGCGATTTGTTATGGGGGTTGTTGACTTGTTTTCGCTGATGCTGATATTTCTTCCGCTGTATCCCAAGCTGGTTAATGGATATATCTATTCAGTAAATCTCTTTGGGTATGTAGATAACAATACGTTCATAATTAGGATATATTGGGCATTGTTTATCAGCTTGACGATTACCGGAATCGTGAAAATACTAATGGTCTATTTCAAATTTGAAAAGGACAAAAAAGCGGTTACATTCATCTCTGTAGGACTCAGTATAATTGCTGTTTTGTTTTTGGCTATGGCGAGAGAGCCGTATGCGATAACAATAACGTTCCTGTTATTGCTTATCAAAGGCATTCTGATTTATAAGCAAGCTAAGGCAGGGCGATAGGATATTGTGCCCTACAACTTCCGGTTTGTAGATGTGATTAGTATGGACAACTTGTTAATCAGGCAAAATTATGCTAAGCTAAAAATAAATATTGGAACTTATTTTATATAAAGGAGTCAATACTGAATATGAAATATCATTTACCGGATCGAATAGTAAGGGAACTTTGCTCTTTTGCACAAAAGTATGCTGTTACGAAAATCATACTGTTTGGCTCCCGCGCAAGGGGGACGAACACAGAAAGAAGCGATGTCGATATCGCAGTATACGGTGGAGATTTTGATGGCTTTTATTGGGATGTAAAGGAAAATATACAT
>CAKRPJ010000127.1:0-1697 GCA_934376955.1 uncultured Lachnospiraceae bacterium | reverse complement strand
ATCGTCTTCAGCCTTTCTCTGCGCGGGTGCCCGCCTGTTCTTTGCCATGCGCGCCTGGACGCGCTCGAAAAGGTCCTTTTCCACCAACGCCGGAATCCCATCCGGTACGACAACATCACGGTAGCTGTATTCGCCGATGTACTTGCGGCTTTTGAGAATGCGGGCGATGGAATTCAGATTCAGTTCCTTCTGCCTGGGGCCTTTAATTCCTGCGGTATGAAGGAAGTCAACGATTTCCTTCATCGTTTCCCCTCGGTCATAGCGAGTGAAAATATCCCGTACGACCGGCGCGGTGACCGGGTCGATTTGATAATGCTTGTTGGCATCTACCGTATAACCGAACGGCGGCAGGCCGCCGTTGTGCATACACTTCAGCGCATTCTCTTTCATACCGCGGTTGACCTTCACGGCAAGCTCGGCAGAAAAGTATTCCGCCATACCCTCCAAAAGCGTCTCCATCAGGATGCCCTCCGGCCCGCCCGAGATATTCTCGGTGGCAGAGAGCACCTTGATGTTTTTCTTTTTGAGGCGGCTTTTATAGTTGGCGCTGTCGTAGCGGTCACGCGCAAAGCGGTCCATCTTCCACACGATAACAAGGTCAAACTGCCCGCGGGAGGAATCCTGAATCATGTGCTGGAACTCCGGACGCTGGTCGGTACGCGCGGATTCCGCGCGGTCGATATAAGTCCCAACAACGGTGAAGCCATTCTTCTCGCAATAAGCTTTGCATTCGCGGAGCTGCCCCTCAATGCTTTCCTCGCGCTGATTGTCGCAGGAATATCTTGCGTAAATGACCGCTTTCATGCTATCCCTCCCCGTAGATGTTTCTCTTCAAAATGTGATGGAAACAGTATATCACATGGGAAAATCCCTGTAAACGGAGAACTGCACGATTATACTATGACTATAATGACGCACACATTTTTTGTTGATAAAATGCAAGGAAAGTGGAAAAGTCTCATCAGAATGAGATGAGAATGGTATTCGCTTTTTCTATTATTTATGGTAGTGTTTCCGTTACAAAGCGAAAGGAACGGTGACGCAATACTATGGCAAAAACATATGGATATATCAGAGTCAGCACAAAAGAACAAAACGAGGACAGACAAGTTATTGCGCTTGAAGAAGCCGGGATTGATAAGCAAAATGTCTTCATGGATAAGCAGTCGGGAAAAGACTTTCTGCGACCGCAGTATAAAAAGCTGCTGCGAAAACTGCGAAAAGACGATTTGCTTTATATAAAAAGCATTGACCGATTAGGCCGAAATTACTCGGAAATCTTGGAGCAATGGCGGCTTTTAACAAAGGAAAAGGGCGTGGATATCGTTGTGCTGGATATGCCCATGCTGGATACAAGACGTGGGAAAGACTTGATGGGAACGTTCATTGCGGACCTTGTTTTGCAGATACTCTCCTTTGTTGCAGAGAATGAACGTGTCAACATTAGGCAAAGGCAAGCGGAGGGAATTGCTGCTGCAATGGCACGAGGCGTTCAATTTGGACGCCCGCCGAGCCCCCTTCCCCATAGTTTTCATGCGGCCTATTTGCAATGGAAATCCGGTGAAATTACCGGCACCTACGCTGCAAATCTATGTGGTATGCCGTTATCAACTTTTCGCTACAAGGCTGAAAAATATGAAAAATTGAATAGCAAATAGGCAGGCTCTTTTACAGCAATGTGTACATTTCTATATGAG
>CAKRPJ010000126.1:0-1772 GCA_934376955.1 uncultured Lachnospiraceae bacterium | reverse complement strand
GGATAAAGATTATTTTGTCATCACCACGAATGTTGACCACTGCTTTCAGAAAGCTGGCTTTGATAAAAAGCGCCTGTTCTACACGCAGGGCGATTATGGTCTGTTCCAGTGCAGTGAGCCGTGCTGTCAGGAGACCTTTGATAATGAGGCGGTCATTCGGGAGATGGTCAAGCGGCAGGAGGATATGAAAATACCGACCGAGCTTCTTCCGACCTGTCCCCACTGCGGGAAGCCTTTGACCATGAACCTGCGCAGCGATGATACCTTCGTGGAGGACAAAGGCTGGCACAGAGCAGCGGAACGGTATGAAAACTTTCTTCGGACCCGCGCAGGGCAAAAAATCCTCTTTCTGGAATTGGGCGTTGGGTACAATACGCCCGTTATCATCAAATACCCGTTCTGGCAGATGACAGCTAAGAACCCGAACGCCACCTACGCTTGTATCAACCAAGGGCAGGCGGTTTGCCCGCAGGAAATTGAGCGGCAGTCCGTCTGCATCAATGCAGATATTGGACGGGTTTTGCAGAGCCTGTCTGATGCCGCAGTCGAATAGAATATTCTCGCAAATGGAGAGCCGACCTCTCACGCCACCGTGCATACCGACCGGTACACGGCAGTTCCACCGCATAAGTACAGGGACTCGTAGTAGTTGTGGATACGAAAGTATCCCGCTGCTGCGAGTTTTTTGAAATTATTTATTATACCCTAATAGCTTTTCAGCTTCTTTTGGCGAAGCAGAAATCGGCAGAGCCGAATCATAGGACCACTGCAACTTCCATTCAAAATATTTGTCGCGGGAAATTTTCCCGGTGTGGTAGGCATCTTGCATGGCGGCAAAGGACTTAAACAGGTAATTCAGAAGATCGTTCTCAGACCAAAGCATAGCGGGCTGTGCGCCGAAAGGAGATGTTTTAGCGTTTGTCTGGATGACAGGTGCTGTGGCTGCATTTGCAGCTATCTGATTTTTGTCAATTGGCGAGGATAGAGAAAATCTAAGCACATCCGGCATATCCTCGTCAAGCCAGAATAAAGTTTCCATTATGCCGCCAAGGTTGCCGGTATCCGGTTCAAGCAGTGCGCACTCTTTTACATGGAGTGCGTCTGCTATTTTTTTTACCATATCCTCTTTCGGAACGCGAAATCCGGATTCATATTGTGCAATACGATTGGCGGCACCATCAGTAAAACCGACCAGTTCACCTAACTCGCGCTGCTTCATATGGCGGTGTAGGCGGATGCGCTTGATTTTTTCTCCGATTTTCATGTGATGACCTCTTTAGCAATTTTATGCTGTCATTATACCACATTGGAAAGAAAAATCAACAATTTAATAACATATATGTAAAATCATTGACAGAAATACAGCGTTGGTGTATTGTTAATACAACAGATATGATGTAAATTTAGGCAGGGAGGTTCCCATATGAAATCCATGATGCAACCCAAGAAGGGCTATATAGTAGCCTATTATGCTAAAAATCCTATTTGCAAGTAACCTTTGTTTACTTGCGCGAGGGCCGCCCACACAAAATATTTTATCATTTTTGTTGTAATGAATCAAATCTGATTCACTATTCAGAGGATGAGGCGTAAAAGTGAATCAGTTCTGATTCACTCCCACATTTCGCCCAGACGCGCCCTGTGAGGGGCGGATGCCCCGCATCGCACACGGACGCGATGATCTCCACAAACCCACCGTTTGGCGCGTTTGTGGGGCTGTGGGGCGGCGTGAGCCGTACAACTTAACACTAGAGAGTAAAACTTACTACACA
>CAKRPJ010000125.1:0-1783 GCA_934376955.1 uncultured Lachnospiraceae bacterium | reverse complement strand
GCCTATATTAAAGCCAAATACAAGCCTCGGCAGCGGAAAGTCCGGGTACTCGGTCGCCATATATGTGACGGTGGCTTTTGAGTACGGATATTCTATCGCTGCGGAGAAGTCTCCGTTTTCCGGGCAGCGACTGTAAAACAGCGCGTTTTTGGGTAATACGGCATTGTATACCGGCTTTATTTCCCGAAGACTGCTTTGTATGCAGACAAGCAGATCGTTAAGCTCGATATTTTTAACGCTTTTAACGCCGTCTTCTCTTTCTTCTACCGTTATTTCCGCACTGTCCGAAATATGGATAGATAGTCTATCACGTTTCATTATGCTGCCATCTTCCTTTCTTTCTGTTTTTTCATAGGGATTATTTTTGCCTTTCTTTTCTCCGTCAGCCTTTCAAGCTCCTTGCAGGAGTCTCCTGCAAAATGCAGTATTGAGGCTATTGCCTGTATCATACCTGCCGTTTCTGTAAAACCGTTGGTGATATATACCTGCAGATAAAACTTCCGGGTGGAGGATAAATAATAATCGTAAGAAAAATTTTCATCCGTTATAGGATGCATTGAATTAGCTATGTATGCCTCAAGTCTTTTTATCCAAAAGTTATTGTCTTTAGGTATGCCGTTCATGCTGCCGTATTTCAGCGCCAGACCGATATACTTTTTAAGACAGTCGTTGCGAAAAACGATTGCATAATAATTGTTATTATCATAATCCGTAACGCCGCCCAAAATCCTCATTGCTTCCTCATATGTCGTAAACTCGCAATCGTAGTCAATTTTGTTTTCCGTTATGGGGAAACCGTTGTCATACAGCACTTTATCCATAAAGAGCACAAGAAGGTCGCAGTAAAGATTATCCGTATAGCTGTTAAACATAGAATTTCCTCCTACAAAAAATCCGCAGACACTTTTAACGGCGGAGCTGCTTTTATCTTTTGATATAAGGCATAAAGCGCGTTCCTGTCGGTACATTTAAACTCAATGTTATGTTTAAAGTAGTTGTATACGGTGTTTATATCATCAAGCTCAAACGCGGACATATTAAGCCCGTCGGTATATATCTCTTTTCCTTGCATTTTAGGAAGTATTACCTCCGTATAAAGATACGCAGCCCCGGACGAAAAATCTTTAAGCTCTTTAAGATAATTAAACGGCTTTCTTGAGGGGATAGCTCTGAGATTCTTCATAAACAGCTCCGGTACTATTTCCGCTAACATTCAATAATTCCTCCTCGGTTACAATTCTGGTTTTGGGTTTTGAATAGTAGGTAATAATGCAGAAATACCGGTTACCTGCCGTTTTATGCCGGGAATACACATAACCGTACCCTGTTTCCATACAGGCGTTGCAGCGCGCCCAGTCCTCCGGGGAGATTTCTCCCCAGTCGCCGCATTTGTGGCGTTCAAGCGCGCAGGCAATATCTGTTTCCGAAAGTATTTCCTTTGCCTTTCGGCTTAACGTATACTGCCCTATATCCCGTATCTTCATAAGTATGGGTCTGCGGGAATACTGTGTTTTAAGCGCCTTGAGCGTAACCAGCGCCCTTTGCTCTGCCTGTACCGCCTTTAAAAAATTTTCGTAAGCGGCAGATAATTTCCTTATGCTCTGAGGATAATTTTTAAAGGCTTCAAGCAGCTTTTTCTTTGCGCGCTTAGCTTTCATTGAACGAAACAGCAGGCGTATTTTTGCAATTATTTCTCTTTTAAAATTCATATGTACCCCTTTCAGGCTGCGGCGGGCAAAATGCCTGCCGTTTTGGTGCGGATGTTCTGCATTATATTATCCAA
>CAKRPJ010000124.1:0-1784 GCA_934376955.1 uncultured Lachnospiraceae bacterium | reverse complement strand
TCATGAAAAATCCGTCCCTTGTGGACATTCGGTTTGCCATGTGCTTTCCGGACGTATACGATATCGGAATGTCCCATTTGGGGATCCAGATCTTATATGATATGTTCAATAAGCGGGAGGACGTATATTGTGAGCGTGTTTATTCTCCGTGGACTGATCTGGATAAGATCATGCGTGAAAAGAATATCCCGCTGTTTGCCTTAGAATCTCAGGATCCGGTAAAGAATTTCGATTTTCTCGGGATCACCCTCCAGTATGAGATGTGTTATACAAACATTCTTCAGATCCTAGATCTTTCCCATATTCCGCTGCACTCCGAGGAACGCACATGGGAGGATCCCATCGTCATCGGCGGCGGCCCGTGCTCCTATAATCCGGAGCCGATTGCTCCTTTCTTTGACATGTTCTATATCGGAGAAGGGGAAGTGATCTATGATGAGCTTCTTGACACCTATAAGGAGTCCAGAAAAGCGAAGGATTCCAGAGAACAGTTTCTAAAGAAGGCCGCAGCGATCCCCGGCATTTATGTTCCCTCCCTTTATGACGTCACCTACAACGAGGATGGTACGATTAAAAGCTTTACCTCAAATTGTCCGGAAGCACCGGAAAAGATAAAGAAAGTCCTTGTCACGGATTTTGAGAACGCCGTATATCCGGAAAAGCCTCTCGTTCCGTTTATCAAGGTCACACAGGATCGAGTCGTTCTTGAGATCATGCGCGGCTGTATCCGCGGCTGCCGTTTCTGTCAGGCCGGACAGATCTATAAGCCCCTTCGGGAAAAGAATGTTGAATATTTAAAGCGGTTGGCCTGCAAGATGCTTAAGAATACCGGCCACGAGGAGATCTCCTTAAGCTCCTTAAGCTCCAGTGACTATACCGATATCGAAGAAATGGTGACCTATCTCGTAAACGAGTTCCACGGGAAGGGGGTCAATGTATCCCTCCCGTCCCTTCGTATCGATGCCTTTTCTCTCGATGTCATGAGTAAGGTTCAGGATGTGAAAAAGAGCAGCCTGACCTTTGCTCCGGAAGGCGGTACCCAGAGAATGCGTAATGTCATCAATAAAGGCCTGACAGAGGATGACATTTTAAATGGGGCTGCAGAAGCGTTCCGCGGCGGCTGGAACCGTGTTAAATTATATTTTATGCTCGGTCAGCCGACAGAGACCGTGGAGGACTGTGAAGGAATTGCCCTTCTTTCCGAAAAGATCACAGAGGTGTTCTTTGACGAGGTTCCTAAGGAAAAACGTCAGGGAAAGGTACAGGTCGTTGCCAGCACCTCCTTCTTTGTTCCAAAGCCCTTTACTCCGTTCCAATGGGCACGCATGTGTACGAAGGAGGAATTTCTTCAGAAGGCACGCATCGTAAACCATAAGATGAAGGAAATGAGAAACCATAAATGTCTGAAGTATAACTGGCATGAGGCAGATGTTACTGTTCTGGAGGGTGTATTTGCACGCGGTGACCGAAGGGTGGCTTCTGTTATCGAGGAGGCTTACAAAAATGGGGCTCTGTATGATTCCTGGTCGGAATCCTTCGATAATAATATCTGGATGAAGGCCTTCGATACATGTGGCCTCAGTATCGACTTCTATACCACAAGAGAGAGAAGCTTAGATGAGCTGTTCCCGTGGGATTTTATCGATGTCGGCGTAACTAAGGAATTTTTAAAGAGAGAATGGAATAATTCCCTCATGGAAAAAGTGACTCCGAACTGCCGTATGCAGTGTTCCGGATGTGGTGCAAAGATTTTTGGAGGTGGTGTCTGCTATGAAGATCAGAAT
>CAKRPJ010000123.1:0-1796 GCA_934376955.1 uncultured Lachnospiraceae bacterium | reverse complement strand
TCGCCCTTTACAACACAGGGCGTCGTGGCGCTGTGTAATGCCATCGGCGGCACCGTTGCCTGTGATCTTTCATTCTGTGTCATCATGATCCATTTCTCCTTTTCTTTATTCTTGTGGTTTTACGGTTGTCTGATTTGTGAACGGTTGAACGGTATGAAATGCGGCACAATCCGCGCCGCGTCGGAAAATGGAAACCTTATAAAACCTGTTATCATATTATACGATGCGGCAGATTTTGCATTGTAAAAATTGAAGCATCACGCACAAAAAGTCTTATAAAATAAAGCATTTTCCATATTGCAACAGCATTGCCTGTAAACCTCATTTGTGTTCACAGGCAATGCTGTACAATTCACTGCACGCCGGTGAACAACATCCTTAAATGAGATTTACCAGCAGCATAGTGATTCCGGGAATGTAAGCGATCAGCAACAGGCAGACCAGCATTGCAATAATAAACGGAATCGCAGATTTGGACACCTCTTCGATCTTCATCTTGGAAACGGAGGAAGCAACGAACAGGTTAACGCCGTAAGGAGGCGTAACGAAGCCGATCGCCAAAGCAACCGTCATCATGATACCGAAGTGGACAGGACTCATGCCCAGACGGGTCGCAACCGGCAGGAACACCGGCGTGAGGATCAGGCAGGAGGAGATGTTATCGACGAACAGGCCGAAGATCAGCAGAACGATCAGCATCATGAGGATCAGCAGCCAATCAGCCGAGATTGCAGAGAGCAGATAGTTGGCGATCTTGGTCGGGATCTGCTCCATCGTCAGATAGGAAGCAAACGCCATCGAGAAGCCGAGTGCCAGACCGGTCATACCGTTGGTATCCGCCGTGCTCTTATAAGCGTCGACGATCGTCTTCCAATCCAGCTCATGGTAAACGAACTTTCCGACAATCAGCGCGTAGACAGAACCGACAACTGCCGCTTCGGTCGGCGTGAAGATACCAGCGTAGATACCGCCGAGGATGATGACCGGAGCCATGATCGCCGGCAGGCAGTCCATCAGGACGGACATAAAGCTCTCATCGCTCTTCTCGCGGACCATACCCTTGTAGCCGCGCTTTTTGGAAATCAGATAACTGACGAGCATCAGTGCAAAGCCAATCAGGAAACCAGGAATAAAGCCGCCCTTGAACAGGTCTCCGACGGACGTACCGGAAGCAACACCGTAAATAACGAAGGGAATGGAGGGCGGGATGATAACGCCGATCGTACCGGCCGTTGCCGTCAGACCGGTGGCGAAGCCCTTGTCGTAGCCGCGCTTGACCATTTCAGGGATCATGATCGCGCCCATGGCAACGACCGTGGCCGGGCCGGAACCGGAAATCGCCGCAAAGAACATGCAGCCGATAACGGTAGCCATGCCGAGACCGCCGGTGAACTTGCCGACTGCCGCGTCGGCCAGCTTGACAATACGGCGCGCAATGCCGCCGTAGGCCATCAGGTTACCGGCAAGCATGAAGAAGGGGATCGCCAGGAGCGTGAACGTATCAAGACCCGTGAATGCCTTCTGCGCAACCAGCACGGGAGCGATGTCAGAGGTAAGAATAATGGTAACGGAGGTAGCGAGGCCGAGTGAAACGCCGATCGGCACACTGAGCATAACAAGGACAAAGAAGATGCCAAAGAGCATTGCGATATTCATTCAGCAACGCCTCCTTCCTGAGAGGTGGAATTATCTTTATGAAGCAGCTCCTTGACCGTCTTCTCGATCAGGCGGATGCTCATTAAAATCATACCAACAGGAATCGACATATAGCAGAACTGCATGGGAATGCGCAGAGC
>CAKRPJ010000122.1:0-1907 GCA_934376955.1 uncultured Lachnospiraceae bacterium | reverse complement strand
GGGAGCAGGAAAAAGGAAGCCGCATGGATAGGCTTATAAAGGGAAATAAAGCCATTTGTGAGCCTTCCTTGACCTGTCCCCACGATGAAGCCGATTGAGCAGTAAAACGCAAAAAACAAACGCATCTGCGTTTGATAAAATTCCATAAAATGTAAATTTCCTCGTTCCTGTACCAATTTTGTGCCAATCTGCGGCACGTTTTGTCAGGAATCGAAGAGATTTGGTACAAGACCACCTGTTGTCTGCAAGGATGATGGGTGGTCTTTTTTGCTGTCCTATAATAGATATTGCAGCTGTACCTTTTTCTTGAAAATGACCGGCAATGCTGTATAATATTTTTAATGACAACATTAAGTGAGGAGGATCATCTTTCTTATGAGTACCCCTTCCAATCAACTTTCCAGTCTCGATATATTGAAATCCACTGAGGAAAAAATCCGGAACCTATTCGGACTTTCTTCACTGGACACTTTTGCCTGCATGAACGAAGACGAGCTTGTTGCAAAATTTGTAGAACAGCATCAGGACAAGATTGAATCATTGACCAAGAAAAAACGAAAGAAAAAATGTTCAGGAACAAAAGTTCCGGATTACGACGCAAGTGATAAAGCTATTATAGCTGAATCCAAAGAAAACAAGGTGAAAGACCCTGTACACCATGAGCTGTGCTTCATTCGTATCACTCAGGATGAAGCCTATGCTTCGGTACGTGGGGAATCAAAGGGGCTCCATGTTTTTATCAATGACAGCGATGACGGCAAAATCAGTAATTTTAAAATTCGTCTAGTGCATGATTTTTTCATAAACTTTGTAAATATCATTGATGAAAGTGGAAATCTTATCAATTATTATTTCAATCATTCTCTGTACTTCAATGCCTTAAACTTGGGTGCTGACCCCATTTGTGTTGACTTTCTTATCCACCAAAGTGAATCATTATTGCTTAGAGATGAGCAAATTCATCAACTGGCAGAGCAGCGGGTTTATGCCAAATTAAAGACGCTATATGAAATATGGCATGAGAAAGGAACAGAACGAGTATGCCCTCTGGCTGGATGATGACCGTACCTTGGTGGATGAGTTTTCCACGATTCTGAAAGACTTGGTGGAATATGATTTCTCTATCGCAGAAGAACAGATGAAAGTGAGGTTGAACATTGCATGAAACGACTTGTATCTACATTGAATTTGACCAAAGAAGATTGGCTCCGTTACCGCAAATGCGGCATTACCGGCACGGATGCCGGAGCTATCCTTGGCCTGAATCCCTACCGTTCGGCATTTCAGGTTTACCACGATAAAATCAGCGATACCATTGAAAATATCGACAACGAAGCCATGCGGCAGGGTCGTGATTTGGAGGATTATGTGGCGCAGCGGTTCTCCGAAGAAACGGGTTTTAAGGTGCGCCGTGCAAACGCTATCTACCAGAGCGAGGAACATCCGCTGCTTCTGGCAGACTTTGACCGTCTGATCGTTGGTCAGAAAGCAGGATTGGAGTGCAAAACGGTTTCACCGTTTTCTGCGGACAAGTGGGCTGATGGGAAAATCCCGGCTCACTATCTGGCGCAGGTTGACCACTATCTGGCTGTCAGCGGTTTCGACTGCTGGTATATGGCGGCTCTGATTTTCGGCAGAGAGCTGGTGATCCACAAAATTGTGACGGATAAACAGGTGCTTTCTGATCTTATTGATAAGGAAGAGCTTTTCTGGACGAACCATGTTGTGCCCCAGATTCCCCCTGCACCCAACGGTTGCGATTGTGACACCCAGCAGATCAACCAGCTTTATGAGGTAGACAACCGGGACAAGACCGCTGACCTGAGTGCCCTGCATGGACTTCTGGATAAGCGGCAGGAGCTTTCCGACCAAATCGAGCAGATGGAACAGGAGAAAACGGCTATCGA
>CAKRPJ010000121.1:0-1947 GCA_934376955.1 uncultured Lachnospiraceae bacterium | reverse complement strand
AAAAGCAAAGCGCTCGCGAATTTCCGTTTGGATTGAAAATTTCAAAGCGGCGGAGCGCGGCGATAAAAAAAGACTTGTGACGGATCTGCTGTTCAACAACGCGATGTATATAATAATCGCGATTTCCGTGATTTTTATTGCGGTCAAGGTGCCGGCGTTCCTGAGCATTTCATCAATAGTGAACATAATCTCGCTCACGGCGGCAAAACTGCCGATCGCTTTGGGCATTGCGGGATGCATAGTGCTGACCGGTACCGATATTTCCGCCGGCCGCTGCGTCGGACTCACGGCTTGTGTTGCCGCTTCTCTGCTCCAGATGAGCGATTATGCGAACAAGATGTTCAAGGGTCTTGACACGATGCCGCTGATCGTCGTGCTCCTCGCGGTTATAGCCATAGGCGCCGCAGTCGGTCTTGTGAACGGATTTTTCGTTGCCAAGTTCAAGCTTCATCCGTTTATAGTCACTCTTTCGACCCAGCTTATCGTTTTCGGTACGGTTCTTATGTATCTTATGATAGGCGGAAACAACGGACAGACGCTCTCCGGTCTCGATCCGTCCTACACTAAATTTATCACCGGCACGCTGTTCTCGATTGACGGCGTTGCGATCCCGAAATATGTTCTCTATTCAATCATTTTGACCGCTGTCATGTGGGTCGTCTGGAATAAGACGAAGTTCGGCAAAAATATGTTTGCAGTCGGCTCAAACGAAGAGGCGGCAAGAGTCTCGGGCGTAAATGTCTTTGTGACTATTCTCATTGTGTTTATTCTTGCAGGCGTTATGTACGGCATAACGGGATTCATCGAGGGTGCGCGTATCGCTTCCTGCTCCGCAAACACGGGACTCAACTATGAATGCGACGCCATCGCGGCCTGCGTTATAGGCGGCGTGTCGTTCGTCGGCGGCACAGGAAAGATAAGCGGAATAGTTGTCGGCGTTCTGCTTTTACAGATAATTTTTGCAGGACTCAACTTCCTCTCCGTGTCCGCAAATATGCTTTATATCATCAAGGGTATGATAATCCTTATTGCCTGCGCTATCGATATGCGTAAATATCTCGCGCGCAGATAATGAATGCTGAAACCGAAAGGCTGTGAAACCATGGATAACGAAAAAAGCACAATGGGTCTTACGACAGAGAGAAAGCCGGGAGGGCTTTACAGAAATGTCAAAATATCTGTAAAAACCGCCGATAGGCTTATACTCGTGGGTATTGTTGTTCTTATTGCCTGTGTAGTTTTTGCAATAAGCCATGCGGGTTTTACGGTAACTTTCGACACGAACGGCGGCTCTCAGATAGAGAATCAGAAGGTTATGCACGGTCAGCTTGTCAATGTTGAAAACGACCCCGTCAAGGAGGGCTATGTGTTCACCGGTTGGTACAGCGACAGGGACTGCACAAAAGCATTTGACATCAGCAAGGATACGGTCAACGAAAGCATAACTCTCTATTCCGGCTGGGATAAGGCAGAGTGACACGGATATATAGGAGAATCAATATGTATGTTGCAAACGAAAAAAGATACGACAAGATGCAATATAACCGCCTTGGAAAAAGCGGTCTGAAGCTGCCGGCGGTGTCGCTCGGATTTTGGCATAACTTCGGCGATAACGCGCAGTATTCAAACATGAAAGAGCTCTGCTTCACCGCATTCGACAACGGCATCACGCATTTCGACCTGGCAAATAATTACGGTCCGGCGCCAGGCAGCGCGGAAGAGAATTTCGGCAAAATTTTTGCCAACGAGATGAGGGCATACCGCGATGAAATGATAATCAGCACGAAGGCGGGTTATGAGATGTGGCCGGGACCCTACGGCTGCAGAAACGGAAGCCGCAAATATCTTCTCGCGAGTCTTGATCAGAGCCTCAAACGCATGGGGCTTGAATATGTTGATATTTTCTATCACCACTGCCTCGATCCCGAGACTCCGCTCGAAGAGACG
>CAKRPJ010000120.1:0-1969 GCA_934376955.1 uncultured Lachnospiraceae bacterium | reverse complement strand
CCTTCTGATAAACTGCGGAGCAGTTATTCGGTTATGAGCAAGTAGCGAAGCGGATTGCGAATATCCGCTTGACTACTGCCGACCACACGATACTGATAGACTAAATATACAGCAATTTTCGTGCCAGACCATAAAATGCCTGTAAATTGTCTATTATTAGTCAAACTATGCAAATAATTCAGCAATAATATTGACTTTTTTATTATATGTGTATAAGATATTTGATATGTGCTGTATAAATATTTTTACATGTCTGAGGCAGTAAGCCATGGAACAATATTTTCAGGAGGACACATTATGCTCGAAAACTACATTAATCAGATCATAACCATGGGCGCTCTGGCTGATTCTGTTACGATCATTGATGACCGGCAGATCATCCGTTATTTCCAGCCCTTCAATCCGAATATTGTACCCTTTCAAGCTTCCGATGTCGTCGGAACCCATTTCCGCTCTGCCTTCTTAGATGTTGATCCTGATGAAAGCGGTGTCCTGAAGGCGCTTCACGGGGAAGCCACCCTCAGCGAAACGCCATCGAATATGCATGTATATTTGCCGAAGGCCTCGAGATCACCCCAAAGGAGCTGCCTGACCATATCATCGGAATGACCTTTGCGATCAGCTTCAGCTGCCCGAATAATATAATTACTGATATTTCCAGCTCCGGCACACTCAAAACATTGATGGATCAGTACGAAGCAGACCTTTTATCCGAGCGGGTGGCGGCCTGCAAAAGCCACTCCAGACTGGCCCGTGAGCTTGGTGTTACACGACAGACGCTTTTAAACAAGCTGTCCAAATACGGTCTGTTGTAATTAGGGGAGGGGATTTTTAAACCGATAGAGAAGAAAATCTGCAATGAAAAAAATCTAGTAATATTGGGAGGCGATCGCGGTAATACAAACAGAAAAAGGTCCGGGGAACCAATCTGTGCGAAATTTGCACAAGTTGATTCCCCGGACAATTTTTTGTTTTTATCTCAAGTTTCCTAAGGCTACGCAATTCGCTTCGCTACTTGCTCATAACCGAATAACTGCTCCGCAGTTTATCAGAAGGAGCTTGCACTCCTCCTGATACAAGCAAGTCCCCACCCACTGCTTATTGCTTTTCGCAATTGAAGCAGGGGACTTACTTGATTTGGTTAAATGATAGTTTCAGCCATCTAATACAAATGACCATGCCCTTTCAAGTCGAACATCCGTGAGACTTGGCGCGTGATTCTATATGAAATATGTCGACTTTCCTGACCAATGCTCATGATTTCCGGCTTTTTCTCCGGT
Organism: uncultured Lachnospiraceae bacterium; assembly: GCA_934376955.1. GTDB lineage: Bacteria > Bacillota > Clostridia > Lachnospirales > Lachnospiraceae > CAKRPJ01. The sequence continues at coordinate 689 of CAKRPJ010000120.1, read as the reverse complement.
TCGTCCGCTCCGCCTCCTGCTTTTCTTCTGATCCGTGCTCATGATTTCCGGCTTTTTCTCCGGTTCGTCCGCTGCATTCAAAAGCAGAAAAAAATACCTAATTCTGGACGAACCTTTTGCTCTATAGGAATCATAGTTTTCACACCATTAAAAACAGCCCAGAATGTCCGGGAGACGTTTACCTGCGACGACCGCAGTGAAACCAAGACTTCGAACTCAAGTGGGAATGAATTTTCCTAATAAAATCAAGGAGGAATGCACACTGTTTTCCCTGTGTCTACAAACTGTCTACAACTTCTGTGTTTCCCCGTGATATAATACAGACGAGGGGCTGCGAAGCAGCTTCCATTTACCGCTGACGGCTGGAACTATGCCAGCCAGAAAACCAACCATCATATAGGTGGTTGATAGAACGCTTTTCCTCTATCAACCGCTTGTTTACTGCTCTTTACTTATAGCAGTTAATATTGTGGTATTTCCAAAAGATGAAGTTAAAGTAATGATAAGACTTATAGAAGTTGCAGGCAGGTATCTACATCTGTCTACAGAAAAACCAGACACAAAAAAGCCGGAAACCCTTGTAAATAAAGGCTCCGGCACACTTAACTATAAAGCACGAGACGGGATTCGAACCCGCGACCCTCGCCTTGGCAAGGCGATACTCCACCACTGAGCCACTCGTGCATTGC
>CAKRPJ010000119.1:0-2006 GCA_934376955.1 uncultured Lachnospiraceae bacterium | reverse complement strand
TGGTCCCCGGTGATGCCGTATTTCCCAGCACTATCATTTCTGTCGCGATAAACTGGAACGCGAACTTAAAGCTGATTTCTGACGCCGCTTTTTTGTGTTTCTCAGCCGCTTTTGTTGCCTCACGCCGTATCAGGTTGTAAGCCTGCAACATGCCCCACACCTCCTGTTCCAGCAGCTCAACCTTACGGCTTCTCAGCACCAGGGCATTGTTCAGCAGGCTGCTTTTCAGGTTTCTGAACCCGACTTCGATTTCCCATCGTGAATGGTAAAGTTCCGCTACCTCTTTTGCTTTGTAGCAGTCTGCCGGGAGTGATGTCAGCACCGTTTTCTCCATACCGTTCACCTCATAAGTCACCGCCCGGGCGTACCAGAACTCTGGCAGTGCAGGATTCTTTTTCCTCGCCTGCAGTGACACCTTCAGTTTCAGAAGCCTGTCTCCGGGACCGTAACTTTCTTCTGTTTCTGCCGCGATATTCTTCCACGCAGGCAGTAGCCAGTGGCGGTTACAACCCTTCTGGTTCAGCGTCAGCAGCAGGTCTGCGCTGTAAAAGAGCTTGTCAAACAGCGTAATGGATTTATCCGGGATGGTGGCGAGCATGGAGTGAGCCAGCACGGTTTCGCTCCGCCGGTAAGGCGCGGTCACGGCATTCAGCAAAATGTGGCTTCCCAGATTCATCAACGCCACCAGACGCATAACCGGGTAGGCGCTCTGCCGCTCAGTGGATGTGTTGGCAGAGCCATAATATTCACGCAACTCAGGTTCATCAGGTGTCCTGAACTGTGCGCCATCAATGGCAAAAAGCTGCAGGCCGTGCCAGTCATCCTTCAGGTAACGTTCCGCGCCCCATGTCTGTGCGGTCTGGCGGAAGAGCCATTCCACCAGGGGGCCCCCACGCGCTGACGCGCCTGGGTGACAGCGCTGCGGGCCAGCAGGTTCATCCCCGCTTCGCCATCCGCGCTCAGGTTCAGACGGCGAACAACATCGGTAATTGGCTCATTGCACCACCATCCAGATAACCATGTCCCCCGGTAAACGACGGCGGCGAACGGTCGCATGAGCAGAAAGCGTCAGGCAGTGTTGTATCCACTCGGTGGGAAGGTGTTCTGCAAATAGTTGTGCAGAGGGCGGAGGCATAAGCGGATGGTCACTGAAATCGAGCAGATCATTGAGAAGTGGCATAAGAAAACGGCTCCCTGTTGTGGAAGCCGTTATAGTGCCGCAGTTTAAGGATCGGTCAACCGATCCTTAACTGATCGGCATTGCCCTGACGGGGGGCAAAAATGTAGCAACGTTGTTTCAGGAAAATCTATCAGGGAAAAGGTAACAGCACGGATACTACCGTCGCATTCAGCCTGCATTGATCATGCGGCGGTGCGCTTCGGCCATGGCCTGATGTGGGCCGGATTGCCCGTTATTCATGAATTCATGGGCAACCGCTGCTCTTTCATGCTCATTCATCGCCGCGTAAGACGTTGACGGGACGGTCGTGGATACCGTGTTATTTCCCATCATCTTCTGATGACTTTCCACCATTTTCTGGTGCGCATCCGCCGAGCCGTTCGTCATGGTTTCATGAGCAATAATGGCCTGTTCATGCTGGTCCATACCGGTCATACGAGGAGCAGTCCCCTGGATCCCGACAGGAGCCGCAGCAGACTGCATCTGGTGAGCAGGAGCCTGTGCATTGTTGACGCGATCATGGATATTCACGGTTTCAGTGGCCCAGGCCGATGAAATTAAACCAAAGCCCAGCAAAGATGCTAATACGATATTTTTCATGATAACTCTCCATTTCTGAATTAGTGATGTCCGGGGAAGTACAACCGGTGTTTTCAGTTCCATAACTGAAACAAGTTCGGCAGCGTTTATTTCTCCGGAAGAGGGCTGGATATTCATTTCCTGGCGTACTCTGACGCCGGGTATTGATGAAGCAATCCAGCCTTCCTGATAAGTTGCACTAATTATATCGAATGGCTTCTGTTTGCTGCATGACAGGCTAATGACA
>CAKRPJ010000118.1:0-2023 GCA_934376955.1 uncultured Lachnospiraceae bacterium | reverse complement strand
CAATTGTCCATTTTCAATTACGATTAAATTATTTTCCATCCTACCATATATCCGTATCGAGATCCGGAAGCTCCGCGAGAAACGCGTCAATCTCCGGCAGATCAAGCTCCAGCAGCACCTTGCGTGCATAGCGGCATAACTCATCCGGATCGAACTCCTCGGATTCCGTATCAAGCATGTTATTTAACTCCGCATCATCCAGAATAAACAGGATCACACTTTCGAACAGGTTCTTTGCACACAAAGGCTCCATATGTGCCAGCGTAAGCATCTCATCGATCTGCTCATGATCCATGCTCAGATGCAGTCCCAGCGAGATGATCTTGTTCCGTGTCGGATACCATTTGTTCTGCCGTATTGCAGACACACACTGCCGCAGGGAAGACGACCAGCCCTGTCCCTCTGCCAGATTCGCCACACTCGAAGAATACCGCTGGTAATTGATCGTCACATACATTTTCACATAGGCATAAAACTTCTGATATGCTGAGGAGAATGTTGCGATATTGTCATAGATGAACTGCGTTAAGGCATCTGCATTCTCCACCTGTGATAACTGCTCGGCAAACTGTGCCGTATTGATATCCGGGATTTCCATATCTGTATCCGCCGTCATGTTCTCCTTAATCTGCGACAATATGTAATCATAGGCGGTCAATCCATACGCTTCCCCGCGCTTTTCAGATGCCCTGTTTCCGAAACCATCCATTTCAACCCTGTGGTTTAACACATAGATACACACGCAGTCTTCCAAGCTCTTCGAATAAAGCTCCGGGTACTGCCCGTATCGCCGCAGAAGCTGGTTCATCTTCTCTAAGTCATACTCCGCTGCCATACCGATTCGAAGAAATGTCTCGCGGTTCTTCGGGATCGCGCCCTTGCACCATTTGTCGACCGACACCCGGCTCACGCGGCACCGCTTCGCAAATGCAGACTTCGTAAGCCCGCTCTCTGCAAGGATTTCCTGCATCTTCTGTATCCACAGCTCCTGCTGTGACTGTAGCAACGGAAAGATCCGCGCTTTCAGTTCTTCGAGGTCCTCACATCTTCCGATCTCTTCTCTTATCAATCTTGTCTCAAATCCATTTTCTTCCATATATTATCCTGTACATCATCCTGTGAGATGCCTGTCACAGGCACCCATTTACTCCATTGACTGTTCCTTGTACGCCTTACGGATCGGAACAATCGGCAACGCCATAAATACGAAAATCGAAATAAAAAATGCAACCAGACCGGTCACGATATCATACGGAAACGGCAGAATGATCCAGCCCCATTTTGCAATCTTTCCCGCCATCTTCACTGCGGTTTTGATTCCGCCGAAGAAATATGAGATCAATCCGATCATCACACCATATCCACACATCGTTATGCTCCATCTGCTCTGTGTGGCGAGGTTGATTACGAACCCCAATACTGTCATACAAGTTGCTCCAAGTGCAATATACTGCGCAATTTCCAATCTCTTCATTTTAACCTCTCCTTTGTTCGTTTGTTTTTCAGCTCTTGCTGATGTCCTTATATTACACGAACAAAGGAAAGGCGTTTTCAGGCAAAGTTTACACTTATCTGTAACAGCCACGCAAATACATCATATATGTAAAAAGGGCACATCAACTATGCCCTTTTTACACTTATTATCTATGCATTTCTTCCAAGCTCAAAGGCTTTGTGGTTTAAAGCACGGAACTTCTCCGCAACGATTGCATCGATTGCTTCTTCCCATGCATGCTCCGGAATCTCCGGGAAATACTTGGAGAGTCTTCCCATGAGTGCGATATTTACCGCCTTGGCAGAACCTGCCTCCTCTGCAATCGCAAGGAAATCCTTCGCATCGACATTCGCACCGGCTGCCTCCATCTTAGAAACAAGCTCCTGCGGATACTCCGCAGCACCTGTGATAACCGGCATCGGTTCTACCTCCTGTGTATTCACGATGATCTGTCCACCCTTCTTCAGGTAGGAGATCCATCTTGCTGCTTCGAGCTTCTCAAATGCGACAATCGCATCTGCTTCACCC
>CAKRPJ010000117.1:0-2027 GCA_934376955.1 uncultured Lachnospiraceae bacterium | reverse complement strand
AGATCAGCTACAACGGCATCGAGATCGACCTCGGCAAGCCGTTCGAGCGCCTGACCATGAACGATGCGATTAAAAAATACGCAGGCATTGATTTTGATGCAGTTGCGGATGACGCAGCGGCAAAGAAGCTCGCAGACGAGCATCATATTGAATACGAGGAGCGCCATACAAAGGGCGATATCGTGAACCTGTTCTTTGAGGAATACTGTGAGAAAGAGCTGATCCAGCCGACATTTATCATGGATCATCCGATCGAGATTTCACCGCTGACCAAAAAGAAACCGTCAGATCCGACAAAGGTAGAGCGTTTCGAGCTGTTTATCAATACATGGGAGATGTGTAACGCATATTCCGAGCTGAACGATCCGATCGATCAGCGTGAGCGTTTCGCCGCACAGGATGCTGCATTTGAGGCAGGTGACGAGGAGGCAAACCACACAGACGAGGATTTCTTAAACGCACTGGAGATCGGAATGCCGCCCACAGGTGGTATCGGTTACGGTATTGACCGTCTCGTGATGCTGTTGACAGATTCACAGGCGATCCGCGATGTATTGCTGTTCCCGACGATGAAGTCATTGGATAAATAAAGCCAGTAAAATCAAGGGTTTGCGGTACTTGAAGTTGTGAACTACAACAAATTTACAACAATTTTACAACGCATAATGAAGAATAATAAGCGTTAATGAATAGTTGTACTCATAAATCCAATTCAATATTTTGTACGATAAGGACATTTTTCTAAAAGAAATTTTAGGGAAGTGTCCTTTTTGTTATGGTCAGCAAACAAAATAAGAAATGGAGGAAAAAAGTATGGGTAACACTACAGCGTTAGGAGCAGAGAAAGCGGCAAAGATTATTTTTATCAGCGATGCACATGAGAAATTCTACTATGAGAAATTGAAAGAAGTCAGGTATCAGGACGTGTACCACAAAGCACTGGCGTATTGTCTTGGTATCAGCGATGACACAAGAAGGAATATTAAGAGCATTTATGATTTTAAGACAGGCTGTGTAAAAACGGAGTGTCTGCATGAAGGCTGGCAGACCAGCGGCAGTGTAAAGGTAGTCAGGATGGCGTTTAATCTTTACTGCAACGGTACGCCGAGCGTTTTTGATTATGATGATGCGGAGGAACAGGTAGACGAGTGCAAACTTTATACAGTGGAAGAATTATTCTGCTGTGCCTATGCACCTTATTTTTGGCAGGCGGTACAGATCAGGTATCCAGAGTACACAGTCTATAACCACAATCTGTACGCCATGTTTGGAGGGGCAGACTAATGTTAAAAGTTAGGATAATGGGAACAAAAAACGATATTAAGTGGTTCAGGAAGATTTTACAGAGGAATCCCAAAGTCGAAGTGACGGAGTTTTCCGATATGTTCCCAAACAAGGGAACAAAGAAATATTACAGGACGTATGCGGAAGTCAGGAAAAGCAACGTAAAAGAAAAACAGTAGATGCAAAGGAGAATGATCATGTGTAAAATAATCGCAGTCGCAAACCAGAAAGGCGGTGTCGGCAAGACCACCACCACAAGCAACTTAGGAATAGGGCTGGCAAAAAGGGGAAAGAAAGTATTGCTGATTGATGCGGACGCACAGGGCAGCCTGACAGCGAGTTTAGGCTATACGGAGCCGGATGCTTTGGAAATCACGCTTGCAACCATTATGGGGAATTTGATCAATGACGAGGAAATAGAACAGACAGTGGGTATCCTCCACCATGAGGAAGGGATAGACCTTATGCCGGGGAATATTGAGCTTTCCGGTCTGGAGGTTTCCCTTGTAAATGTTATGAGCCGGGAAACAGTTCTTCGGTCATACATAGAGCTTGTCAGGGGCAGTTACGATTATATCCTGATTGACTGTATGCCTTCGCTCGGCATGATTACGATAAATGCCCTTGCCTGTGCCGACAGCATTTTAATACCCGTACAGGCGGCATACCTGCCCGTCAAAGGCTTGCAGCAGCTTATCAGGACGATTGGAAAGGTAAAGAGGCAGCTTAACCCGAAACTGGAG
>CAKRPJ010000116.1:0-2031 GCA_934376955.1 uncultured Lachnospiraceae bacterium | reverse complement strand
GGAATTGATGACGGCTTTGATCAAGACCAACCGCACCAGCGACGCGCTGATTCAGTACAAACACGTTATGCACCTCAACTATCGTTATCTTGGCATCCAGCCCAGCGACGATATGCAGGAGTTTTACAAGCAGATTGTTCACGCCGGGAAAACGCTGGATTTTAACCTTGATTCCATCCGCCGAGAGCTGATGGAAAGCGGTGAGCAGCGCGGCGCGTTCATCTGCGAATATGCCGTCTTTAAGGAAATTTACAACCTGCAAATGCGCAATTTGGAGCGCCTGGGATCGACCATGTTCCTTGCCATTATTATGGTAGGAAACCCCAATGATCCCAACGTCAACAGCATCAAGCAGAACAATGTTGTCAACGGTCTGCTGGAGATCCTGCGCACAAATCTTCGAAAGGGGGATACCATCACCCACGTTTCGCCCACCATCATCGCGCTGCTGCTGCCCACCGTCAATTACGCCACGGGCAACCTGGTTATGGAGCGCATCAAGCGCCTCTTTTACCGCAAGTATCCCAACTCCACCGTCGCCTTTAATTACCGCGTCGGCCCGCTCAGCAGCGAGGAAAAGTATTGTAAGGAAAATGTAAAAGAATATTAACACTCTTGTGCCCGTCTGGGGCTAAGCCCTGACAGATGTAACCGACTGCGTAACCAATGCTGGCTATAATTTTTCTGTACGCTGGAAAAGGTATGGATATGTGCCAAGCATTAGTTATCAAGGAGGTACCTGTCATGAAAAGAACCTTAGCTCTCATTCTGGTCGCGCTGATGGCTTTTGCCGCGGTTGTCTGCTGGGGCGGAAACGGTATCGTCGCCCACGCGGATGATCCTCAGTTCTCCGCCAACGTCATCGTTGGTTTGGTGGGCAAGGACAGCGGCGATCTGTACTATGGCGATACCGTGCAGCTTTACGCTTCTATCGATAACGCCAATATGCCCTACAACATCATCTGGCAAGCCAATGCTGGCGAGGGCTGGAAGACCATCCAGGAAGGCGGCCTGCGCTACGAGATGGAGCTCACTTCCTCCACCGTGTCCCGCAGCTATCGTGTAGTCCTCGAGGCGGTTGAGCCCGCCGAGTAACCCGTGCCCATGCGAAGCCCCCGGCTTCGCTGTTGCCATATAAATTCAATCTTTCATATAGTAAGGAGACGTCGAATCATGAATCAGAAAAAGAAAATGGCGATCATCCTGGCCAGTATCCTGGCGCTGATGCTGGTGGGCGCTGCGGTTGCAAGCAAGATCATTGCTTCCGATCCCTACCGCCTGCCTTCCGTCAAGCATCGTCCTACCGAGACTCCCGTAGTCACGGCCGAGCCCACGGCTGAGCCTACCGCGGAACCGACTGCCGAGCCCACCGAGGAGCCCGTTGTCGAGCCCACCGAGGAGCCCGTTGTCGAGCCCACCGAGGAGCCCGTCGTCGAGCCCACCGAGGAGCCCATCATCGAGCCCACCGAGGAGCCCGCGATCGAGCCCACCGAGGAGCCCATCATCGAGCCCACCGAGGAGCCCGCGATCGAGCCCACCGAGGAGCCTGTGGTCGAGCCCACCGAAGAGCCCGTTGCCGAGCCCACTGAAGAGCCCGTGGTCGAGCCCACCGAAACGCCCAAGCCCTATGACGGCCCCATCGCCGTTGGCAATGCGGAAGTTCATGCCGCGCCCGATGCCGATAGCCCCGTCGTCTTCACCGTCCCCAATGGCGCAGCCATCAAGGTCTTCTCCACCGAGGGCGATTGGGCCAAGGTAGAGGCTCACGGCTTCTCCGGCTATCTCCATCGTGATCATGTCCGCGGCGTTGCCTTCGCGCAGCCTGCCGCCACCCCCGTCCCCGAGCAGCCGGAAAACATCACCGAGAATGACCTGCCTGATAACGCTCGTCTCCTGGGCGTCATTCAGGATAAGCTCAGCGCCGAGCGCTCCGTATCCGTCTATGTCTCCTATGATGGCGAGTACGTCACCTTCGGCGATACCGTCACCCTCTACGCCGTCCTCCATGGCTATGAGGATACCGTTTACACC
>CAKRPJ010000115.1:0-2044 GCA_934376955.1 uncultured Lachnospiraceae bacterium | reverse complement strand
CTCTCAACTGGCGCTCTCCTAAACAGGTGCTTTTCGCTTTCCCGAATGTGTAACACATCATTGACAAACCTACAGAATACAAAGGCTTCTATATGCTCAAGATGTATGCCTTGGATAATTTCTCCGCATTTCAAGTTGAATTGGATGGCAAGATTTATCCCACAGCTGAACACTTGTATCAGGCAAGTAAATTCTTCCAAACATCTGCAGTTGTGGCAGAACAGATTCGTACGAGCCGATCGCCTCACGAAGCAAAGATTATTGCCCATATGCCAGAAAATGAACGCCATGTTCGAAAAGATTGGAGTCAGGTAAAATGTGATGTCATGCGGCAGATTTGTATGCTAAAGATGCTACAGCACACTTACATCCGCGACAAATTAAAAGAAAGCGGCGAAATTCCATTGGCTGAATTTTCTAAGTCTGATTTCTACTGGGGTATAGGTGAAGACGGTAATGGAGAAAACATGTTGGGTAGAATTTGGGAGTCGATTCGTAAGGAAATAGAGTAGATTTGCCAAATATCCATCACCCGGAGTAGACACCGTGAAAGAGTCCGCTCCGCTCGGATTATTACTGTTGCCGTACATTTTAATTTTGCCTGTTGCTGTTGTCGTTTTTCCGAATGGGTGTTGTCGTTTCGCTCTGCTGCTGTTGTCGTTTTTTCGAGAGGGTGTCGTCACTTTCTCCGCTGCTGTTGTCAAAATCGGAAGTGGTGTTGCAGCACATCCCCATTTGCTGGCATAAAGAAAAGGCTGCCGGAGAGTCCATGTTCTCCGAAAGCCCTTGATTTCAAGCCATTTTCACACTTTGACAACAGCATTTTTTCGTATCATTTTTTGGTTTTATATTTCACAGAAAGTTGCTGGTTGCATCGTAAAACAAAAACAGGGGCTGTGGATGAGCCAGTGTAAGAAGCATCACATTGATATCCACAGCCTCTAAAAATATATATTTTACACGCCGATCTCCGGGACCTCTTCAAACCTTGTGTAAACCTCCGGAATGGTGTATCATAAAAATAGCAATTCGGAGGGATAATCATGCCAAGGTACAAAGACAGTCCGGAAGTACGGGCAGCAAAACAGGAAAGAAAAGACAAGCTGAGAGAATTTTTATCACTGCTTGAGGTTGACGATATGCATGACCTGCGCTCGCTTTTTAAGAGGATGGTAGGCGAAGTGCTCGAAAACGGACTTGAAGCGGAGCTTGATGGTGAACTGGGTTATGGACGGCAAAAAGGACGTGCTCGGAATGTACGTCGGCGAAAATGAAAGTGAAAAATACTGGATGCAAATCTTAAACGGGCTTAAAAATCGTGGCGTTGAGGACATATTGATTACCTGCATAGATGGTCTTACAGGTTTTCCCGAAGCCATCAGCCGTATATCCCAAAACGGAATACAGCAGTGCATGATTCACCAGGATACGTAACAGTACGAAGTATGTGTCATACAAGGATATTCTGTGGAGTTTACACAGATTTTGAAGGAGAGCCAAAAATCACCTACCCTCCTCATGTCTAAAGCAGAATAATAAATTCTAAGCAACTCTATTTTTAAAAAATTATTGACACAATAGACGCCACATGGTATAATATAGCCAGATATTTACGCACTTCTTTTGGAAAGTGCTGCAGCACTCTCGTTCACAGGATGTAGCCAGACTCTGAAGTCCAGCGCTAATGGCTATGACAGATCCATTAAGGTAACCGGCGGAGACAAGCTGTATGATAATTACGGCATTATTGATGGATTTAAAAATGGCTGTGCAACCGGCAGTTGGATTAAATGGAATGGTACTCAGTATTATAGTGCAGAGACAACAAATGCACGCACGATCAATCTGCTTAAATTTACTTGCACTGCAACTATGAAGCAGACCTCTGTAACCAAGAAAACAGAAACCAAGACACTGACCGGCCTTGTGAACTACAATGGAAATGGTAAAAGCATCTCAAGAATCAAACTGGGCGATATTGAATACAAATAAGTTTCCTACTGCAAATCATCGAACTAGGTCGTGTTGACTCTAAGCCTAACAA
>CAKRPJ010000114.1:0-2192 GCA_934376955.1 uncultured Lachnospiraceae bacterium | reverse complement strand
GCCGGACACTGAAGGAAGAGATCAGCGGGCAGATGATCTACCTTGTAAGCAATCCGCAGGTCCGCAAGACAAAGGCAAGCTGTCTTTTTCATGATTTTCTGCTGGAATGGATGAAGAAAAAGCGGCCCTGCGACAGTGCTATTGACAGGCAGCGGGTGGAATGGGAAAAGATCTCCCCAAAGTCCGATCCAAAGGACGGAAGGAAAGTAGGACCTTCCGCGAATAAAAAAACTCCGGTAACGATGTGATATGATCCCCCTAAAGCAGACAAGGTCAATCACCAAACTGCTTTAGGGGGATTTTTAATGGTCAAAAGGAAACATGCAGCAGATTGGATGCTTGCCAGAGCACGAGAATATCTTTCCGGCAAAGGATCTGACCGACAAATCGCCAGAGCGAATGGGCTATCCGAGCGGAGTCTTCTTGGCTAGGTAAGGAAATACGAGAAACAGGGCGAGGCCTCTTTCATGGAAAGAGCGGGAAACGCAAGCTGCAGCAAGGAATTCAAGGCAAGCTGCGTTCGGCCATCGAGCAATACGTCCATTTTTACAATGACGAACGTTTCCAGAAACGATTTGGAGTAAGGACGCCAATGAAAGTTCGTACGGCAGCTCTGACCGCTGATTGGCCATACACTCATAGGGAATTGAGTTGCCGGATTTCATCGTCTCGACCTGGAATCCGGTCATTATTTCTTTGTGCTTTCTTCCAACTCCAGCATATACCTATCAAAGTCGGACATAAACAATCTGTCCTGAATTACACGGTATTTTTCAAATTCTGTCTCAGCATGAAGCTTTGCAATTTCTGCGGACACCTTGCCTGCGTTCTGTAAAATGCCATAATCAAACATTTCAATGAAGCTGTTGAGCCTCTTTTCCCAGTCCTGCATCGTAAGCGGGATATGGCGTAAGGTCATGTTTTCAGCAAAATCCAGGTATGCTGTCACCATACGGTTTAACTGCTTCATTTCATCCTGACTCAGATAATTCTTAGCGACTGTAACATCACTTTTCTTAATCTTTCCTTCCGGCGCATCTGCCCAGGTGGTTAATCCCATGTGCTCTTTTGTGTGATCCGCTCTTTCCACGATCAGCTCAGCTGCCGTATGTCCATGCACTGCGTAATGCATCTTATTCTGGACGGTCGCGTAAAATCTTCTCGTCGTTGCAGCATTTTTATCATAATCAATGGCTGTCGCATACAGGTCAGTGATCTTCTGATAAAACTTTCTTTCGCTGGCACGGATCTCACGGATGCGCTCTAACTGCTCGTCGAAATACTTCTCTGTCAGATACGTTCCACGTTTCAGCCGTTCATCATCCATCACCCAGCCTTTGATGGTGTAATCCTTGGCAATCTGATTTACCCATTTACGAAACTGTACGGCACGCTCAGAATTGACCTTGAAGCCTACGGCAATGATCATCTCCAAGGAATAGTGATTTGTATTGTAACTTTTTCCATCCGGAGCAGTTATTCGAAATTTTCGAATAACTGGCTCTTCCTGTAGCTCACTATCCTCGAATATCTTTTTTATATGATAATTGATTGTATTGGTACCAACATCATACAATGTGGCCATCATCTTCTGTGTCAGCCATATATTTTCATCCTCATAGCGCATCTCAATGCTACCCTGCTGATCACCTACAGAGGCAACATAGGTTAAGTATTCTGCTGCACTGGAACGGATGGTTATTTCGTCTTTTTTCTTTTTCAAATAGGAGGCCTCCTTTAACGTTTCCAAATCATTATTCTGCCTGACCGATATCGGCTGTATTTTTATCTGCCATTTTGGGGCGATTCCGTTTTTCTCAGTCGATCTAAAAAGCAGATATGTTTCCCTATAAGAAAACCGGGCTTTTCATAAGGCTTCTCTGATGATGATTACCTCATAAAAAGCCCGGACATACACCGACTTTCGGTACTTATTTTTCTTTTCTTGTCAGCAGAGCCACGGTCTCGACGTGCATGGTCTGCGGGAACATGTCGACAGGGGTGACTTCCTTCACTGTATAGCCAAGTCCGGCGAGGATCTTCGCATCGCGGGCGAAGGTCGCCACGTTGCAGGAAACGTAGACGATGCGTGAGGGCTGCATGCTGGCCGCAGCGGATAGGACGGTCTCGCTGCAGCCGGCGCGGACGGGGTCCATGACGATGACGTCGGGGCGAAGGCCTTCTTGGTAGAG
>CAKRPJ010000113.1:0-2270 GCA_934376955.1 uncultured Lachnospiraceae bacterium | reverse complement strand
AGGGCAGCTCGGTTATATGATGGAATTTGAGGAACTTATGGATAAGAAGGAACTTTATAGCTTTGTCGCCACGCGCACATCCCAGTGCCGGATCCTTGTCGCAGGTGACGTGATGCTCGATAAATACTACTACAGCGAAGTGACCCGCATTTCCCCGGAAGCCCCCGTGCCGATCGCGCACGTGCGATCGGAAATGGAAACGCTGGGAGGCGCAGCAAACGTGGCGCACAATCTGACGCGCCTTGCCTGCCAGGTCAGCATTGCAGGCTTTGTGGGAAAGGACTATCACGGAAAGAGCCTGCTTGAAAAACTGCGCGCCAGAGGGATCGATGGAGCCGGCCTTATTCCGACCGATCGTCCGACCACGACGAAGCTGCGCGTGATCGGTGGTCATCAGCAGATGCTGCGTCTCGACTTTGAAGAGTCCGCCGCTGTGATGGGAAAAGAGGCAGAGCATTTCCTTGCCGGCATCTACAAGAAGCTGGATGAGGGGCTGGACTGTCTCATCATTTCCGACTACGGCAAAGGGGCATGTACCGAAGAAAATTGCCAGAAAATCATCGCTGCCTGTAAGGCGCACCACGTGCCGGTCATCGTGGATCCGAAAGGGACGAACTGGATGAAGTACGCTGGCGCTGACTACATCACGCCGAACCTCAAGGAGATCAATGAGGTTCTCCCCGATCCCATCTGCAATGAAGACGCGCCCGTCGAACAAGCAGCTCGCGACGTGATGAAAAGATTCCATCTCGGCAGCATCATCGTAACCCGCTCCGAAGCCGGCCTTTCTCTTATTTGCGAGGGAGAGATCAAGCATATCCCGACCAAAGCGCAGGAGGTATTCGACGTCTCCGGCGCAGGGGATACCGTCATCGCCGTCTTCGCCATGGGTATCGCCGGTGGTATCACACCTGTGGCCAGTGCTTACCTTGCAAATCTCGCTGCCGGTGTCGTAGTCGCCAAGCTCGGCACCTATGCCGTCAGCCGCGAAGAGCTTTTGAAAGCACTTGAAAAAGAAAAATAGAGGCAATGAGTTCCATGGACTTAGGGAAACGTAGCGAGAAACATAGTGCTTGCCGTGTCTGTCTCATTTGGTATTACATGATACAAGGTCCCTTAGAGAAGGGATGCGCCAAAGGCGTAGGATGGATTTACACAGCAAGAAAGCCTATGTAGAGATTTATTATAGCCGATAGAAAGGAGCCGGTATTATACATGGTTTCCATAACTCCTTTTAACCGCATATCAGCTGTGTGAATACCGGACTTCTCATATTCTCTTTACGAACTGTGATACAATAAAAGTAAAGGAGGGCCGCGTATGGAGACACTCGAAGACCTCTATCTGGCTGGGCGCAATCCGGAGTACGATGCCAATGCGAAGAAACTGCTTGCCAGCCGAAAAATCCTGGCATGGATCTTGAAGTACTGTGTGCCGGAATTTGAGGACAGTACCATCGAAGACATCCGAGACATCTACATCCAAGGGACGCCAGAAGTGGCGAGTGTACCCGTCATGCCAGACAAGACCAATGCTCGCCCGCTCCCCCGCATTCTCGGAGAAAATACAGAAGACAAGACGCTGACCGAGGGGACCGTTACCTTTGACATTCGCTTCCGAGCCAACACCCCGGATGGCAGCGCCCTTGGACTCATCATCAATGTAGAAGCCCAGCACAGTGCCAGCGTTTCCTATCCACTCGTTACACGTGCGCTCTACTATGTGAGCCGCCTGATTTCCTCGCAGCACGATGTGGACTTCGACAAATCACACTATGAAAAGATCAGAAAAGTTTACAGCATCTGGCTCTGCATGGATCCTCCTGGCGACGAAAGCGGTATCACGCAGTATCGCGTGCAGGAGAATCTCAAGTATGGCATGATCGGGGAAGAAGAAAAACACTACGACCTTGCGCAGGCTGTCATGGTCTATATCAGCAGCAAAAAGCGAGATCCAGGGAATCGCCTCCTGCGCCTTCTCTATGAACTTTTCAAATCCGATGACAACGCAGCAGGGAAAATGAAGACCCTGGAAAATGACTATCAGATCAAACTCAATGAATCAGAAGAAGGGATGGTGGACATCATGTGCAATCTCAGCGTAGGTATCGCGAAAGCCGGCGTAGACAAAGGATATCTTCTTGGCAGACCGGATGGAAGAATAGAAGGCAGACAGGAAGGCGTACGAGATGGTGTGCGGCTTGGGAAAGCGGAAAATCAACGCGAAATCACGGTGCGCATGCTGGAAAATCATATGCCGTTGGAAATCAT
>CAKRPJ010000112.1:0-2285 GCA_934376955.1 uncultured Lachnospiraceae bacterium | reverse complement strand
ATTATATGGAGCGGAGTACTATCCTTCAGCTGGAATTCTTCAACTTCTCGTATGGTATACAGCCTTTTCGTACATTGGTTCGGCCAGAACGATTTGGATACTCGGAGAGGGTAAACATCATCTGTTATGGAAAATCAATCTAGCGGGAGCACTAACAAATGTTTTTCTAAATGCCATCCTAATACCTAGATGGGGAGCTATGGGTGCAGCGCTTGCCTCACTAGTTACCCAATTCTTCACAAATGTGTTTATCGGATTTATTGTACCTTCTCTGAGCGTAAATAATAAATTAATTCTCTTGGCTCTGAACCCTGTTTGGCTGATTAAGAAAGCAAAAATGATACTGAAAAAAGGATAGAATAGCAATAATGAGCAAATTCAAAACAAAAACGCTCCTCATCACCGGGGGCACTGGATCATTCGGACATGCCGTGTTGAATCGGTTTTTGACGACGGAGATCAGCGAAGTCAGAATACTGTCCAGTGACGAGAAAAAACAGGACGATATGCGTCACGAATTTTAGGCTAAAATGCCGGAAGCGGCAAATAAAATTAAATTCTATATTGGCGATGTGCGCGACTAAAACTCCATATCTCCCGCGTTTAGGGGCGTGGATTATGTGTTCCATGCTGCTGCTCTGAAGCAGGTGCCTTCATGTGAGTTCTACCCGATGGAGGCAGTAAAAACCAACATAATCGGCTCGGACAATGTTATCTCCGCATGTGTTGCAAATCATGTCAAAAAGGCAATTTTCCTCTCTACGGATAAGGCGGCATGCGGCAAAACATGAAAAGCTGAAAAACCAGTACGGCGATGCTCAGGCAGAAAGAGAAGCCCGCCAGAACAAGGCGCAGCTCCTTGACAGCATGATCGATAGCCTCATAGGCCCAGCAGTCGTAACGGAATTTGATGTCAAGCTTTGGAATGCCACAGTCGATCATGTGACGGTCAACAGGGACGGCAGCCTTGTTTTCACGATGCGGGACGGCAAAGAGATACGCGTAAAATATAACTCCAGGGGTGGTACTTCTGGAGTATCTTTATAGATAGTAGTAGTTTAACGAATATAGATCAATTAACGATATAAAACCACTGTATCTTGTACTTGACAGCCTTTTTCTCTGGAGAAACTACTACATGATGGAACAGATCGAAAGCTGTTGAACAGATTGCCATCTCGAAAACCTTGCGGCAAGGGGATAAAATAACAAAGCACAGAGTCGATACATTGTATCAAATCTGTGCAGATGTTATGGTGCCGGTAACCGGACTCGAACCGGTACGTTGTTGCCAACGAGGGATTTTAAGTCCCTTGTGTCTACCATTCCACCACACCGGCGCATTGAACATTTTTATATAATTTACCACCATATCGGCAAATAGTCAAGGATTTACTAGGGCGGTGCTTTGGCGTGGCTGCAGGCGGCACAAATTTTTGGCAGGAGAATACTACTGGATATCACTTAAGTCTGTTCTTCAACCTTAATTTTTTCAATTTTTACTGCTGTTCCATAAATAGTTATGTGCATAATATCTGCACCAACGGAAGATTCAGAATCAATGCCTATTACAGCATTTGCACCCAACGCTGCTGCGGCCATTTTTAACTTGTTTATGGCGTATTCTCTAGATGATTCCAGAATCTTTGCTGTACCGGAAAGTTCTTTGTCACCAAAAGATAGTACGTCACAAAGATTATCCATGCTAGCACTAAGTGATTTGAGGAATCCGGACTTGAATGCAACTTCACCAAAAACAAGGCCAAAATACTTTGCAATGTGATAGCCGTCGAGCGTCTGACATGAAGACAGGAGCATGTTTTTTGCGAGGGAGTCACGTTCCCTTCTGAGTTGAATTTCGGCTTCTTCTAATTCACTTCTTGTAATAGATTTGCCTTCCATCCAAGCTTTGTGAGCAGGGCCACCATCGATGGTGGTTATATCGAATTTGCATTTTGGGCATGTGGTCATTCCCCCTATAAGCGGAACCTTGCAATGCGGGCAGTCCATAGTCAGCACTCCTTAAATTGAAATCATATAATGTGTAGACTTGTACAGAATAACTGTCGCTTCCATGTGCCATCATTATACTACTTGTACATTTTTTTGACAACATAATTTGGAAAGAAAAACGTACATAATAACCTGTTAACCATATTTTATATAAGGCCAAATTTGACATTTTGCATAGTACACTTGCTCAGGCCAGTGAGCTTCAGTTATTTCATATAGTGCTCCTCGACGCAGACGGAGGCGATGGTGGACAGCAGGAGGAGCGCCGGGGG
>CAKRPJ010000111.1:0-2352 GCA_934376955.1 uncultured Lachnospiraceae bacterium | reverse complement strand
AGAACGACCGGGATCAGGGCGATAAGACGTTTGATGATAAACTTGATCATAGTATGCGATCCTCTCCTCTCTACTTTTGGTTACAGGGAGGATCTGCCCTGAAGGGCAGCCCCCCCTGCTTTACGTTTTGTAGCTTACTTATTTTTTATTCTTGCAGTTTATTCTGCATGGATCCGATGATTATTCAGCCCAGTAGAATTTCTCGATATAAGAGTTACCGCCTGCGTTCAGGTTGAAGCCCTGAAGCTTGGAGTTGTATGCACGGATGTTGTTCTTTAAGAATAACGGAACCTGCGGACACAGCTCGTTGAGTGCCTTGCTCAGCTCGGTAATAACCTTAACGTTCTCATCCGGATCAAGAGTAGACTGAACCTTATCGATCAGACCATCAATTGTCGGATCATTTGTACGGGTCTTGTTGGAACCGTTAATGGAGATGGAGTGGTAAACACCCTGTACGTAAGCAAGAAGGCTGGAGGATGTGTATCCGCCGATGGCTGTCTCATACTCACCTGTTGCAGTCACATCAAGGTATGTAGCAAGGTCCATGGACTCCAGTGTTACGTCGATTCCGAGAGTTTCCTTTAAGCAGGACTGGATAACCTGACCCATACGAAGCTTTGCATCATCAGAGCAGATGATGGAGAAGCCGCAGTCTGCCGGGTTTAATCCGGAAGCAGCCATGTACTCTTTTGCTTTTTCAACGTCATAAGTCGGAGCACCGTCAGCTACAACGCCCGGGAAGCAATCCGGTGTCATGCTGTCACTTACGGACGCGTTGCCGTTTAATGCAACCTTGATAACTGCTTCTTTATCGATCGCACAGTCAAGTGCCATACGGAAATCCTTGTTGTTGAACGGAGCCTTCTCATTGTTCATCATAAGCCAGTTGTGGGATGTTCCAGGTCCGTTAAATACAGTGATGTCCGGGTTGTCCTCTAAGCGGGCAATATCGGTTGTCTCAACTTCGATTACAAGGTCAACTTCACCGGCCTCAAGAGCCATTGTTCTGGAGGAGCCCTCCGGAATGATCTTCCAGATTACGTGCTTGATTGCCGGAGCGCCGTCCCAGTAATCCTCAAATGCTTCGAGCTCTACGCTCTCACCCTTGTTCCAGGCAACTACCTTGTATGGGCCTGTTCCGATCGGCTCTTTGTTGAAGTCGTGGCCGCTCTCAATAAGCTCAGCCGGAAGGATCGCATTACCATGGTGGCAGAGGTCAGAAAGAAGACCGGACTGCGGGCCATCTGTTGTGATCTTTACGGTATAGTCATCAACAACCTCGATCGTACCGGTGGATTTACCGTACTGGGAAACCTGCGGGGATTCCTTACAGAGATCAAGGGATGCCTTTACGTCCTTTGCTGTCATCTCCATACCGTTGTGGAACTTAACACCTTTTCTCAGGTGGAAAAGCCATTCGGTATCGCTTAAAATCTCATAGCTCTCGCAAAGTGCCGGAACAGGGCTGAGGTCATCTGCTGTTGCAAACAGACCGTTGTGAGTCATCATGTTGATGTAGTCACCGGCTACTGCGTTGTGCAGATTGGTAGTAAGGCTTGGGGTCTCGTTTGCTGTAGCAATGATCAGAGTATCCTTTGCGGATGTAGCGGCTGGTTTTCCAGCTTCTGTAGATGCTGCAGCGCCTGTTGTTTCAGCTGCACCACCCTGAGCGGCTGTTGTTTCAGTTGTTGCCTGATTGGATCCGCATCCTGCGAGGGATCCCACAGCAAGAGACAGTACCAGTGCCGGTACTAAGCTGCGCATAAGTTTTTTTGTCATAATACTCACCTCTCCTATTTATTTGCAGGCCAATTGGCCAAATGCAACAAAGTAAGCATTGTACTAATGTTTTTCTATGTTCAAAAGTACAATTGTCGATTTCTGATTGTTGATTTTCAACAATTTTTTCAAACCGGCAAAATAAATACTATCACAATTTTATATAAAAATCAAGTTACATTATTACTTTTCTCAATACTTTTTTATCTATTTCTTCTATATATAATGAATTATAAAAAGAAAACCGCAGTATCGGAGTTCCGGTACTGCGGTTTTCTTATATTTAACTTGATCTTAGTTCGATTATAATTAATCCGTAAGGAAGCAGGATATAAAGTGTCCCTTGCTGATCTCCTTAAGCTGCGGCTCCTCGTTGCGGCAGCGATCTGTCGCATACGGACAGCGCTGGGCAAAACGGCATGCCTTCGGCGGCTCGATCGGGGAAGTGATCTCTCCCTTCAGTAAGATGCGCTCACGCTTCTTATCTAAGGACGGGATCGGGATCGCCGATAACAGCGCCTGGGTATACGGATGGGTCGGATGGGCGAACAGCTCCTCGGACGGCGCCTT
>CAKRPJ010000110.1:0-2359 GCA_934376955.1 uncultured Lachnospiraceae bacterium | reverse complement strand
AGAAGGAGATAAGAAACTGAAAATTCCTTGAAAAATAAGGAAAAAAGACTGACCGCATCAAGATAAGTTCGCAAAAATGGCTCTTGAAAAATAAAGTTAAGTTGCAATGCGCAGCGTTGCCGCAATGGATTCCTAAGGAACCTCTGAAAAAATAGCCTTGTATTCCGTTCAAACGCACAGTCAAAGCAATTTTTTGAATACAAAGCGTAATTCTATTCATATACTGCCTTTTTTCGGCATTTCAACCTGTATTTTCTGAAAAAAGGGTGAGCCTGTGAAAAATTGGACCTGTTGACAAAACCCCTTTTCCCCAAATCACCTTTTAACCGTATTGCCTTTATTCCAAAAAAGAGGCTGGTAAATGCTGTAGTTATACTGCTTTTACCAGCCTCTTTAGATTTAATGCCGTTGCCGACAAGAGACATTCTTCCGTTGCCTTTTGGATGCCTCTCTTCTGTATTTTATTCAGTTTATGTTCTCGTTTTAGGACGGCAAATGTCCCTTCCGCCCATATTTGACGCAGCCGCATTACTTTTAGATATTCCGGACTTCTTACCTTCTGATTATTTCGATAAAAAGATGGATAATACGCACTGGCATTGATTCGTACGGTTCCTAAATCTGTTGCACAAGCTGAAAACATAGGACATTCTTTACATTGTTTTCTTGGATGCGTATATAAACGATAATAATTCTGAGATGATTTCTTATAGATTAGTTTCTGAAACTGAAGATATTTTCCCTTTCTGCAAATAAAAGCATCCTTCTGTTCATCATATAGGAACCCTTTCTTCATTGCATTATTCTGATATTCTCTGATAGCAGTGTATCCATCAATATCTAACAATTCCAACCCTCTATGCACAGCACCTATATCATAGCCTGCATCCAAAGCTATTTTTTGATACCTGCAGGGTTGATTTTTCAGGTGCTCTAAAATAATGTCACTTTCGCGTTTGTTTGCAGGGTAACAGTCCACTCCCGTGATAATCCCATGTTTTGTATCTACGGTCATTTCTACCAGATAGCCTAAGCCTTTTTTGCGTTTTTGATGGATATATCCACAATCCTTGTCTGTATGACTTTTTAAGCATTTCTTTTCAGTTTCTACGTCTTCCGGTTCAGAATATCCAGGCATAGCAGCAAGCTCTGCATCAAGTTCCTCCATATATTTTATAGTAGAGTGCTTAATAGACTCCACGGCTTCGTATCGACTGCTCCATGAAACATTTGAGGGAAGGATATACTCGCATCCTTAAATCGCCGTTTTCTATTTTGGCTAAAAATAGAATGCTCCGGCACCTTTTGCATAAGATCTATATCACAAAACCAGCGGTATGCCAGATTAAGTGATATTTCCTCTACGAGTCTTCTCTCGGATTTTATTCCATAAAGATAACCAATCAATAGCATTTTTACAAGCACGACCGGATCAATAGATTTTCTGCCATTTTTTGCGTAATAAGGAGAAGCCTTTTCATATATAAAATCAAAGTTTATACAATTCTTAATTTTTCTTAGTAGATGATTTTCGGGAACAATGGAATCTATGTCAAGAAAAATCATCTGAATCTGTTTATCTTGCTTTCCCATCATAAAAATCCCCTCCTATATATGATATAGATAATTATATCATATATAGGAGGGGATTTTCTTCCCTTTGTCAACAGGTCCGCTTTTTTCTGTAAAATAGTGTTTAGAAGGTTCTTCTATGATACAATAAATATTTTAGGAGGACCTTTTATTATGGCAAGACAAAAGAAACCTATGCACCGTGTACAAATGACAGAAGGAAAACGAAACATCATCCATCAACTTCTGGAAGAGTATGATATTCAGTCTGCCGAAGACATTCAGGACGCTCTTAAAGATCTCCTTGGCGGCACCATCAAGGAAATGATGGAGGCAGAAATGGATGACCATCTCGGATATGAGAAATCCGAGCGTTCTGACAACGACGATTATCGAAACGGCTATAAACGCAAGCAGGTAAACAGTCGGTATGGTTCTATGGAAATCGAAGTACCACAGGATCGAAAGTCCACCTTTGAACCACAGGTTGTCAAAAAGCGTCAGAAGGATATTTCTGACATTGACCAGAAGATTATCTCCATGTATGCCAAAGGAATGACTACACGCCAAATTTCGGAAACGATTGAAGATATCTATGGCTTTGAAACATCTGAGAGTTTTATTTCTGATGTAACAGATAAGATACTTCCGCAGATTGAAGACTGGCAGAATCGACCGCTAGACGACGTGTATCCGATTCTTTACATTGATGCTATCCACTATTCTGTGCGGGACAACGGAGTGATTCGTAAACTTGCAGCCTATGTAATTCTGGGCATTAACACAG
>CAKRPJ010000109.1:0-2439 GCA_934376955.1 uncultured Lachnospiraceae bacterium | reverse complement strand
GTATGGCAGGCTTGAATTTCGTTGGAACGGCGAAGTATCAGGACGAGCAGGCAGGGCGTGAGAATGTGGCACAGTTTGAGTTTATTCCATGGATTTTAAGTCAGTGTGCAACAGTGTCTGAAGCACGTAAAGCGTTAGAGAAGATGAATCTCGTTGGAACACCGTATAGTGAGAAGCTGCCATGTGCATCGCTTCATTGGATTATCGCAGATAAGGATGCTGCAATCGTGGTAGAATGTGTGGAAGATGGTTTGCATATCTATGACAATCCGGTCGGAGTGCTGACCAACAATCCGCCATTTCCGGTGCAGATGTTCATGCTGAACAATTACATGCATGTATCACCAAGCCAGCCGGAAAATCATTTTGCCAAGGAGCTTCCGCTTGCCACATATAGCCGTGGCATGGGTGGACTTGGACTTCCCGGCGATCTTTCGTCGGCGTCGCGGTTTGCGAAGGTCGCATTTACAAAGATGCATGCAATCTCCGGAGAGTCAGAGGCGGAGAGCGTGAGCCAGTTCTTCCATATCTTAGGTTCGGTAGAGCAGCAGCGTGGCTGTTGTGAGGTGGAGCCGGGGAAATATGAGATTACGATCTATACGTCCTGTGTCAATGCGGACAAGGGAGTCTATTATTATACAACCTATGAGAATCATCAGATTCAGGCGGTGGATATGCATCGGGAGGATCTGGATGGATCTACACTTCACCGGTATCCGCTGATCAACGAAGAGCAGATTCATGTGGTGAATTAGTAGTCAATAGTCATGGTTATAGAAATGATCATATTTTTTGGTAACTAGAGTTTGAGGCAGTCGATGAGAGTCGGCTGCCTTTTTTGGTGGTTTGAGTGGTAAATTGGGGGAAAAGTTGTGAAATCGGGAAAATCCCCCAACCGGAAGCTGTTGGGAAGCAAGTGGGTTGGGGGAAAAGTTGTGAAATCAGGAAAATCCCCCAAATTAAAAAATAAGGATTGACAGTTGGCACAATATACGCTAACATAACGGTGTTATGTGAGGAGTCTCCTACAGGCGAAGCCTGTATTAGGATGGAGGCGACGACCTGCCGCATCACGAAGTGATGGGGTGAAAACCATGAGAAGCATATATCAGGATGGAGCGAAAAGGAGCAAGTAAAGTGGAAAAGGAAACAAGGGAGATGCTGCTGGCGAGTGCCAAGCAGGAATTCTTGGAAAAAGGATATCAGGGAGCCTCGCTTCGATCAATCTGTAAGAATGCCGGGGTGACGACCGGCGCGTTGTACTTCTTCTTTCAGGATAAGGAAGATTTGTTTGCGGCAATTGTGGAGCCGGTTTTGGAGAAGCTAAAACATATGCTGCAACAGCATATGCGTCAGGAATTCATGGAACTGCAACAGCTTCCGGATGCAAGGGAAGATAACATGCAGGATGATATGTTTGCACGCGCGCAGATTCTTCATCTTCTATATGCAAACTATGATATGTTTACTTTGATTTTGACGAAGAGCCAGGGGTCTCGGTTTGAAAACTGCGTCGATCAGTTTGTTGAGATACTGGAACAGGGATATCGCGTATTTGCGGATGAACAGGCAAAGCAGATGGGGGTAGATCCGCCGGATGCCTATACGATCCATTGGGTCTCTCATGTACAGATCAATGCATTTACCCATTTGCTGCTGCATGAGAGGGATGAGCAGAAAGCGCTACAGCACATGGAACACGTCCTGCCGTATCTGGTTGGCGGCTGGTACGCAATGTTCCAAACCAAATAAAGTAAATGAGCTATGCCATGCATAGCTTTTTATAAGCCCGAAACATAACAGTGTTATGCAAGGGCAAGATAATTCAAATACATACAGGGATTATCGAAATAGGCGAATCTGTCGTTGGAAGCGGATGATTATGTAGATGAAGCAGTTCCTATCTACCAATTCGTGCGCAGACCATTGGAACACGCCAGCACTTAACGAGCTGCACCGAAAGCATGTAGGTGCAGAGAGTTTAGTGCCTGTTGCGTGGGGAAGTGAGCGAGAGCGTGTCTGCGCAGAATTGAGTAGGAGGAACTGCTTCGAAAAAAGGAGGACAAAGAAGATGTATGTAGAGGTATCAGATGTAAAGAAAAGCTACGGAGAGGGTGGCAGCTATATGCAGGTATTGAAAGGCGTGTCGGTCGGTATCGAGAAGGGAAAGATGTGCGTGATTCAGGGAACGAGTGGTTCCGGTAAATCCACATTGTTAAACTGTATCGGTGGACTGGATGTGGTAGATTCCGGTTCGATTCAGGTCGACGGACAGGAGATGGTAGGACTTAAGATGGATGCGCTGTCTGATTATCGTAGAGATTATCTTGGATTTATCTTTCAGTTTTACAATCTGGTTCCGAACCTTACCGTGCGCGAGAATATTCAGGTATGCGAATATCTGACTGATCAGCCGTTGGATATGGATGAGCTTCTGGA
>CAKRPJ010000108.1:0-2474 GCA_934376955.1 uncultured Lachnospiraceae bacterium | reverse complement strand
CAACCCCATCTCCGGAAACCCATAAACCTTTAACACCCCGATCATAAAACATGCCTTTCGGGGTCGTCGCTTTGACCTCCCGGACATACCTTTCATCCAGGAAGGTATTGTCATCCAGGGAAAAATGATTGCTCAAGATCCCGGATGCTCCCGACTTGATATAGTCTTTCAGCAGCCAGTGCTCCGGATGATCCGGGTTGGTATCTGTGATGATACGTGCATTCTTTCCGCTGCATCTTGCTTTGATCTCATCGAAGACTTCCTGATTTGCAAGCGACGCCTCGTTGATGTATGCTCCGAATGCTGTCATACCTCTGATCCGGCCAAGACCTGATATGGATCCGTGTGAGGTCTGGATCACCTTCACGCCGAACAGGTTGAAGTTATTGTATTTATCAAACTTGAACTCGAAGCCGTATTTGTTGGACAGCTCCGTCAAGATGTTATCCTGAATATTTCCCAGCGAATACCCCGCCAGGATATACTGCGGCGTATCGATCCCCAGCTGATCTGCCGTCTGGCGAACCTTCCGAAGCTCTGCTAGGAACAGATCATTATCAAGCTGGGTCTTTCCGGATCGCTTGGCTCCGTGATTTATAAGCATGAACCAATCAGTGTTTCGGCAGGCTTTTAAGATCTCTATCTGCTTCGGCGTGTAAATCTTACTCAGCATCGAGCTCAGCCCCTATCGCATCAAAGAGCTTGGCGACCTTATCCTCCGTGGATGCCTGTTCACCGCCCCTGATTCTTTCTGTATCTGCCTTGATCCTCTCGATCCGGGCACGCTGCTCTTCTGTTGCCAGCTCCCAGTTCTTATGAAGCAGATCGTCGTACTTGTTGATCATACTCTCCAGCGTCTTCTGTGCCCTTGCCTGTGCCTGCAGAAAATTCCCGTGCTTGTCCCAGGCTTGCTGAACTTCCCATTTTTCTCCGCACACATTGCCGTCTTTTTCCTCGATCCGTTCGATGGTCTTATCATCCCGGTCCTGCACGTACATGATCTGCTGCGCCCGGATGATAGCAGCGTAGGCAATCTGGATCTGATCCCAAAGGACGTCCAGCGGATCCTTTGGCATCTCCTCGATAATAGAAACGGTCTCCTCCGGAAGATACTTCCGAAAGAAACCGAACTTCTCAGCGTTATGATTTCTAAGCGGTGCGGACTGATTTCCACCGGCAGCATTCTTGTTGCCGATCTGGCCGCCCCGTTTCCGAACGTTCGCTTTTTTATCCGAACGTTCGCTATTCCATTTATATGTATTCTTCCAGCGCCTTACGGTTCCTTCCGGCACCTCTAGCCTGGAAGCGATATCCTTTAATTTCATTCCCTTGTAAAATAGCTTTTCAGCTTCGTCTGTTTTTGGGTTTCGTGCTCTTCCCACAACCACCACCTCTCTTCATTCGTTTTGTTTTGGGTATAAGAAAAGAGAGCCGGCTGGCTCTCATACATGATTCTCATTCTATACTCTGAGGGCAAAAGCAGCGTCATCGTGAAATTGATAGTCTCGAAAATTTCAGTCATAGACATCGCCTCCTTTTGCTTATAATAGATCCGCCAAAGAATGATAATCAGCGCAATAACGTACCTACAAATGACACTATAAGCTCCTGCCCCTTCCCTCAGAATACACAAAGTATTGTACACCATGTACTCATTTTCGACAACCAAAAAACTCCCATCACAGGGAGCTTTCCGGAAGGAGATTATGTCATAAACCTGCCAAAAGTGTCGTTATGGAATTTTTCCACGATATCATTATACCACGACTTTTTTGTCACATCTGTCACACTTTCGGTACCAGCTTTATTTTTCCTATCTTAAATAATTCAGAACAAATCCCGGCACCAAGAGCGTACAACGTTTTCTGCAATCCAGCAGCTTCTTCCTGTTCTATGTATCTGTTATACAGTTCCATTACACATTGAACAGACGTGCACAAATGATTTACTTTCCTCATCCTCTCCTGCACTGCCTGATTTCCCGGGATATCCAACGGTATCAGCTTTTGCTGCGTAGCTATCTGAGGCGATTCCTTCTGTGTCACCTGATCTTGCACCCTGAAATAAAAATCCACGAGCCAGTCATAAACTTCCCACGCCTTGTCTGTATTGAGTGATTTTGCGTGAAGAAGCGCACCTTTTTCTGTCCAGAGATATAGACATTTTGCCTGTTTCGCAACAAGGTAAGGATTTCTTACCTCGTTCTTAAACCGCCTTAACTCATCTCCTGTAAGCGCGATATAGTGCTTACCAAGAGTATATCGCTGCTTGTTTGCGTTAAAATTTATTTTAATAGCATCTGTGGTTGCTCTGTATGCTTCTGCAAGTTGTCTGGTAGTAAGCACCCTCTGTCCTTCAATCTCGATAACTTGTAAATTCTGCATAATAAAACCTCCCAAAAAAAACATTTGATTGCCTTGCAGAGGTTCGCAGTGCTATAATATTTACGACCTCCGTAAGGCGGTTGACTAAAT
>CAKRPJ010000107.1:0-2644 GCA_934376955.1 uncultured Lachnospiraceae bacterium | reverse complement strand
AGCTGCTGGTTCTCTTCTGCGATATTCAGAGATTCTTCCGGACTGCGTTCTCCACAGCCAATA
Organism: uncultured Lachnospiraceae bacterium; assembly: GCA_934376955.1. Lineage (GTDB taxonomy): Bacteria > Bacillota > Clostridia > Lachnospirales > Lachnospiraceae > CAKRPJ01. Next base: position 2,581 of record CAKRPJ010000107.1, on the reverse strand, counting down.
TCAAGACTTCCGCTCTTTGCTTTTCTGATCCAGCCGTACAGCGTATTTACAGGAATTTGAAGTTCATTCGCTGCATTTACCGCACCTATCTTTTTTGCAAGCTTTACTGCCTGCACCTTGTACTCATTTTCATATTGTTTATTTTCTGACATCCCTTTTTCCTCCCTTTTTTCTTTTCCTATTTTGTTCCTTTTAGGTTGGAGTGTCAAGTTTTATTATACTACATCATTTTCTGAACTCCTGACGCCCCGAAAACGCCGAAACATCGAGGTGTCGCACTTCGGAAATCTTGAAAATAAGCAGAAAATGAGGGGCGTGCACCGCCTCCACCATATGCATGAAAACCCACGTAAATACGTGGGTTTTTCTTTTTGTCCCCCGAAAAAATGAATCGATCGTGAGCAACCCATCCTGTAAAAGCGTGGATGGTTGTTTGACTTTTCGTATATGGGTGTGGTATAATGTGTGAAACGAAATGTGGGGCATCTGCCTTACAAATCAGAATTTGTGAGGTGGTATCATGAATAAAATTAAGCTGACTGCACTTCCTTGTATATGTGCAGATGTTTTTTACGGTACTGAAATAATCAGACCGGGAGGAGAAGCATTGAATTTTGCTGCGCATGCCTCGCACTTTAAGGATATAGATGTTACGCTTCTTGGTGTTGTCGGAAAAGATAAATATGCAGAAGCGATAATGGATTCAATATCAAAGCTTGATATTGATAAAAACCATATACGCATTGATGAAAGGTATCAGACTGCAAATAATATGACTTACCTTACAGAATCGGGCGATAGGTATTATAAAGATGATTCATGGAACGGAGAAATTCTCGATAACATCGTACTGAATGATAATGAAATCAAAATCTTATCAAGGTCCGATGTAGTCTTTGTTCATTTCTGGGCTTCGTGTTTTTCGCAAGTAGTTGAACTGAAGGAAACTCTTGGCTTTAAGCTTGCGGTAGATTTTGATGTATATAGAGATTTTGCAGATATGGAACGATTTGCTCCGCATGTTGATTTCTTTATGATAAGCGGCTCGGAAGAACTCCTGCCGAGGTTCAAAGAATTATCGAATAAATACCGTTGCCTGTTCAACGTGTCACTTGCAGAACGTGGAAGCGTTACATACTTTAATGGACAGGAATTCAAAGTGCAAGCTGTGAAAGTTGAAAGCATAATTGACACGACCGGTTGTGGTGACAGCTATCACGCCGGATTTGTCTGCTCATATATGCTCGAAAATAATATTGAAAAGGCTATGAATGTCGGTTCTGAAATTGCAGCAGAAACCTTAAAACATTACGGTGGATTCTGAATAATCAGAAACACAGCTTCCAGTTTTCAAAGATAACCACAGCTACAAAACCAGCATTTCCTCCGACAAATCAGATGATCATATGCTGCCTCTGAAAGGAGCGTTCCTATGGACAATTCCAAGAAACGAAGTCCCTGGCAAATCGCCAATGCCACCGTTTTGCTGCTGCATCTTGCGTTTCCGGTATGGCTGGTTGCCTGGATGTACACACCCGCCATTTCCAGCATTCTGCTTCCGGTGATGATGATCTGCGGACTGCTGCCCGGGGTGTGCAGCAAGCTGGTCAAAAAGTTTCAGAAGGGGAAGGGGTTGCTGATCGCATCCAGGGTACTGGCAGTTTTCGCCATTGCAGCATTCTATACGCCCCTGGTGGTGCTGCGGAGCGCCGAGGAGGTTCAGTTGCTGTACCCCCTCAAGCGCTTTCTGTATACATATGGTGTGTATGGAGATAGAAGCGGCATATATGAAGCCCTGCTGCCGGAGCAGCTTCCGGATGCCTGCACAGGGTATCGATTCCGCACCCAGGGCAGCTTGATCGCCCAGGATTATCACGCCTCCTCCTATCTGACCTTTTACACAGACGCTGCCACTTTGGATACTTACGCTGCCTATTACGACAGCATGGACTGCGAACGGATCCAGTATGCTCCGGCAGGGGAGACGGATGAGAAACAGTTTCCCCATCTGTCCTGGTTTTGCAGACAGATGCGGCTGGATCAGACCATGTCGGAGCATTCGGAACAGATGACGCTGTATTGGTTTGATAGCTACTACCCGAAGGGCGTCCTGCTGGATTATGATACCGGGCTTGTGGCGGTACTGACTTAAGGCACCACCGCACAAGGCATGCCGGGAGGCTTTGTAGAGCATCTGTCACACAGGCTTTGACGTGTGAAAATCAGCCATCCAGTTGGTTCTCTGCATGAGCAACCCATCCTGTAAAAGTGTGGATGGGTTGTTTGACTTTTCGCATATGGGCGTGGTATAATGTGTGAAACGAAATGTGGGGCATCTGCCTTGCAAATCGGAATCTAACGAAAGGAGTATCAAAAATATGAAAATCAGGGTAATGAATATATCTGATTATGAACAAGTTTATCAATTGTGGCTGTCTTGTAAGGGAATGGGATTAAATAATTTAGATGATTCAAAAGAGGGAATCGAAAGATTTCTGAACAGAAACCCCGAAACTTGTTTTGTTGCTGAGTCAGAACAAACAATAATTGGCGTAATTATTGCTGGCAATGACGGAAGAAG
>CAKRPJ010000106.1:0-2664 GCA_934376955.1 uncultured Lachnospiraceae bacterium | reverse complement strand
ATCAGCACATAGTCGTAATTTTCTGCCACCTGGGCAAGACTCATTGCCAAAAACGAGTTGATGCTCTCATTTTCCGACTGCGCTAAAATCTGCAGCTGCCGGGCCGCCATCGGTGTATTGGCATTGGCGGGGATAATATCTATGCCCTCAAATTCTGTGTGGGATACATAATTTTTTACGTCGGAAATACCGTAGGCACGCAGCATATCATAAATACCGCAACGGGCAAAACGGCTGTCGGTAACGCGTGCTCCCGTCAAAGTATAGGTACAGTTTCCCTGTGCATCCATATCTACAACCAGCACCTTCTTGCCGTTTTGGGCCATTAGCGCTGCCATGTTGGTTACAGTGACGGTTTTCCCGACACCTCCTTTTTCAATACACACCGAAATACAGTATCCCATTTGCGGCCTCCGATTCTGTCTGGGTTTTATCTCTTCGTTGCTGTTGGACTTCTTTGTTTCTATTATAGCAACAATAATGCGCCTATGCAAGTGATTTGAGAAATATCTCTCCGTTGCTGTAAAGAAACTTTACCATAAGGCGGTATCTCTTAATGTCAAAATCCGTCTTATGGTAAAGTTTAATCACTTACATATTTTATCTCTTAGTTGCTGTTATTCTTCAAAAGCATCTGCCCAGCCTCCTCCGGCCCAGCTTTCTCCCTTTGCTGGGCTTTCCGGCTGCTCGGTCTGTGCTTCCCTGATCACCATTTCCGGGAATAGCAGCCCTTTTTCAACAATTGCCTGAAACAACCCCTGTGCATTCTTTATACGATTGCTCTTGGCGCATTCTTTCCAGAACACATCGTAATCCAGTTTTTTTGCCAAGGTAGCAAACAAAAGCTCTAAACTACCATATTTATCAAGTACTCCATTCAGTGCATTGACAAACTGCATGTTGGCCTTACCACTCATCATTCCGTCGTCCTTACCCTTTTGGTTGCGTCGACAAAAATATGCTGCCAACCTAACTATATCCTGGTAGGCGTCCTGCTGACCACTGCTTAAAACCGATAACAGCTTTTCCTCGTTGGCCACTGTTCGCAATGCCTGCTCCATTTGTTTTTTTGTCTGCGCATCTGCTGCTGTCAAGTGTCCTGCAGGGAAATTCGCCTCTGGCTCTGTTTCAGCAAATTCCGCCTCATAGATTTGCGGCACTGCCTGTTTCACAGCATTCTGCGATGCACCGGTCGCCTTGAAAATATATATACGGTAATTGTCCATATCCTCCAAAAGAATTTTTGTCAAATAGGGAACAGGTGCTTTTTTGCCTTGTGCTGCCGGGATAATTTCCCTTGCGTAACGAGGTGCAACTCCGCGCAGCCACTGCGTAAGGCCGCCGCAATCCAAAATAATTGCATTCATACGGCCAAATACCTCTACATTACCACCATCCTCGACCTGATCACCGGGACGAATTGTGCAACAGGCTGTTGCCAGAATGTCTAATATCAGCATAACTGCGTTGTATTCTTCCGGGCTCAATTCATTTTGAAGTTGTTCCAAACGGGCTTTTACTTCTATTTCCGTTTTAAGTCTGGCCCGATCCTTGCCAAAGGAATAGGGGATAGATGTCTCCGGTGCGCTGACATAATCAAAGGTAATCAGAGTTTGATCATCAGTATCCACGTCATCAAGAATCGTTGTCTTTCGCTTTTTGGTTTTTCGTCCGGCTCTCTTGTTGATTTTCTCCAAATTTTCCCGTGCAATCTTTTCGTTCTCCGGTTCAATGGTCACTGCCAGAGAAAGAACCTTTTGTCCTTTTTTTTCGAATACATCGTAATCAAATACAATATCCGTGTGGCCGTTGATTTCGCTTTTGGCCTTGTCCAACGCAAAGCGACGGAAACCGGACCAACTGTTTGCTGTATAGGATAGCTGCTCATACAGCATATTCAGATCCCAAACCAACGAATCACCGTCAGATTTCTTCTTGAGATAGAGGTTTTGATAACTCTTGCACAACTCATAAATGCGGATGCTGTAGGTGCTGCGCATATTCATGGTGTAGGTGATATCCATTGTGGTATACAGTGTTTTCAACTGCACCAGATGTGGTTTTAACACCGGATCCAGCGTGATGGTCATTCGCGCTTTTTTTTCGTCAATACGCACTTTATTGATCCATCGAAAGGTTTCTACCGTGGTTGTGCCACTGTTTTTTATCCATTGCACGGGTGCATTAGCCAGTTCTTCAATATTGCGGCGAACCTGTTTGTACAACGCACCGCTGTGGGGGTTCATGCCACTGAGTTTTATAAAATCATACACCGATAATTCGTAGGAGGGCAGTTCGGTATCTTCCGGTTTAATCATCGAGAAGATGTGCAGCATCAATCTTTGTTGGGAAAGCGTCAGGTTGTTGCGTGTCAGCTGTACTAAATCGTTGGATTTACGAACGATTGTTTGATTGCCACGTTCCTCAAACGTGACAATCAGATTATCCTCTTTTTCTGTTTGCATATCATTTTCCATTGCCACATCGGAAACCTTTTTATTCGTCATACTGACCCCCTCCGTAAAAGTAAGCTTATTGTAGCACATCCTGTGATAATATGCAAGAATTGCAATTTTACGCAGGTTAGTGGCCGTTCATCACATTTTTGCATATTTTTCCTTGCTGGTTTTCATGTAAAACAATGTCAGGATACTATATATTGTG
>CAKRPJ010000105.1:0-2790 GCA_934376955.1 uncultured Lachnospiraceae bacterium | reverse complement strand
CGGTAGATTTTATCGCAGAACGGGAGCAGGCTTTTTCCGCAATCATCGTCTGTGCTTAAAAGTATTCCGGTGACGGTCAGGCGGTTTTTAAGCTTTGCCTCTGTAAAACGCTCTGCAAACTCATCGCTCACCTCGCATTCACCGTCGGTTATGATTACGACATCCGCACTTTCAAAGCCGTTTGTTAAAAGCCTTAAAGCCTCGTTTAACGGTGATTCAAAATCCGTTCCGCCGCCGAAAAAATGCTCCGCCGCGGCTAGCACATCATCAGTCGTGTATTTCCCGCTTTCAAACACATCGGTCTTTACATTTCTCCTGTTTGCAAAGTGAACAAGCGCGAATTTCTTATTCCCGTGCAGGGCAATATCCATAAGCGCCAGCGCAAAGGCCTTTACCCAGGGCGCTATCTCGCGGGTACTGGAGCTTTCGTCGGCAAGGACTATAATATCCCCGACGCCCTTAACGGATGGCTCGCGCTTGCGGTACTGCTGCAAATGCTTTTCGTAATACCGCTTAAAAAACAGTATTTCGGTTTCGGGAGTGCCGAGCAACGCCAATTCCGAAGATAAACAGTTTGAAATATCGTTGCCGTAGGTAATATCGTATTTCTCGCCTAACCCGTATGAAAAGCTGTTTTTGCGTTTGCCCGCTATTATTTCACGGTATTTTCCGAGCATTACCGAAATCTTTTTAAGGGTATCGTTTTCGCGTACCCTGTCGAGCAGAGCCCCGTCTGTTTCGGTATTACCGCCTGCGACGTCATCATCACCGAAAGCCCGCAGCACCGCCGCCGTCTGACTTGCGGCGTCAAACGCTTTTTTAGCCGCAGCGGAAATATTCTCGGATATTTCGGCAGAGATTTTTATACGCTCTTCACGGAGCTTTTCGTTCAGATCCTTTATCTGCTTTTGCTTCTTAAAAAGACGGTTTATTAAAAACAGCCGTTTATCCGATTTTGTTTCGCCTTTTATGCGTTCCGCAAGATTTTCGGAATGTGCTTTAAGCTCTGAAATAATACCCGATATTTCTGCCGCCTTTTGCACCTCGGTATTATCCGTTACATCTTCTATGCTTTCGGCAAAGGAGCATACGGCGCTGAAGGCGGGCAGCTTTTTATCCTCGCATAACGCTTTTAACTGTGAATATTTTTCATCCTTAATTACACCGTCGGTAACAGGCTGTTCTAAAATTCCGCCGTCATTATTTTTTTCCGGCTCTTTCATATACAAAAGCGCAAACAAGGATTTAAGCGCATTGCCCAGACCGAAGCGTTTGTCTGCACGGTAAATAACATCCGTAAGCTCAGGAGATTTAGGAATAAGGCTTTTATACAGCATATCCGTCCCGGTATTGCCGTACATAGCGGTGTTCATATCCACATCTGCCGTCCAAAGGTTATTAAACCAATCGTCGGCGCTGCCGCTGTCTTTAAATGGATCTCTCATTTCTTTTCCTTTCCGGCTGTCGGACGGTACTCCGTCCGACAGCACTCTGTTTACTTTTGCGTTACAGAATCAACCTTCAGCCCGGAAAATCCGGAAATTCATCCTCAATCGGCTCAAAATCGTCCGGCACAGGCGCGGTATTCTGTTCGCTTGTATCCCGCTTTTTCTCACCAAAATACACGCTGTCCGCAATTATTTCCACCGTTTCACGGTTGTTGCCGTCTTTATCGGTGTATTTGCGCACCTCCGCTCTGCCCTGAACGGTTAAGCCGTCGCCCTTTTTAAAATGCTTTGCCGCAAACTCCGCCGTATTGCGCCAGGCAACCACGGTGAAAAAGTCCGACAGATATTCGTCGTTCACCTTGTAGTTGCGCGTGACCGCTATACGGAACGAGGTCACATTGACCCCACTTTGCGTGGTTCTAAGCTCCGGGTCTGCTACCATTCTGCCTGTCATAATTACCGAGTTTAACATAAATTTTTTCTCCTTTTTCAGTTTTGTAGATCTGTGTACTCTTTAAGCTCCGGCAAGGAAACATAGGTAAATGAGGTTTCGGCATACGCCGCGCGGCTTATATCCTCAAGCGTGCCTATAAAACTGTCCACACCGGATACTGCCGCGTCGGTTTCGTCGAAGTCCTTTTTTATGTTCAAAGCCTCATTATATAGCTTTAAGAGTTCGGTTTTAACGCTCATCAGCGCCCTGTTTTTATTGCCCGAATTGTTAAATTCATCACGCACCGAAAGTGCCTTTGCGGTAAGCTCGTTTATGCGGTCGCCTATCGGGTTTTCGCATATTCTTTTAAGAATATCCGCCACGACAGATATTTCCTCCGGCTTATTCCAAAGATAATTCTTTAATACAAGCAAATCTTTAGGAATAACCTCGTCTCTGCCGCCTAAAAACGCCTCGGCTCGGACAATATCCCCGAATCCGAAAAATGTTCGGTCGGATACCTCAATACCCTTTTTCCTGAGTTCCAAAAGCACAGCGTCCATAAGCTCGTTAATGCTGTCGGATATTTTTATGCTTTTAACCTCTTTCTGCATTTCCTCAAGCTCCGAAAGGCTTACGGTTGCATTGACGGTATTCTCTCCGCCGTTCTGCTTTTTTCTGAGCATTTCCATACGGTTAGCCTTGTCACGTACATACTCGGTCCGGATTTTTAAATCGAAACGGTCGTACAGCGCCTTTAAAATCTTCTCCTCGGGATTGTTGAAGTTGGGAATTTCGTTAGATGCGGAGAAGAAGCTTATGGCCGGAATTTTAACCTCCTTGCCCTCGTTGGTGTAAACACGCTCGTTAAGGGCTTTTAAAAGGCTGTTAAGTATTCCCTCGTTAGAT
>CAKRPJ010000104.1:0-2831 GCA_934376955.1 uncultured Lachnospiraceae bacterium | reverse complement strand
ATGATGGACAGCCCTGCATCCTTGGCAGCGGTCATCAGCTCATCAAGGCGCTCAAGCTCGCCGTCAGCGTCGATACCAGCAGCACCCAGACCCTTGGAGGAACCGCCCACGACCACGATCAGCGTCTTGGCATCGCCGAGGTCAGCAGAGGTGGCAAGGTTGTTGGTGGTGAACTCCATGCCCTGCTTCTCCATAACGGTCGCGATCATCTGGTAGTCAGCGCTCTGACCACCGGAGGTGACGAGCGCGGGATACTCGGCGATGGCCTCAGTCAGGCCGCTGACTTCGGTGTTAGCGGAGCTGTTATTGCTGTTATCGCCGTTGTTGGAGCTGTCGTCGGGTTTGTCGCCGCAGGCAGCGAGGCTGAGCACCAGCATGGCTGCAAGCAGCAGCGCGAGAATTTTCTTAGTCATGGTAGTTTTCTCCTTTCGGGTTCCATGCGGTGGGCAGCTCACGCCGCCCACCGCACCTTGTTTGTTGCCTTGCTTCTTTTAGTTCACGCCGACAGCCTTGCCGTCCTGACGCGGATCCGCAGTACCGTACAGCGTACCATCCTGCAGGAACTCAATTGCCTGAACGGCGCCGGAGGCAGCGGTCTTGATCTCACCGTGATCCATTTCAACGAGCTTATCGAGCGTCTCCTGCGTTACAGCATACTGCTCATAGCCCTTGAGTGGGTTCTCATACTGGAGGTTGTTCGCGCCGCCGTTGTTCCAGATCTTGGGAACGCAGATGGCGTCATGCAGGGACATCTTGTGATCGATTACGCGGCTGATAACCTGCGCGACGGAGGCAAAAATACGGGCACCGCCGGGAGTACCAAGTACCATAAAGGGAGTACCATCTTCATGCAGAACAACAGTGGGAGACATGGAGCTTAGAGGCTTCTTACCCGGCTCGATCTTGTTGACAGACTCCGGATTGGTGGAGAAGTCGTCCATCTCGTTGTTCATCATGAAGCCGTAGCCGTCGACCATTACACCGCTGCCGAAGTAGTAGTTGATGGTCTTTGTGATGGCGACGCAGTTGCCCTCAACATCCGCGACGGAGTAGTGCGTGGTATCGGTGTGCTCAAAGAGCGTGGGATCGCCATAGAAGAACTCCTGCGCCTTGTCGGGGTCGATGAGCGCGGCTCGCTCAGCGGCGTAGTCTTTGCTGGTCAGACCCTTGAGAGGCACATCGGGAGCAAAGTTAGTGTCCGCCATGTACTGAGCGCGGTCGGAGTAGGAGAGCTTGAATGTCTCGGCGAAGAGATGAATATACTCGGGAGAGTTGATCTCAAGCGCACCGACATCATAATTTTCAAGAATGTTGAGGATCTCGATCAGATGCGTACCACCGGAGGACGGAGGGGGAGATGAGATGATCTTGTAGCCGCGATAAGTGCTGGTAACGGGCTCGTGCACCTGCACCTCGTAACCGGCGAGGTCGTCAAGAGTCATCACACCGCCGTACTTGGCCAGCGTATCAACGAGAGCCTGAGCAATCTCGCCCTTGTAGAAGCCATCTCTGCCCTCATCGGAGATCTTCTGTAGCGCCTTTGCAAGATCAGGGTTGGTGATAACGTCGCCGACCTCGTAGGGCAGGCCGTCCTCGGTCCAGTAGACCTTCTGCATCTCGGGGAATTCAGTGGCCTTTTCGTAGGCGTCGGAAATAGCGTTTGCGCAGTACTGCGAAACCGTAAAGCCTTCGGTCGCAATTCGGATCGCGGGCTCCATGACTTCCTGACGGCTCATTGTGCCGTAGTGCTCCAGCAGATAGAGCAGACCAGCCACTTCGCCGGGAATACCAGAGGCAAGACCGCCGGAGCGGGTGTTGCCGTTGTCCTCGCCAGCCTCATCGACATAGAGGTCGAGCGTCGCTGCGGCGGGCGCGATCTCACGGAAGTCAATGAAGAAATCCTGTCCGTCGGCGGTGTGGATGGTCGCAAGACCGCCGCCGCCAAGTCCAGAGGTGAAGGGCTCGCAGACGCCGAGGGCAAAGCCCATGGCGACGGCCGCGTCAACGGCGTTGCCGCCCTTGCTCATGATCTCGGCACCGACCTGAGAGACTTCATACTTGGAAGCCGTAGCCATTGCCTTCGTGCCGGTCGCGTCGCGGCCGGTGGTGATGCGGTTGCCGTCAGCATCGACGGTCTCAAAGCCTTCCACCGAGTAGGCAGGCGTCAGCGTGGGCTGGTCCTGCTGATCATCGCTGGGAGGCGGGTCATTGTTTTTCCCGCAGGCAACGAGCGAGAGCATCATTACCGTCGCGAGAAAAAGTGAAAGCAGCTTTTTCATTGTTCTTTTCCTCCTAAATCTTTTTGCACATCGCTGCAACTTCTCCTTGTGTTTGCAACTAAGTATAATAATTATACGGTTTCTTTACATTTTATGTCTATTTATTCTCTTATTTCTCACATTACGTCGAACTATTTGTATGAAATGTAAAAAGCGGGACGCAGAATTTGGAAAAATCATCCAAATACTGAGCCCCGCTTTTTCTGCTCACAGCCTGCGGAAGACCTGCTTCGGTCGTCCCACCTTGCCATACACGTCCAAGCGCTCCACCTTCTTATCCTGCACCAGATGCTGCAAATAGCGATAGACCGTCTGATACGCGAGGCCCGTCCCTTCGGCGATCTCGTTGGCGGTCACATAATCGCTCTGCCCCGAGAGAAAACTCATGATGATGCCCAGCGTGCCACCGCTGATGCCCTTGGAGGCCGCCGGCTCCGGTTGGTTCTGTCCCGCAAGGCGCAGGTGCAGCCTGATGCGGCTGACGATATCGGGCGCCTTGATAGGCTTGAGCGCAAAATCGCTCGCGCCCGCAGCGAGAAAGGTGTCCGCCAC
>CAKRPJ010000103.1:0-2946 GCA_934376955.1 uncultured Lachnospiraceae bacterium | reverse complement strand
AGAAATCGAAAAGGTATATGTTTTGTTATCCATCATGCAAATCCATATCAAATATATTATGAAGAGGATATACTGGAGCATCGTGATGATATCATAGGACATTATAGAATCAGTTAAACAACTTCAAATTTGTAGAGATATTATATTCCAGTTAAACGTAGCAATGGGGGTTGATTTTCTTGGCATAGAAAATCTACAGGAAAATAATTTAAGACCTAGCAGAATTCAAGGAGGAAGCAAAATGAAAGAAATGATTATTCCATCAAAACTGAACGAGGGCGATACCGTAGCTTTCATATCGATTTCGGGCGGCCGTGCCGGTGATGAAGATATGCTTCCAAGATACCTGTTGGGTAAAAGAAGATTCGAAAGAATCTTTAATGTAAAGGTGGTTGAAACTCCTCATGCGCTTAAGGGAAGCAGTTACCTTTATGAGCATCCCGAGAAAAGAGCCGAAGACCTGATGTGGGCTTTGAAGGATGATTCGATCAAGGGGATCATATGCAATCAGGGCGGAGATGATTCCTACCGTGTTCTTCCGTATATCGATCCGAAGGTCATTCATGATAATCCCAAAGTATTTATGGGCTTTTCCGATATTGCCACATGGATGGCTGTGTTTACATATGCTGGAGTCCGTGCTTATTACGGTCCTACAGTCCTTACACCGCTCGCACAGCCAGGAAAACTTGATGAGTACACCGAAAATGCGATCAGGCGGACACTGTTTTCGACTGAGGTAATAGGCGAGATCAAACCGGCAGAAAAGACAACGCCCATTGATTGGACTACCACATACAAGATCGATGGAGTGCAGTATGAACGCTTTCCTGATAATGATGAGATCGAAGATTTAAGAGATCCGATTCCCTGGACAATAGGATCCGGCTACAAGGTATTGCAGGGGGCTGGAAAAGTCAGAGGTCATGTTATCCCTGTTTGTGGAGGACCCCTCTGGCAGATAATGGGAACGAAGTTTTTCCCGGGGCCTGATGTTTGGGAAGATTCCATTATTGCGCTGGAACACTGTAACATCTATGACAGTAAACTGGCCGGATTACATGAGCTTCGTGCATTTGCTGCGGCCGGAGTGTTTGATAAAGCCAAAGCCGTGATCACAGGTCCGATGGATGATGACAGCAGGGAAACGATACTGAAGGTTATATGTAAGGAAGTAAACAGACCGGATATGGTTATATTGGAAAATGTAGATTACATTCACAGAACACCTATGACCGTATTGCCTGTCGGCGCTCTGATGGAGATAGACTGTGATGCTCCGGGAATAGAAATACTCGAATCCGGGGTGGCCAGTTAAATCGTCAGGATAAATGACTAAAGGGGATCGAGATGGCATCTACAAAGGATTATTTGGATTTCATATTGGAGCAACTTTTAGGATTGGATGAAATATCCTATCGTGCGATGATGGGGGAGTATGTCCTTTATTACCGTGGCAAGGTAATTGGTGGAATCTATGATGACCGCTTTCTTGTAAAGCCCACAAAGTCAGCTAAGGTCATGATGCCAGATGCTGATATGGAACTACCATATGAAGGCGCAAAAGAGATGATTCTGGTTGATGATGTTGAGAATAAGGAATTCCTTCGGAATCTGCTTGAGTCAGTGTATGAAGAACTACCGGAGCCTAAGAGGAAAAAGAAATGATCAGAGCGGCAAAAGAGACGGATTTTGATTCTGTCAAAAATATAACCAAGAAAACTATATGGCCAGTTTACCCCAAGTACTATCCGAGCGGAGCAGTGCAGTTTTTTAGCGACCACCATTCAGAGGACAGAATTAAAGCAGACATTGATGCTGAAAAAGTATTTGTACTTGAAGTAGATGAGATTGTAATTGGAACCATCATCGTTTCCGATAATGAGATTAACAGGCTATTTGTCCTCCCGGATTTTCAACACAAGGGATATGGTAGAGCTCTAATGAATTTTGCTGAAGAAATGATAAGTAAGGAGTTTGATCGTATTATTCTTGATGCATCACTACCGGCTAAACAAATATATCTTAAACGTGGTTATGTAGCCACAAAATATAACATGATTGAAACCGAAAACGGGGATTATCTGTGCTTTGACGTTATGGAGAAACATCTGTGATGGATATAAGATCAAGTATTGCTGACACAAGAAAAGAATTCGAAAAAAGCTTTGCTGCAGGAGATTTTTATAACAGGCAGACGCAGGATTCAGAACACCTGGAGAGAATCTTAAGCTTTATTAAGGTGAATAAAGATATGAGGATACTTGACCTTGGAACCGGGAGCGGATATCTTTCATTTCCGATTGCGAAGAACAATCCCTGCTGTGATGTGATCGGATTGGATATTGTAAATTCAGCACTAGAAGCAAATCGGACAAGAGCAGTCGCTGAAGGGATAAAAAATCTGTCATTTGTAAGTTATGATGGCATTGATTTTCCTTTTGATGCGAATACCTTTGATCTGGTTGTGACAAGATATGCTTTGCATCATTTCCCGGATATAGAGCATAGTATTGAAGAGGTGAGCAGGGTTTTGAAAAGTGACGGGATGCTGTTCATATCGGATCCATGCCCTAATGAGTGTGATACGGAAAGATTCGTTGACGATTACATGCGTCTTAAGAAAGACGGTCATATCAAGTTTTATACAAGGGATGAATGGACAGATATCTGTCGCAGACAAGGGCTCATGGCTGTAGACAGTTTCAACAGCTCAATACGTTTTCCAAAGAAGAAGGATACGGCTTACGGATACGAGGAAGTGCTGAAAAAGCATGATAAAACTGTGATAGACAGCTATAATCTGTTAGAGACAGACACGGAGTTATACCTTACAGAGCAGGTAAACAATATACTATTTAAGAAGAATTAACTTCCAGTTGTGCGCCCAGCTAAGGGTGTGTAGTCAAGCCGGTGGGATTCCGGTTTATCCAAGGTTTAGCCAAC
>CAKRPJ010000102.1:0-2992 GCA_934376955.1 uncultured Lachnospiraceae bacterium | reverse complement strand
ACCGCCGGACACATCCGAACGCACTACTATCCAAAAGGCGGCTATTGGAAGACGTGGTTTCGGTATGTGTTTCCGTCTCAAGGATGCCGCCTGAAACCACTTGAGGGGGACTGTTTGCAGCTGCTGGCAAATGATATCGACCACTCAATTGTTGCGGAATATTTCAAAACGGTATGCTGGAAATGGATGAAGAAAAACTACGGCGACTATTACTGGGATGAAATTCTAGGTTTTGATGACCCAAAGCAGCAGAGTGTAACAGTCAACGGTGTTCACTTTGATTATGTGCAGGAAACAAAGGATCACACGATTTATGTAAAGATCTGGGATGATATTGGAGAGGGCTTTCCCAAAGCTGAATTTCAAAGAATCGAGACTGCAACGACTGCGGTCCGTCCATTTTACGAGAATATCTACTTTCTTTTCTCAGCTGGCAGAGCCTGCAATTATGTAGAGCAGCTTCGGAATCTGGACACGGTTGCGGTTGTGAATTTGAAGTCTCTGCTGGGGCAGAAGAACAAGGAGCTTTTTGGATAGGAATATCGGATACAAAAAAGAAACGACAGACAGACTGGAGCAAATGCCAATCTGTCTGTCGTTTTTTCATAAAGATCCGTGTTCTAGGCGTAAATCAGTTCATTCAGAACAATCTCATCGGCCCGGTGCCGAATGTTGTTCATCCGGGCAACCCATTCCATTTGGTGTTCTGCTTTCAGCCGCTCGGTAACGCCTTCCTGCTGTGCCAGTTGGGAAATGAGTCGCTGCTCCATTTCCTGCGCCTGGCGGTCAACTTCTTCCAGATGGGGATTCAGCGTGTTCTCCATAAGCATGATGGTATAAAGTGCCTCACGATGATTCCTTAAATAGTTGAAGCGCAGCATTCCCCAGCGACCTACCTTGGGGCTTTCCGGTGCAACCAGATTTGGAAGGTAATAGTCTCCAACACGGGTATAGGTGATTTCCATATGTGTCCCTCCATTGATAACTTGTATGATAAGCACATTATAACTCCCTACATAGGAATCTGCAAATGTACCGCACGATTACACATTGTATTGGTGAGAAACCTCGGACGTACACCTTTTTTGTGAAACTGTGCATAGAGTGATTGCAATTGGAGGTAAATTTGTGTATCATATTGTAAATGTGCAGAACAGAGCATATTATGAGGATAGAATATAGGAACCCCCGTATTATCCTCCCGATAGCAATGCAAAGGCTGATCTGTGAATGGACTGAGAATAGATTCTTTCGCTACAGCTCTTGTAACAGTATGAGATACAAGATAACCATGGAGGTTGTTGAAATGGCTGAAAATAGTACAAGCAATATCGGCTTTGAAAAACAAATCTGGGATGCAGCTTGCGTTTTGCGTGGAAATATCGATGCATCCGAGTACAAATCAGTCGTTCTGGGACTGATTTTCTTAAAGTATATCTCTGACCGTTTTGAGACCAAACACCAGGAACTTGTGGATGAAGGAGCTGGATTTGAGGAGGATCAGGATGAATATGCTGCTGAAAACATTTTCTTTGTTCCTGAAAATGCAAGATGGAGTGTAATTGCCGCTGCTGCGCACACGCCAGAAATTGGCACGGTAATCGACGATGCCATGCGTAGCATTGAGAAAGAAAACAAGCGTCTCAAAGATATTCTTCCCAAGAACTTTGCTCGTCCAGAGCTGGATAAACGGCGACTTGGTGAAGTGGTTGATCTTTTCACCAACATTCAGATGGTCGATCATGGAAACAGCAAGGATATTCTTGGTCGTACATACGAATATTGCCTCTCTAAGTTTGCTGAGCAGGAAGGAAAGCTTGCCGGTGAATTTTATACCCCTGCCTGTGTCGTGCGGACTCTCGTTGAGGTATTGCAACCGTTCAACGGACGTGTTTATGACCCTTGCTGCGGCTCTGGCGGTATGTTTGTACAGTCTGCAAAGTTCATTGAGAATCACGGCGGCAACATCAACAAGATTTCCGTTTTTGGTCAGGACTCCAACCCGACTACATGGAAGATGGCTCAGATGAATCTTGCCATTCGTGGTATAGAAGCCGACCTCGGCAAGTTTAATGCGGACACATTCTTTAACGATTGTCACCCGCAGCTCAAAGCAGACTTCATTATGGCGAATCCTCCCTTCAATCTTTCCGGCTGGGGTGCAGATAAACTTGTTGATGATGTCCGTTGGCAGTATGGTACGCCTCCTGCTGGCAACGCAAACTTCGCGTGGTTGCAGCACATGATCTGGCATCTCGCTCCGAATGGACGTATCGGCATGGTGCTTGCAAATGGTTCGCTTTCCTCACAGTCCGGCGGTGAAGGTGAAATCCGCAAGAACATTATCAATGCCGACCTTGTGGACTGTATCGTCGCAATGCCGACGCAGTTATTCTACACGACGCAGATTCCGGTATCGCTCTGGTTCCTTGCAAAGAACAAGAAACAGAAAGGAAAGACGCTATTCATCGACGCACGGAAACTCGGCACTATGGTCACGCGGAAGCTGCGTGAGCTGACGGATGAAGACATCAGAAAAATTGCTGACACCTACAATGCCTTCGTTGAAGGAACACTTGAAGACGAGAAAGGCTTCTGTGCGGTTGTTACTACTCAGGACATTGCAAAGCAGGATTACATTCTCACTCCGGGACGCTATGTTGGCATTGAGGAACAAGAGTATGACGGTGAGCCGTTTGAAGTGAAAATGGGGCGTCTGACTTCTGAACTGTCTGAACTTTTCACTAAGTCTCATGAGCTTGAAGCTCAAATCAAAGAACGATTGGGGGCGATTGGATATGACATCTGAGTGGAGGACAATTCGCGCTGCCGACTTTATTGACTTTAATCCTCGCTTGAGCCTCAAAAAGGGCGACATTGCAACGAAGGTTGCAATGGACAAATTAAAGCCGTTTACGAAAAAGATTCCAGAGACGGAAAAAGCCGAGTTTAACGGCGGAGCTAAGTTTTGCAACGGGGACACCGTTATGGC
>CAKRPJ010000101.1:0-2994 GCA_934376955.1 uncultured Lachnospiraceae bacterium | reverse complement strand
ATGATTTCTCTGCTGCGTAAAGTGCCTCACTTTTCAGAGAAGAAGCAGGCGGGGAAAATCAATGTGATCGGTCCGTGCATCCTGGATTCTGCGTCCGATGAAAGCTGGGAGAATGTATTGTTCATTCCTGGCGGGCAGTTGATGACGTATGGAGAATTATCGCTGCTGTCTGAGGCGGAAAGAAATGTGGTCGTACATACCCGAGGCCTTGCCGTTGCGAGATGGCTGGAAGAAAATACGCAGGTGCCGTATAGTATGCAGTATGAGTGAGAGGAAAAGTGTGATGGTTCATGTTGCAGTGATGAGTAATCATATCATTTGGCACCCTTTATCATATTCTTAAGAATGGAAATCGAAGAGAAGGGGCTAAAAAAATGATTTAACATTTTTCACAGCTCCGAGTTTTTGGTATCCCTTTATGATTTTTTATCATGAGAGTATGCTTTTTTGACTTCAAAATGCATTTAATTAAATTTATAAAATAAAGAATTAACGAATAATTGTAACTAAATAAAATATGATATATAATTGTCATAGTTATATCTCATCAGAGAATAGGGAAGACTGCTGAGAGGAAACTGTTCCGTTTTATAGCATTTATAGAGGAGATAAAAATGACTAACAAGAGAACAGTCTATGGAAAGAAGCTGCTGACTGCTGCTGTATTGGTATCCATGTTGCCGGGGGGGCTTGCGTTTGCCGAAGAAGCCCTTCCACTGTATACGCTCGATGCTGTCGTCGTCACAGCGACGCGCACAGAGAATGATGTGAAGAATGTGCCGGCGTCTACGCAGATCATCACGAGCTCGGATATCAAGAAGAGCGGTGCGACGAATTTGCGGGATGCGATCACAGACTTTGCGAATATCACCATGACGAAAAAGGTGCGTGGCGGCGGTCATGAGATCATCGTCCGCGGGATGAGTACGGATAAGTCGCTTATCATGGTGAATGGTCACCGCGTGGCGAACGAAGCGGATGGCTCGGGCCTCGGGAATGCGAATGCGCTCGATCGCATCAATGTGGATAATATCGAGAAAATCGAGATCGTCAAGGGTCCTTCGAGTGCGCTGTATGGCTCAGAGGCTATGGGCGGTGTCATCAATATCATCACGAAGGGCTCGAAAGAGGCAGAAGTACGCACGGGACTCGTGAACAGCAGTGAAGATTTCACGAACTGGTGGCATTTGGACTCTGGGGAGATCGGGAAGTTCTCTGCAACGCTGGATATGCGGTTCAATCGGGAAAGAACAGATCGGGATGAAAATAGCGTATGGACGAATTATCATGGGACAGCGCAGACCTATAATTTTGATGCGAAGTATCATTTCAACGACCATAACTATTTGAATTTCTATGCAGATGCCTTCTCTCAGAATCAGACGAAAGAGGGGGACGGCAAGGAATTTGTCACTGTTCCGCCTATGATGGTGCAGGGGATCTGGTCAGGAATGCTTCATCAGTCGGGGAGAGCACCGGAGATCTATGGTTACAAGGTCAGCAAAGGCGATGGAAATGCGCACTACAATCAGAAAACGTATGGCCTTAGCTGGAATGGATCGACAAATCGAAATGACTGGCAGATCCAGACGTATCTCAGTAAATTTAAATGGAGCAACAACACGACCACCAAAGTATCCTCAATTCCGACTTCGGATAGCCGCTACTCCGGTATGATCCTAGGTATGATGAATGGGAGAGGCGGGTATGAATTCAATACCAATTCCAATAAGCTTTGGGCGATCGAAGGCAGAGATTCTATGCGTATCAATGATCAGCATAGACTGACGTTTGGCGCAGAATACACGAAGAATAAAGTATATGGTACGAATCTCGGAGATGCAGCAGAAAATGTGGGGAGTATTACGCAGAATGGGCTGACGAATAAGGTCTCTGAGAAGGAAATCAGTACCTATGCAGCGTATCTGCAGGATGAGATCAGCATCGGCAAGTGGTTCATTGTTCCTGCTGTCCGTTATGACCATCACAGCATGTTCGGAAGCCATACTTCTCCAAAGCTGGGTGTCACCTACAAGGCAGATGATTCTTTCCGCATCAAAGCCAATTACGGGAAGGGCTTCAAGGCGCCTACCATTCCGCAGTTGTACTACCACTTCACGATGGATATGGCCGGCAATAAGGTTACTCTGCTTGGCAACCCGAATCTGAAACCGGAAACATCGAGCAGTTGGGATATCGGCTTTGAAAAAGAATGGGATACAGTCAATACCTCGCTGACGTATTTCCATACGACGGCGGATAATCTGATCCAATATAGAAAAATCTCGACGATGGGGAATACATCCAGAAGTGAAAATATCGAAAAGGCTAAATTCAATGGCCTTGAGCATACCTTGGGCGTCAAGATCAATGATCGCTGGAATTTCAAGGTGAATTCGACGTGGCTGTTTGATGCCAAACAGCGCGGGGAAGGTTCGAATTGGAGAGATCTGGAGCAGAGAAGCAAGCTGTCGCAGGTATATTCGCTGTCCTATGATGATGGCAAAGATATCGGATGGAGTGCTCTCTTATGGGATGAACTGAATTATAAATATGCAACGCCTGTTCAGGGAAGGAATTCTCTTTCTGCTGGTCCGCGAAAGACGTATCATACGCTGAATTTCACCTTGACGCGTAAGCTGAATAAAGACACACGTATTTATGGCAGCGTACAGAATATCTTCGATAAAGTGGATACAGACTGCTATCTGGATGGACGCTACTGGTCTCTCGGCTGGGAGCATAAGTTCTAAGAGGAGGAGCTATGAGGAAGTGGCTCGCGCTCTGCCTGTTGCTCTTCCTATTGGTCGCTTCGGGCTGCGGATTTCCTCAGGCGACGGGAGGACACACAGAGACTTTCTATCGCATGACGGATGCTGTGGGAAGAGAAGTGGTGCTTGCAAAGAAGCCGGAGCGTATCATTATTCTCGCACCGTCGTTTCTGAATATCATGCATGCGGTGGGGGGAGACTTCATCGCCTGGGCGGACAGCCC
>CAKRPJ010000100.1:0-3067 GCA_934376955.1 uncultured Lachnospiraceae bacterium | reverse complement strand
AAATGGGGAAGTATCTGTGAAAAAGGAATTGCAAATGCAATGCAGCGGTTAGGCATCACGATTATCTCGATGACTCGTAAATTCGAGAGCGTCGACTACGACAAAGGCTATCTCGAAGCACTGGCGGATCTGATTCAGAAACATCCGGATGCATCCTGCGTATTTACTGTGAATTTCCAGCCAATTATCGCACGCTGCTGTAAGGTTTTTAAACTCCCGTATCTATCATGGACGGTCGACTGCCCAAGTTTCCAGCTCTATTCCGAGACGATTGCCTACCCAACAAACCGGATCTTCGTCTTAGATCGTATGCAATGGGAGAAATTCACCCCTGCCAACCCGGACTGTATCTTCCATTTGCCAATGGGCGCAGATGTTGCAACATGGGATGCAGTGAAAGTAACTGCCGACGATCATCGCAGATACGACTGTGACATATCCTTCGTCGGTTCGCTATACTCTGAGAAAACCCGCTATAACTCGATTGAGAAAGACCTGCCGGATGCGATGCGCGGCTATGTCGATGGACTGATCAATGCCCAGTTAAATGTCTATGGTTACAATCTGTTGGAGGATTCCATCACCGACGAATGGGCGCAAGAGTTCCGGAAATATGCTGATTGGGCACCGCTTGGCGAAGACTACGCGGAAGATGTGAAAGGCATCGTCGCCGACACCTATCTCGGTTACAAATGCACCGAACAGGAACGCATCCGCACCTGCAATGCAATCAGCGCGCATTTTGGGGAATTACGAAAGCAGGGAATCAACTATCAATTTGACCTGTGGACGCTGACTGATACCTCACCATTAAAACATGTCAGATGTCGTGGCGGCGCAGATTCCAACAATATGATGCCGCAGATCATCAAATGCAGCAAGATCAACCTGAACATGACGAACCGCCCGATCAAAACCGGACTGCCACTCCGTATATTTGACCTGATGGCATGTGGCGGCTTTGTACTGTCGAATTATCAGGCTGAAATCCCGGAGATTTTCGTCCCGGACGAAGATATCGTCCTCTATGACAGCATCCCGGATATGCTCGCCAAAATCGACTATTATCTGGCACATGATGAAGAACGGGAACAGATCGCGAAGAATGGATACGAGAAAGTGAAAGAATATCACAGTTACGATGTGAGAATAGTGACAATGTTAAAAACAGCCGGGATTATTTAATCCCGGCTGGATTATTTTTACCTTACATTTATGCTGACAGCCGATACCTCCGCTATCAAATCAGACATATCTCGCGATGATCTGACTCTCATATTCTGCATCGTGAATATCTTCCACCTGATCTCCCCCGGCAACCTCATTGTTGTACTTTGTCTTTACCTCAGTTTTTCTGCCTTTTCCAGCCAAGAACCATTCATATTCAATATCCACATGACCGATATCTAACGCCTGATATCCGTCATGTGCCAAATCATATGCCAGAACCGTTGCTGTTGGTCCAAGTGCAACCAGCACCAACTTATCCTTGCCTTGCTTTTTGGTTTCTGCAAGCAATTCCTCATATCGATCAAATGCATGTTCTGCCGGTCCCAAAATTCTTACAATGCTTTTCGCTCCAGCAAACAAATCATTTCCGATGCCTAGACGACTTTTCTCCCCTTCCACAATCACCAGGTTCCGCCCCTGCCATATCTTCTTCAACGCATCAAATCTCTGTTTCGGTGCGTCTGTATTATTATCAAGATAACTGGCATACGGGCGCGTCACATATGCATCGTAATATGTCCGATCCATATCTAACAAATCATAATTCTGCTTGCGCACCTCTTCCGTCAGATATGCCCGAATGTTATATCGACATTCCGTATTATACTTGGATAAATCCCCATAAATATCCGGAATCCCCAATAAAACTTCCTCATTCTCCATATGTAAAACTTCCATAAGCCGTCTGGCAAGCTCCGCATCCGCATGCTGAAACTTCTGCCGGTTTACACCGGCGATTACCGCAAACTCACCATCCCCGAACCGAGCCATAGACTTCCGCTCAGATATGATTTTATCAATTGCTTCCTGACCTGATCGTATCGTTGGCAACTGCAGCTTATCCTGTGTGGCAAGCACTTCGTATTTCAGATTGTCCACAGACAGATTCATAGCATATTGATTCGTCGACAGCTGTGCAATCTGCTGCTTGTACGCATTCGTAAGATTCGAAAGCATCGTCTGTAATTCGCCGACCTTCCGTTCCAGTTCATCTATCTGCATTTTATCTGTCTGTGTTCTACACATGCGCTCTGTAACCTGTTCAGCAAACATTGGCACATCAACACCCGAGATACAAGAAATTCCATACAGATCTGCCATATCCATATATCTTACATTGTCCGTACTACGATTCGTAATATATCCATCTACCTGCCCAAACAAGCTCCTCTCATCTTCAAGATTGGCAACAAATAGATTCACATAGCAATCCACATCCTCATACTTTGAGAAGATATCATCTAATCTCTCTAACTTTTCCTGCAGATCAGTATCTTCCCTGATATACAGCAAAAGTTCGTAATTCGTATCTGCATAACTATTTACAAATGCTTCAATCACATTTGGATATGTCGGATAATCCTGTTCAAAATCCGGTATATACAACAATCTCCGATCTGGTCCGGACTTTGTCTTCTCCATTGGAATAATATCCGCCATCGGAATCTGTTGAAGTTCCCGCTGTGCATCCGGCAGAAATATCTCTATAAAGGTATCTATATCTCCATACAGCAATCCAGCCGCAGCACGTACCTTCTCTGTAGTCCAATTCCACCACCGGATCAGTTCCAGCGCTTCTATTTGTTTCTCTTCAAAACGATAGCCAATTACTTTTGCAGGATTCCCTGACACAATCGCATATGATGGCACATCCTTCACAACAACTGCTCCCGCTGCCACGACAGCGCCATTGCCAATCGTTACCCCGCTCATTATTGTAACATCATCACCGATCCAGCAGTCATTCATAATAACCATCTGACCTTTACGCCTGATTCTCTCTGGTCTGCGATATGGAGCCCCATTAATCCGCCCCTGACAGACACGTCTATAATCG
>CAKRPJ010000099.1:0-3225 GCA_934376955.1 uncultured Lachnospiraceae bacterium | reverse complement strand
CCTGGTGTTTCTGCCGAAGATCTCATACCTGGGATCTCTGACTGCTTTCTCTTCTGAAATCCGCTGGATTCTGAAAAGCTGTATGCTCCTGTTTTTCACTGGAGCGTTCTGGTCACTCATTGGCATGACGGCAGCGGCATTGGCCAACAGTAAGCATATGGCCTATGCCACCCCATTCATCTTCTTTTATGTGCTTGTTATTCTAAGCGAGCGATATTTTAAGGGGATACCTTTTCTAAATCCCAAAATATGGATGGACCCGGCAACCGAAATCTGGGGCATTGGTATTCTCCTGATATTGTCTGTGTCGGTTTCTCTGGCCTTTCTTTATTCCGCCGGAAGGAGGTTAAGAAACCTATGAAGAAGATTAAACAGGCATTTTCCGTGGCTGGATACAATTTCCGCCAGTGGCACAGAAATCCCCGCGTTGTGATTACATTTGTGCTGGCCTTTATCCTCTGCTTTTTACTGTCTAACAAGGTGGTGCTATTCGCCCGGAGGTATGGAACCACAACACAATTACTGGAGCCGTTTATCTGGACATTTGGTGACAGTGATTCCATTTTGCTTGCATCCTTACTTTTGGTGTTCCTCTTTTCGGATATGCCCTTTCTTTCCAGCGGAACGCCGTTTTACCTGATGCGGACAAGCAGGTCGGTCTGGCTGATCGGCCAAGCAATTTATATTGTTGGCGCAACATCGCTGTACCTGTTGTTTGTGATGCTCTCCACAGCATTTGTCTGCATGGAAAACTCTTTTATCGGCAATCTATGGAGCCCAACGGCGGTTATGCTGGGGTTTTCCGACGCGGGAAAAGCGATTGCCGTTCCGGCAGCACAGAAGGCAATGGAAATGGTAACACCTTATGAATGCGCCGCGAAAATTCTCCTACTAATGCTCCTTTACAGCTTGCTGATGGCCTTCATCATGCTCCTGTTCCACCTTTGGAAAGGGCAGCTGGCAGGCATGGTAAGTGTTTTTGGCTTCAGCCTCTTTGGCTTCCTTCTCTCGCCGGATACCATCAAAACCATGCTGAAGCTGTCCGAGCAGGAAGGCTACGTTGCGAACATTATCGTGGGCTGGGTATCTCCCCTGAATCACGCTACCTTTCACATGCACAATTTCGGCTATGACAATTTGCCGAGAATGGGGGATACCCTTGTGATCTTTGCCTTACTGATTGCACTGTGCTTTGGGATTTCTCTGAAGCTGGTGCGAAGCTACAGCTTTATTTTCACAGGAACGGAGGGGAATACGTGATACAGATCATGGACGTAAAAAAGTCGTTCGGGGCTGAAGAAGTGCTTCACGGAATCACCAGGGAATTTGAACCGGGAAAAATCCACGGAATCGTTGGCAATAACGGAAGCGGAAAAACGGTACTGATGAAGTGTATTTGCGGATTTCTGCGCCCCACCACCGGCAGGGTTCTGGTGGACGGAAAGGAAGTGGGAAAGGACATGGACTTTCCAGAGAACTTAGGAGCCATTATCGAAACCCCCGGCTTTTTGCCAAATCTCACTGGATTGAAAAACCTAAAGCTGCTTGCTTCCCTGCGCGGCAAAATAGGCGAAGAACAAATTCGCAGCAGCCTGCGCAGAGTGGGGCTGGATCCTGACCTGAAAAAGACCGTAAGCAAATATTCCCTTGGTATGCGCCAGCGGCTGGGTATCGCGCAGGCAATTATGGAAGACCCATCGCTTCTGATTTTAGACGAGCCATTTAATGGATTGGACAAAACCGGTGTTGCCCAGATGCGTCATCTGATACAAGACCTTCAATCAGAGGGTAAAACAATTCTTTTGGCAAGTCATAACCAAGCAGATATAGATATTCTCTGCGATACTGTTTGCGAGATGGACGCAGGGCATATGCAAATTGTTACAGGATAAAACACACATAACGCAGCGTAAAAAGCCAGACAGTTTATGCAGAGCAATTTACAGACATGGAGAAATGACGGTGAATAATCTGAAGTCATGGAATACGATTCCTCCCCAGAGGCCTCAGTATTTCTTTGCATACCTGGCTAAAGCCTTCCCGAATTTTGCACGAAAAAAGCAGGATTGGAAAAATAAAGCCAAACGGAATGCGGAAGTTGTCAACCTGACTGAGAAAATGGAGATGTGTATTCCAGACCAATCCCGGGACAGGGCGTTAGAAGCCAAGGAATTGGGGATGATTCTGGACCATTTCCTTCGCACACTGGCACCGGAAGATCAGATGGTTTTTCTGCGTCGGTACTGGTATGTGGACACCATTGCAGAAATCGCCACCCGGTATGGTATCAGTGAAGGAGCCGTACAGATGCGGTTGAATCGAACCAGAGCGAAGCTATGTACGTGCCTGGAAAAAGGGGGGCATCAACTTATGAACGGGAAAGATATTCTCTTAGGACTGAAATATGTGGGTGATGATCTGATTGAGAATGCAGAGCTATTTACAGACATAGAGAAAAGATGGTGAATCATGCAGAACATGAACAACCGCACCCTCCTGTTGTTGAGCAAAGATCGACCTTGTTGTGGCTGCTTGGGCACAAAGAGTTCCGGCCTTTCCTTCTCGGTGACGCCCTAACCAATTTTTGCGTTACCGCCGGAATCAGTGTAGCGGTGCCGTTTCTTGTAACAAATACGCTGGGGATCTCCTCCGGCGGCTATGGCTTGATTACAAGCTGCCTGGGGATCGGTTCGGTACTCAGCGCTCTCTACCAAGCCAAGCATCCCTGCAAAACCGATCTGCGGTATCCCTATGGAAAAGTTGGGAGCATCGGTGTGGTGATGTTTTTGATTTGCGTGGTTGCACTGCTGCCATGTCATTTCATTGGGACAGTGGCTGCATTATGTGCCCTGGAGTTCGCCGTTGGCTGGCTGAGTGTAGCCATTAACGTCAAGACCATTACCACTTTCCAACTCTATGTGGATGACTGCTTGCGGGGAAAAGTGCTGGGAACACTGACCGCCATGTCGTACATTCTGATTCCAGTGTCGCTGATTCTGGCAGGAATGGCAACCGAGTTTTGGCCTGCCTATACGCTGCCCGCTGTCAGCGGAGGACTGCTACTGGTGGCCCTTGGGGGAGTGAGACTGATGGATGAGATTCAAAACATTTCCTATTGAAGTATAGAAAGAAGAATTATTTCCAAACCTCGACGAGATATATGAGCCAGACGATTAACGCTGAGCCTATTTTATGTGAGGGAATCGCGCATGGATGAGATAATAG
>CAKRPJ010000098.1:0-3238 GCA_934376955.1 uncultured Lachnospiraceae bacterium | reverse complement strand
CCACTGACCGACCATTTTATCAGGTGCGGCAAAATTCGAATTCAAAATCTCGTTCCAGCCTACAAGCACCTTACCTTTTTGAGCAAGATAATCCGCAATAACATCGTTAAAATACCCCTGAATATCGCGCGGGCTTTCAAGTTTTTTCTCTTTCATAAGGCGCTGACAGTCAGGACAGCTTTCCCAAGGCTCGGTCAGCACCTCGTCCCCGCCAATATGGAAATATTCGGACGGAAAAATCTCGCAAAGCTCGTCAATTATATCTCTTGCAAAGGTATAAAGCGCCTGCTTACCGGGGCAGCCTAAATTTTTAAGCACTCCCCATTCGTCCGGCACCTCTATTTTTTCACCTGTGCAGGATAGCTCGGGATAGCAGGCTATCGCCGCCGACATATGACCCGGCATATCTATTTCGGGTATAACCTTTATAAACCGCTCAGCCGCGTAATCAACAATATCCTTTGCCTGTGCCTTGGTATAAAAAAGTCCTCTTCCGTATTCGGTACCGACCGTCTGGGGCGCATAATGTCCCGAACAGTTCTTATTAAGGTCTGTTACCCTGCGAATCGCTCCCTTTTCAGTCAAAAGCGGATATTTTTCAATCTCAATGCGCCAGCCCTGATCGTCGGACAAATGCCAATGAAAGACATTCATTTTTATAAGCGCCATAAAATCAAGTATTTTCTTAATTTTTTCAACCGTCCAGAAATGACGGGAGCAATCCAGCATAAACCCGCGGTGATAAAACCTCGGCTTATCCGAAATTATAACCTGCGGAAGGCTTTTTCTGCCCATATTTAACTGTATAAGCGACATAACTGCGTAAAAAGCGCCCGACTTATCCGCGGCGAAAACCGTTATATCCTTTTCGCCGCATTCTATTCGGTATTCCTCTTTTTCAAGAATGCTATCCTTTACAAATATTATTTTATTTCCGCCGCCCGTCTTCGGCATAAATTCGCGGAGCACCTGAAATATTTCCTCAAAATCCCCTGAAAATACGGTTTCCGCACCGAACGGCACGGTTCCTCCCGTTGTATTACAGTATAACGGTTTAGGTGTGATATGTGTCATTTGTCTTCCTCTCTTTTCACTCTGTAATCGTTTGCGGTAATATAATCTCTCTCAAATCTCTCTGTTTCAAAAACCACAATTTCATTTTTCCCTTTTTTAATAAGCGGTGCGGGGATATACAAATCAAGTGTAGGACCTATATTCCAGTATCTACCAAGATTAAAGCCGTTTATAAAAACACAGCCCTTTGTGAAGCCCGACATATCAAGAAATGTATCAGCACATTCATCGGCGTACATCTCGCCGTACAGAAAAACGGGAGTTCCGTCCGAGACCGCGCCCTCTTTAAATTCAAGCTCTGAAATGCGTTCAAAATCGATTGGATACATTTTATATCCAAACTGCTGTTGCTGACCTATCATAACGGGAAAATCTATTCCTTTTTTGTCTAAAAGTTTCGGACCGTAATTGATTCTTCCGAGATTTTCCGCAAGTAAATCAAGCGTAACCTCATTTTCATTACCGCCGAGCCAGATTTCATCATTGCTAATACCCATACGGTCAATTATTCCTAATGGCTTTCCGTCCGCATATACCCAAACGTGGTCGCGCACCTTGTTAAGGTTTAGTCTGTCAACCGTTGTGTCCGCCGCGACCTTAGTGCGGTACAGCACAAAGCCGTAAGGATGGCGCAGTTCCTCAAAGGAGCGAGGAACAGTATCCTCTGTTAAGGCTGAAATGCGCTCTAAATTATCAAACAGCCGCGCAGATTCTGTCAGTCTTATTTCTCCGTAAGAGCGCAAAGGTATCGGCTTGCAAGGAAGGTCAGGATCTTCACGATAACGCGAAAGCTCGTTTTTAAGAAGTCTGTACTGCTCGGTGTACTCACCGTTTTCGGTTAAAAAAGCGCCGTAATCATAGCTTGTGACCGTAGGCTGATAGGTGTCGGCATAATTTGCGCCGTTCATAAAGCCGAAATTTGTTCCTCCGTGGAACATATATATATTAAAATGCTCTCCGCGTTCCTGCATACGCTTAAGCGGAGCGACAATATCCTCCGCGTCGCGCTTATGAGGTTTTTCACCCCAATGGTCAAACCAGCCGCACCAGTATTCCATACAAAAATGAGGTTGATTGGGACGTCTTTCATCAAGCCTCTTAAAATTACCCTCCGGATCAGAGCCGAAGTTAGCCGTTACGAAAACGCCGTCGGTAAGTCCGCCGTTAAGCATATATTTTTCGGTTCCGTCTGCTGTAAAGAAAAAAGTGTCCAGATCATAAGACAACATTAACCTATAAAGCTCGGTTATATACTCCTTATCGTTGCCGAAGCTGCCGTATTCGTTTTCGATCTGCACCGCAATAATCCTTTATCTTTTCAAAATACAGCTTATTAGAGCAACGTAATCTTATATCATTATAGCGAAGCAACCAATAAGGTAAGCCGCCGCCCTCCCATTCGGCACATATATAAGGCGAGGGGCGTACAATAACATTAAGTCCAAGCCCATCGGCTATTTGGAAGAAGCGTTCCATATCGCACATTTCTGCAAAGCAAAACTCGCCCTCCTCGGGTTCATGCAAATTCCACGGAACATAGGTTTCAACCGTATTAAGCCCGCAATTTTTAAGCTTTTTGAGCCTATCCTCCCAATATTCAGGCACCACTCGGAAATAATGAATAGCTCCAGATAAAATATGTATTTTTTTACCGTCAAGGAATAATTCCTTTCCCCTAACCTCTAAATTTTTTCTCATAAAACGCTCCGATAATTATTTATTATATCGATTGACAGACCGCTAATAACAGCGATCTTTCAATCCTAAAATTTTATATGTAACCCAAAAGCCGATAAGACCTACATACAGCTGAGAAGTATTCTCTTAAGTCCCGCAAGCACTATTGCAAAAGCAAGACAGCTACAAACGCCTCTTTTCCACAATTTCATAGACCATACCTCCATTGTATTTTAGAAAAAATTGGTATTTTTACAATATTATATCTATTATCGATATAATTGTGTGTGTTAATATTACTACATTTTGCCCTAATTGTC
Source organism: uncultured Lachnospiraceae bacterium (assembly GCA_934376955.1). GTDB lineage: Bacteria > Bacillota > Clostridia > Lachnospirales > Lachnospiraceae > CAKRPJ01. Next base: position 167 of record CAKRPJ010000098.1, on the reverse strand, counting down.
AATATGTTTTCAAAAATTTCTTATGAGAATTTATACACTCTCTTAAAATTCTTATTCGCAATATTTTTGAATGGCTGTTAAAATTGCACCTATTACTGTAAAATCGTCATTGTTCTTGGACAAAATAATCTTCCTTGAAGCAGAGCCTGAGTATTTCCTGATAATCG
>CAKRPJ010000097.1:0-3309 GCA_934376955.1 uncultured Lachnospiraceae bacterium | reverse complement strand
GATTGCCTGCTGCAACGATGGAACAAGACCTGTCATCTTTAAAATAGAGAGAATAGATTGTGAATAAAAATTCCAATGAATAGTGGTTTGCAAACAGGAGAAGTCTGCGTAAGGATACTGTCTCCTCGGATGTGGCTGTCATAATCAACGCGATCTGAATGCAATAAATAAGGGGCATTTTCAAAAACACTGCACCCCATTTGCACCGAAAATGTCCCCTCTTGAAATTCTATTAAAGTTAGGGCTTTGGGCTTGGACGGCTCTCCCCTCCGATGTTTTTCCCACATACGCCCTGTAGTCACGCCTCTTCTACTCCGGCAGGCGCACCATATCCTAAGCCTGTGAATAAGGCTCAAGATGCGTTGCCGGAAATCCGCTAAGCCGCGCATCATTCACCAGCTCTGCCTTCGTATCCCTCGCAGATGTATATCGGCTTGCTCATTAGGTACGCCCCAAAGGAAATGGAAAATACCTGAAGGAGATCTGGCCCGCCGTGAGATATGTGAAAATCTCCGCTCCATCCTGCGTGAATTCGAACCGGTCACATACATATCCACATCGAAATCCTGCAAAAGTGAATTCACCACCCGCTCCCAGCCATCGATTTCCTGCACCTCATCCAGAAAGAGATAGCTCCTGCCCTCTCTAGACAATCTGGCTCTCAGGTCAGCATACATCTCTTTCGCGGTCATGTCCTCATACTCCATGAGGTATAGCGGTAACTGATGATCGCACTCTCCGGTATATACCTTTCTGTTTTCAGCCGCTCCATGATTATTTTCAAGATGGTTGACTTGCCCGAACGACACACCACCGTCAGGATCTTCACGAATGGCGTATCCACATACGCCATGATTTTTCTATATATAGATATAGTGGCCTTTCTATTATCACATTCACTCCCATCTTTGTTTATCATGCCGTAAACTTTTGATTTTAAATGGTTTTACGGATATATTATCCCCTTGCCGAACAAAAAGCGCCCCCATTATGATATGATCCCCCTAAAGCAGACAAGGTAAATAACCAAACTGCTTTAGGGGGATTTTTTTAATGGCTAAAAGGAAACATTCAGCAGATTTGATGCTTGCCAGAGTGAGCGAATATCTTTCCAGCAAAGGATCTTACCGACAAATCGCCAGAGCGAATGGGATATCTGAGCGGAGTCTTCGTGACTGGGTAAGGAAATACGAGGAACAGGGCGAGGCCTCTTTCATAGAAAGAGAGGAAATAAGATTTTCTGCGTAGCTTCTCTTTCTCAGTAGTTCCAACCTACAGCATTGAAGAGGATATCTTTGATCTGTTCATTCTTGCTTTCCGGAACATAATCTCCAAATCCAACTTCATCATACATATCTCCCAAATAATTTACCCAATTAGCTTTAAAAATCAAATGTCCATTCACATCATAATAGTACCATGGCATAGAAAAATACGATCTATAAGTACCATATGTTGCTTGATATACAGAATAAGTAATCACGTCTGGCTTAACTTTTCCTGAACTGTTATTTCCTAACCAAGCGGAGCCTTCCGGGGTATATTCTCTTTTAAACCAGGCACTGATCTCCCTATTTTGTGCTTCTCCGGTCGCTTCCATCGAGTTGGTATCAATGTAGATCGTATAATTTTCTGTCTCATACACCTTGCTCCAGTGATGACCACGCTTGACGGTCGAGCTGGATGTGCTAGTGCTACTCCCACTGGAGCTTGGCAGGCTGTTCAATACCTTGCTGAGCCAGCTGGCATCAGCAGTCGTAGATACAGAAGCCGCTGCGGCGACTGCAATCATCATGGCAATAATCTGTTTTTTCATAGATACTCCCCCTTGAAATACTGGTTCTTTGTTAGTCTTAAATTGATACTTAATCGTAGTTTAACCCCTCTGTTTTCTTTTTGTCAAATGTTATTTTGATTTTTTCGTATATGCCATCATTTATTTTTTCAATACCCCTCCCCTCAAATTTTCTATAGATTACATTTTACTTGATAGTATCGATAACCATGGCTTTCCCCAGCTTTTTATTCACAACATATCATCATGATCCCAGCCAAATTCATGCTAAAATATGAATCAGAATAATTTTATCGATTTACTAGAGGAGGAATTGTATGAAAGGGAAAGCCATCAAAACTCTCTGCGCCATTGCATTAACAACCGGACTCTTTACTGTCTTGCCTGCAGGAGCTGAAGCTTTTAGTTTAGGCTCCATTTTAGGCGATGCAGGAAAGGTACTAGATACTGTTCATCAGTACAAAGCGCTAGAAGATGAAGCCTACTATAAAAATGAAACGGAAGAAGGGCGGCAAGAAGTCTTTGAAAACATGAAAGAAACCTATGGCGTTGCCTACAATGACTATTATAATGCTCAGCTTGATGACATTATGAGCCGTCTTAGTCAAGGCATCGCTGAGGTGGATCCAACCATCAATGATATGCCTTATCTGTACTTTATGTGCCCTGACCCCAATTTTAACGCCTTCTGTTCCTATGGCCATGTCATGTGCGTCAATATCGGCATGTTCTACTTGACCACCAATCCTGATGAAGTAGCTGTTGTTTTGGGGCATGAAATGGGACATGGGCAGAAAAAACATGTAGCCAATGCGCTTCTAAAGAGAGCAAAGACAGATTATGGAGCTGCAATTATCTCTGGTTCTTTGAGCGGGACCGCGCTATCTGATACAGTAATGGATCTGGCTGTCAACCAGGTCAAGACCGTCCAGATTGGGCGAAAGGATGAATGGGAAGCGGATAACCTCTCCTTTGACTACATCTACCATGCAGGCTACAACCCAGGCGCCACCGCCGCCATCTGGCAAAGAGTCATCGAGAAAATGGGAGATAACAGTGCAAGCTTCGTTGGTGAAATCTTCAGCCCATCGGATCATCCCTCCAACGCGCAGCGTAGGGACAACTACGAAAAGAAACTGACTGAACTTTCAGGGAAACACGTCACAATTAAGAAAGATTCAGATACCGTGCAGGTAAATAAGAAAGATTTCGTAACACCAGTGCCAGCTGCTGACATGAGTAGCGCAGAGCGAAAATACTTCGTCATGGGAAATCTGGTCTCAGCGTATGCCCATGGGCAGGCAGGCAAGCCAGCGGAAGTCGTTAATGGTACTGTCATGCTGGGCAATCAAGCCATCATGACGCCAGCAGAAGGAGACCCTACTGCAGAAGAACTCGCAGCCCTGCTGAATAAGATCAAATAAGCAGCCCGCCGTTTCCTCCACGTAAAAAGTCCCACTGATCACATCAGTAGGACTTTTCTTATTCATGGATCAATTCATACCATGCATCTG
>CAKRPJ010000096.1:0-3408 GCA_934376955.1 uncultured Lachnospiraceae bacterium | reverse complement strand
CGAAGGATATGAAATTCTCCCTCATCGAACCGCTTCGTGAACTCTTCAAAGACGAAGTCCGCGAGCTCGGCCGTCAGCTGGGCCTTCCGGAAGAAGTCGTTAATCGTCAGCCATTCCCGGGACCGGGCCTTGCCATCCGTATCATCGGCGACATCACCCCGGAACGTCTCGATATCCTGCGCCGTGCGGACTTCATCGTGAGAGATGTCATCCATAAGCATGGTCTCGACAATACCATCTGGCAGTCCTTCGCCGTCCTTCCGGCAGCGATCCGTTCCGTCGGCGTCCAGGGCGATGAAAGAACCTATGACTACACTGTAGGCATCCGTGCCGTCACCTCCTCGGATGGTATGACCGCCGACTACTTCCGCTTCCCGTGGGAAGTGCTCGACGAAATGAGCCGTCGCATCTGCAACGAAGTCGCTGGCGTAAACCGCGTCGTCTACGACATCACCTCCAAGCCACCGAGCACCATCGAGTGGGAATAATAGAAATCATAATTATCAAAAGTCCCGCCTCCCCCTTGTGGAGGGCGGGATTTTTGGATGAGCGAAATGAGAAATTAGAAATGAGAAAGGGTGGTGGCGGCTTCGCCGAGCTTCTTCGGCTCATCCTTCATCAGTTCTAGTGACTACTATCTAACAAATGACGTTTTCCAGCGCTCAGGATGACGACATAGGGCGATGCTCGAAGGTGGTATGTAAGTTACGAGTTGCTCCTGGTCCTTACTTACGAATCTGCAGTCTCCTAAAAGCGCGATTTCGCGAGCTTGCTTGCGGGGCTTTTGTGTTATGATATGTATAATAGGTGTAATATATCGTCCAAATGGAATGAAAAGGCGAAGAGGAGTGGCATACCCTATGGAAATCGAAAAAGGCAGAATTATCAACAATTTCTTTGGCGAGGGGAAGAAGCGGTACTCGATTCCTGTGTATCAGCGTAACTATGAGTGGTCCACAGAACAGTGCCGGCAACTCTTCTGCGATATCGTAGAGGCCACGCAGCGGGATAGAGAACATTTTATTGGCTCGATAGTCTTGGCGTTTTTAGGGAAAAAGAATCAGATTGATCTATTTATCATCATTGATGGGCAGCAAAGATTGACAACGCTGTATGTTTTTATTGCGGCTTTGTTGAATCAGGCTACCAAGGATAAAGATAGAAAGACTCTGTCGGAATGGCTGTTTAATATCGATAAGTACAAGAATTTTGAAGGAGACGATCAGAGAAAGCTAAAGCTCAAAGCGATAAAAAGTGATAATGAACAGCTGCAGCATCTGATGAGAAATGAATTCGAGCTGATGGACAAAGCGGGTAGGATTTATCGAAATTATAAGTCGTTTGAGTCATGGATTCATGACTATGCAGAGAAATCAGCATCTGGAATTGCTGAACTCAGTGAAGGCTTAGACAATTTAGTTTGCGGCATGATTACGCTTGGCGAGGAAGATGACAATGTGCAGGAGATTTTTGAAAGAATCAATTCTACCGGTGTACCGCTGCGCCTTTCGGATAAGATTCGAAATTTCGTCTTAATGACGGATGCGAACCAAGAAGCACTGTACAATGACTACTGGCTCAAAATGGAAGGATTATTTCCTGCTGGCGATAGAGAGGAAATGGATCAGTTTCTCCTTGACTACTTGAATTTCAAGATGGATGATTTTGCACGTGAAAGCACTGCCTATACAGGTTTCAAAAAGCTTTATTGCGACAGGCGGTACGATAATGAGACAATGCTGAAAGATTTGCTCCATTATGCGTACCAGTACCACCTGTTCCGCGGCTTCGAAACGATATTGCCGCAGGGAACGCCAGACTATATCAGGGAAGCGGAAGATAAAAGAAATGGGTTGACCCAAGTGCTTTCTGATTTAAAAGCGCTGAAACAGACGACCGTATATCTCTTCCTATTCCATGTCATGGACGATTTCAAGCAGGGAGTTATCTCGCTTGAGACTGTTAAGAAAGTCTGTGAACTGCTTTTGAATTATAGTGTACGTCGACTAATTTGTGAGATCGGGTCGAATTCGCTACGTGGTTTGTATAAGACGTTGTATGAGAGGGTATTTATCAAGGCGGAAAACAAGGAAAAGTATGCGGATGCGGTAGCTTCCTTCTTGAATCAGCTCACATCCAAAAATGCCATGCCTACAGATGCAGAATTCATGAGAGCACTTAAAGAGAACAATTTATATCGAAAAAATGCACTGTGCAAATATTTGCTGATTCGCGTAGAAAATCAGGGGAAAGAAACCATCAGCGTGGATGCCAGTCAGTTGACGATAGAGCATATCATGCCGCAGAATAAAGACTTATCTCCTGTATGGAGACAAATGTTGGGAGAGGACTGGAGGAATGTTCATGAAAAGTACCTTCATACGCTGGGAAATCTGACGCTCACAGGCTACAACAGCGAATTGGGGGATTCCTCTTTCCTGCGGAAACTGGACAAATTATCGAAAGAAAAGACACATGTAGTGCGATTGAATCAAGGCTTGCAGGGACTGAGCAAGTGGAATATAAATAGCATTACAAATCGAGCTGATTTCCTCGCTGGGGAGATTTTAAAAATATTCCCGCTGATCAGACCGGGGGATTTTATGAATTTCGTAGACTCACGCTATTCAATTACGGCTGAAAATCCAGAAAATGCAACATATAAGTTCGTTAACTACTATGAGCTGCTGGGCGAACGTGTCAGGGTGGCCAGCTTCTCCGATATGGTTCGGTCTGTAGCGGAGCATCTTTACTATAGAGATAAGACAATCATTGAACATATGGCGAGAACTAACGAAAAATTTGGCGGCTGGAAATTTCCTGCTGTGACCTACGATCATACACTTCTCAAAAAGGGAAAGCGGCTGTATGCAGACAGTGATATTTATGTGTGCTGCACTGGATTTGATGCCAAGACATGCCTCTTCTTTATTCAGCAGATGCTCAAGCGATATAATCTTGATTTGGCGACGGATTTTTCCTATAGCGCGAGAAACTGGGCATCTGTTGAAGCCTCAAAAGCGGAGGAGACAAGCAGTACTTGAGGCATGGGGGTGTATCTCAGCCGTCCCTTCGAAGACATCGCGGGCGTGCTAGATGCGATAGTGAATACTTATTTTCCTTCCTGCTTTGTAAGAAAATAGAAAGGAAGTCGCGCACGGCTTCCTTTGCTTTTCAGATCATGGACAGCGAAGCGGGATTTGAATGCTTATTTTTCTAGATCCTTCGGCTCATGGTCTCCTATTTCTGCTTACCGCTCGTCTTACTTGCGACGTTTTCCACCGCTCAGGATGACGTCGCATGACTAGTTACCAGCCCCAAGTATCCATTTGAAAGGAGCCACCCATGAGCCTTATCAGACGAAATCCCGATCTTGCTGCAGCGGCGCTCCTTGCGCTCGTGACGGCG
>CAKRPJ010000095.1:0-3437 GCA_934376955.1 uncultured Lachnospiraceae bacterium | reverse complement strand
CGGCTTCAACGCCAAAGATATGGGCGGCAAGAAGATGGACAACATGTTCATGCTGAAAGCGACCGCATATATTAAATGATCGCGGATCGCGAAATTTTCTCACCTCCGTGGATAAGAAGCAGAAATCGGTGATGGTGCAAAGTTCAAAAGATGCAACGGGATTTCCGTTTGGAAGAATACTGTATGACCGTGCGGTGCTTTTATTACGCACCGCACCACCCCATTGCCTTCACAGGACCTGTTGCGCCTTTTTCCTGAGACCCCTGAACTTTGCACCAAAATCTTTTTTCAAAAATATTTGCAAAACCCCTTGCAATTTCCGAAAAGATTTGTTATCATATACAAGTCATATGGATGATGACTTCCATCAAACAGATAGGGGCATAGCGCAATTGATAGAGCAACGGTCTCCAAAACCGTAGGTTGGGGGTTTGAGTCCCTCTGCCCCTGCCACATGGCCCAATAGCTCAGCTGGATAGAGCACTTGACTACGAATCAAGGTGTCGGGAGTTCGAATCTCTCTTGGGTCACCAGCCTGAAAGCCAGTACCGATCACGGTGCTGGCTTTTTTCGTGCTTGAGAAAATAAATAAAAAATGGTTTTTTGGGGGAAAAAAGAGCTCTTTTTATGTCTGCCAAGGCAGGTGCTGATGGCAAGATCGATGCCTCGACGATCAAGGCAGCCGTTCAGCAGCATAACCAGGCGGTCAGCAGCATGGCAAGCCTTTCCCTCATGACCTGGCGTCAGGAAAACAACGACATGAATAAACGTCTCGGCGAAGTGTGTGCGAGCGAAGGCAGCCAGGGCATCTGGGCTCGTATGGCGCGCGGTCAGTCTAAGTAGGGACAGCAGGGCATCAAGAACCAGTATCAAAGCATCCTCTCATGGGAAGTGTCTCATGAGAGGATACTTTTTTAACTTTAAAATGCATTTGATTAAATCTATAAAGCAAAGTATTAATAAATGATTGCAATTAAATAAAATATAATGCATGATTGTCATAGTTGTATCTCATCAGAGAATAGGGAAGACTGCTGAGAGGAAACTGTTCCGTTTTATAGCATTTATAGAGGAGATAAAAATGACTAACAAGAGAACAGTCTATGGAAAGAAGCTGCTGACTGCTGCTGTATTGGTATCCATGTTGCCGGGGGGGCTTGCGTTTGCCGAAGAAGCCCTTCCACTGTATACGCTCGATGCTGTCGTCGTCACAGCGACGCGCACAGAGAATGATGTGAAGAATGTGCCGGCGTCTACGCAGATCATCACGAGCTCGGATATCAAGAAGAGCGGCGCGACGAATGTGCGGGATGCGCTGCAAAACTATGCAAATATTTTTCAGTCTGCTAAGAAACGTGGTGGTGGACATGAAGTGATTATTCGCGGGATGGATACGGATAAATCTCTTATCATGGTCAATGGACATCGAGTAGCCAATGAAGCGGATGCATCCGGTCTGGGAAATGCAAAGGCTTTTGAACGAATCAATGTCAATAATATTGAGAAGATCGAAATCGTCAAGGGGCCTTCGAGTGCGCTGTATGGCTCGGAGGCGATGGGCGGTGTCATCAATATCATTACCAAGGATTCTGTTGAAGCGGAAGTTCGTACAGGATTGGTGAATACTAGTGAGGATTTTACGAACTGGTGGCATTTCGATTCTGGCTCTATTGGAAAATTCTCTGCGACGTTAGATATGAGATTTAACAAGAACAGAACGGATTTAAATGAAGATCCTGTGAATGGGTGGTCTAATGATCATGGTACAGAGCAGACGTATAATTTTAATGCTAAATACCATTTCAATGATCATAATTATTTAAATTTTTACGCAGATGCATTCTCACAAAATACGGTACGCAATAAGATGACTGGGTGGAAAATGGAAGGCATGATGGATCTTGATGTCATGCCACCAACGTATGCTATGGGACGCGTGGAAATCAAGGGAGGCCTAGGCGAAAACCACTACAAACAAAGAACATATGGGTTATCTTGGAATGCAAAAAGCGATAGAAATGAATGGCAGCTGCAAGCATATAGAAGCCAGATGGATTGGTCGGATATGACGACGTATTCTCTGGGGAGACATATGTTAATGGGACGTTATGATGATACAGTTAAAGAACACTATGATAACTACATTAAGGAAAAGTATGGCAATGACTTCAACGAAAATAAAAATACGGTTTTAGGAATCGAAGCCAGGGATACGATGCATATTTCTGAAAACAACCGACTGACCTTTGGCGGCGAGTTTATCAGAAATACAGTAAAGGGTACCAATATTGCTAATGCACCGGAAAAAGGATCTATCACAGGGAGCAATGGTGTGACGAAGAAATGGTGCGAGAAGGATGTCGACACCTATGCTTTTTACATGCAGGATGAAATAGAGGCCGGGAAATGGTATATCATTCCGGCGGTGCGTTATGACCATCATAGCATGTACGGAAGCAACACGTCTCCGAAGTTGGGGGTTACATATAAGGCCACAGATACATTCCGCGTGAAAGCCAATTACGGGAAGGGGTTCCGTGCGCCTAATATACCACAGCTGTACTACAATTTCCGGCGGCTCATGGGGAGTAGTCATGTAACTTTGTATGGCAATCCTGATCTGAAAGCGGAAGAATCGACAAGCTTTGATATTGGGGTTGAAAAAGAGTGGGGGAAGGCGAATACTTCCCTGACCTATTTCCATACCAGTGCAGATAATTTCATCACGTCCGTATTAGTTAACAGGAGAAATAGTGAGTACGAATATAGAAATATAGATAAAGTTAAAATTGATGGCGTTGAACACGTGTTTGGATACACATTCAATAATAAATGGTCCTTCAAGGTCAATTCCACATGGTTGGATGCGAAAGATAAAGCTAGTAATACAGACTTACTCCAGCGAGCAAAATTATCACAGATTTACTCGTTGACGTATGATGACGGGAAAGATATTGGCTGGACAGCCATGTTGTGGGATCAGTTTGATTATAAATATGAGGTGCCAAAGGAGTCTCGTGGAAGTTTGATTTCAGGAGGGAAGAAGACCTACAATCTCCTCAATTTCACTCTGACGCGCAAGATCAATAAAGATACCAAAATCTACGGCAGCGTGCAGAACATCTTCGACAAGGTGGACAGCGACTGCGATCTTGACGGTCGCTACTGGTCTCTCGGCTGGGAGCATAAGTTCTAAGAGGAGGAGCTATGAGGAAGTGGCTCGCGCTCTGCTTGCTGCTCTTCCTATCGGTCGCTTCGGGCTGCGGATTTCCTCAGGCGACGGGGGGACACACAGAGACCTTCTATCGCATGACGGATGCTGTGGGAAGAGAAGTGGTGCTTGCAAAGAAGCCGGAGCGGATCATTATTCTCGCACCGTCGTTTCTGAATATCATGCATGCGGTGGGGGGAGACTTCATCGCCTGGGCGGACAGCCC
>CAKRPJ010000094.1:0-3482 GCA_934376955.1 uncultured Lachnospiraceae bacterium | reverse complement strand
TCACCAAGGGCAGCTTTTGCCGGATCACCCGGTGCCAGGTCAAGGATGAAGAATACCAGCAGGGATACACCGAGAACAACCGGGATCAGGGCGATAAGACGTTTGATGATAAACTTGATCATAGTATGCGATCCTCTCCTCTCTACTTTTAGTTAAAATATGAGGGTCTGCCCATCAGGGCAGACCCCCTGCTTTTCGTTTTTGTAACTTACTCAGCCCAGTAATATTTCTCGATACGTGTATCTCCGCCCGGGTTCATGTTGAAGCCCTGCATCTTAGCATTATATGCGCGGATATCGTTCTTAACAAATAACGGAACCTGTGCACATTCCTCGTTGAGTGCCTTGCTCAGCTCAGTAGCAACCTTAACGTTCTCCTCCGGATCAAGAGTAGCCTGAAGTTTTTCGATCAGGCCATCGATCGTTGCGCTGTTTGTACGGGTCTTGTTGGAACCGTTGATGGAGATGGAGTGGTAAACACCTGTAGAAAAGGCCAGAAGGTTGGAGGATGTGTATCCGCCGATGGCTGTCTCATAATCTCCACTTGCTGTCTGGTCAAGGTATGTAGCAAGGTCCATAGACTCCAGTGTTACGTCGATTCCGAGAGTTTCCTTTAAGCAGGACTGGATAACCTGTCCCATACGAAGCTTTGCATCATCAGAGCAGATGATGGAGAAGCCGCAGTCTGCCGGGTTTAATCCGGAAGCAGCCATGTACTCTTTTGCCTTTTCGGTATCGAAGGACGGAGCACCGTCAGCTACAACACCCGGGAAGCACTCCGGTGCAAGGCTGTCACTTACGGAAGCATTACCGCTTAATGCAACCTGAATAACTGCCTGCTTGTCGATTGCTGCATCGATAGCACGACGGAAATCCTTATTGTCGAACGGAGCCTTTTCATTGTTCATCATAAGCCAGTTCTGAGTTGTACCGGCCTTGTTGTATACAGTGATGTTCGGATTGTCCATTAAACGACCGATATCGGTTGTCTCAACTTCACTGATATAATCAACTTCACCAGCCTCAAGAGCCATTGTTCTGGAGGAGCCCTCCGGAATGATCTTCCATGTTACGTGCTTGATTGCCGGAGCACCGCCCCAGTAATCCTCAAATGCTTCGAGCTCTACGCTCTCGCCCTTGTTCCAGGCAACTACCTTGTATGGGCCTGTTCCGATCGGCTCCTTGTTGAAGTCGTGACCGCTCTCAATAAGCTCAGCCGGAAGGATCGCATTACCATGGTGGCAGAGGTCGCAAAGAAGACCGGACTGCGGGCCATCTGTTGTGATCTTTACGGTGTAGTCGTCAACAACCTCGATCGTACCGGTGGATTTACCGTACTGGGAAACCATCGGGGATTCCTTACAAAGCTCAAGAGATGCCTTTACGTCCTTTGCTGTCATCTCCATACCATTGTGGAACTTAACACCCTTTCTCAGATGGAAAAGCCATTCGGTATCGCTTAAGATCTCATAGCTCTCGCAAAGTGCCGGTACTGTGGAAAGATCCTCAGTGATAACAAACAGGCCGTTATGTGTCATCTGGTTGATGTAGTCACCGGCTGTTGCGTTATGCAGGTTTGTTGTAAGGCTAGGAGTTTCATTTGCTGTAGCAATGATCAAAGTATCCTTTGTGGATGCTGCTCCGCCGTCTTTAGATGCTTCTGTTGTTGTTCCGGCAGTGTCACCCTGAGCCGCTGTTGTATCAGTTGTTGTCTGATTGGATCCGCATCCTGCGAGGGATCCTGCAGCGAGGGAAAGTACCAGTGCCGGTACTAAGCTGCGCATGATTTTTTTAGTCATAATACCCACCTCATAATTATTTTTTGCATGCCATTGGCTAATGCAACAAAGTATTTGTTGTACTGCTGATTTTAATATTTTATTACCAGAAGTACCATCGCTGTTTATTAGTATTTAACATTACAGCGACAACGTTCAGTATTTTAGCACAAATATATACATAAATCAAGCATGTTTTGTATAATTTATCGTTATTCTGCCATACGGTTCTATTCATAATAACAATAACAGGTTGCGCGCAATTCAATTGTCTCAGATTTCCAATGCAAAATTGTCTTTTCTCCGCTAAACTATGTGCGTCCTCTGTGCCATGCTTCACTTCTCTTGTGTCAAAACTTTTAAATCCATTTTGCACCTCATAAAAATTTAAAAGTTTTTCCTTATGTTCTGCTTCAAGAAATACAACCATTCCGCCAACCCTATATTGAAGTTCTCTAATCGTATTCATTGCTGTTTGAAGCAGTTCTTCACCTGTAATCTTCATATTAACTTCATTTCTGAAATTTTTTCCAAGCTGTCCGATAAGATATGCCGAAAGTGTATATGTACCTGTTTCTTTATCCATTTCACTTACTCGGGCAATTTTATTCTTCATCCGATTGCTAAATTTTTTCGGATTGACTGTAATCGGTTTTACAGCCAATGTAAAATATCCTATCAGCTCACCATCAGGCTTAGAAAATACCAAATATGTAACAGATTGGTTTTTCTTGGTAAATTCTATCGCCTGCTCTCTCAAAAATCTTTCCACATCCGGATTTTTGTCACACAAAAACTCGGAAAAGAGTTGCCGTAGCTCATCCTCTCCGAGTTTCACATCATTCTCTCCTGACAAATATTCGCGAATGTTAAAGACTGTTACACCATTAAACATTTGCCTTTTTCCTCTTTGCCATGAATTCTTTTATTTCAGCTGCTCCGCGTAAATACGTGATCTCAAAATCAGGTGTGGTTTTTCTATGAAGTGACTCCTGATAAGATTCTTCGATCGCATTAGCAAATTTTTCAGCCTGTTCTTTACCCTCTACAATAAAAGTTTTCGTGATACTCGAAGTTGCCATATCCAACACCTCCTCGTCTACTATAGCTCGCACTCAACTGCATTTTTCCTATAATATAGGGCATGCACGTCGTTTTTAATTGTTTTAAATTCCCAATGCAAGATTATTTTCTCTCCGCTAATAAACCCTCTCCCTTCATTATACGTTTCCCGCATTTCATTTTCAAGTGTGTCCAGGATACAAAATAGACGATGATTTTCCGACGGTCAGGATGACCTTGATAAAATAGAATGTTAGAATGTTAGAAAATTTGTCTGGATTGAGCATAGCATACATTTATATTTTCTGCAACTGCTCATTGCGACAAAACAGCTAATGCCAGCGATCAATCCGCTAACCATTGACCTCTGGCACCTGTTTTCATATTTGCAGTGAACCTCACATGGCTAAAGTCACGTGCTTCTCAGCCGCTTTAAGCGGCAAGACTAAATATCGGCGAATACGCCAGTAACTTAGAATTGGTGCGGATACGCACTTTTTCCACGCCGGATACGGCTGGTTTCCACATTACAGGTAGTCCGCTGGATATCTGCCTGTGTTTATGCTGCTTTTAAGTTATTTACTTCTACATAAAGCTTTCTTAAATCTGCATAAACACATGAGGTTCTACGCTTCACTGCAGG
>CAKRPJ010000093.1:0-3533 GCA_934376955.1 uncultured Lachnospiraceae bacterium | reverse complement strand
TCCTCTCAACTGGCGCTCTCCTAAACAGGTGCTTTTCGCTTTCCCGAATGTGTAACACATCATTGACAAACCTACATGGAACGCAGATTAAGGAGGTGAAGGCGATGGCATTCGCCGAAAATGTCAAACGGCTCCGGGAGGAGAAGGGGCTTACCCAGTCGGAGCTGGCGGCGCTGATTGAAGTGACACAGCCCACCGTTGCCCAGTACGAGAAGGGGATCAAAGTCCCCACGATCATCACAGGAGTGCTGCTTGCCAAGCGACTAGGCACTACTTGCGAAAGCCTGGTGGTTTGATCCCACCCACGAAAGGAGGTGAAAGGCGAGGTGAAATTAAGCGATATAAAAGAAAAAATCGAGGACAAAATGCTTGACGCTGATTTTATGAGCAAGTTTTCGCTGTGGGTTTCAATCGCATCGTTAATTTCGGCGGCTCTGACTCTTTATGTAACGCTAAAGCACTGAGTTGTATAAGGAAATCAAAGACATGATCAGCGACAAAATTGAAATGAATACAGCCGCCCATGAGCGGAAATTCGCAGACTTGTAATCTTCGTAATTCTCATATGCGATTACACCGTTGTTTGTAAGAACCAATTCGGGAGAATTGTCATATCCGCCGTCACGATTGAGCTTTGAGTGTTTGTGTTTAACAAACCCTTTTTCCAAAAGCGTATCAGGCATTTCTCCGCTCACTGCTAAACCATCACTTTTTTTGATCTTTTTCAGGAGTATGTACTCAGCTTTTGAAATGTACAAATCAATCCATTCCTTTCCACGCTAGATGTGTATATTATATCACGCAGAAAGGTGGATTTCAACCGAAAGGAGGTGAGAGGGGGTGAATGAATGGAAAGTGTGTAAGTGGAAAGTTGGGGTAACTATTTTGACGGCAGCAGTGTTTGAAATGCTTGTATCATTAGTGCTTCAGTTGTCTTACGATACTGCGTTTCTTACCGCTATTTCAGGGTTTATGTTTATGCACTTCTACTCGTATGATAAGATTTCTGATCTTCAGAAGGAGTTGGATGCTCTAAGGGATTCAAGGAGGTGAAAGGCATGGAGGAACTGAGAACAGTTGAGCTTGATGTTCAGAAGGGCGTGTTTAATGTGAACGGTATCGACCTGAGCAATGTGTCCGGCTTTAGCTTGACATTCGATAAGGGGCTGTTTCAGCTCGAAGTGACGGAGCGTTTTTCTGCTGACGGCACAAAAATGCGCCCGGAGAATTAAGCGAAAGACAGACAACCGTTAACGCATAAGATTGTAAGAAAGGCGGTGGCATTATGGCAAAAATCACAGCAGTAAGCTACGTTCGGCAGGGGGACAACATCGTACCACTGGACAGCTTGACGGATCAGGAAATGACACGTTTTCGGGGAGCCATGGGCAGCATATTCGCTGACATTGTCGGAGATTACTTTCGCACACATCCCGAAGAAAAGGCTGCGTACATCAAGGCGCACCCCGACTGTGTGATCGAATAACAGGACGAAAGGACGTGAAAAAAAGTGGGAAGGATTAAAGGGTATAAAGTGTTCGGTCCTGGTTGGATCTGTGACCCTGCTGGCACTCCGTTTCGGTATGCAGTTGGAGAAACGTATGAGATGGAAGAAGTTCCAATCGTATGCGAGCGTGGGTTCCATTTCTGCGAGAGAGCAGTAGACTGTTTCAATTATTATGGTTTTGATCCTAAGAACAAGGTTGCCGAGATAGAAGCGCTTGGGGATATTGATTCCGACGGGAGTAAATCCTGCACAAACAAGATTCACATTATTCGTGAAATACCATGGCAGGAAATTCTTGATCTCGTAAATACAGGGAATGGATGCACTGGTATGGGTAACAGCGGAAACCGGAACAGCGGGAACTGGAACAGCGGGAACTGGAACAGCGGGAACCAGAACAGCGGGGACTGGAACTCATGCAGTTATTCCAGTGGATGTTTCAACACCATAGAACACAAGATGTTTCTGTTCAATAAGCTCTCTGATTGGACATACCACGACTGGATTAGAAGCTACGCAAGATGTGTTCTATCAAGAATTCCACATCGACATCTTAAGCCAGTCTCGTACGACAGCATGTCCGATACGGAAAAGGAAGCCAACCCAGAAGCGAAAACGACCGGCACATTTCTGAGAATGGTTGATAATCCTGATGTACAGAATTGGTGGAGAAGTATGTCTGATGAAGATAAAAAAGCGATCCTATCAATTCCAAATTTCAATAAGGCTATATTCAAAGAGATCACAGGTGTTGATGTCGATAAAAACTAAGGAGGAATCACAATGAAAAGCACATACATAGCAGCCCTCCGGGATCTGATCATCGCCGCAGCCAGCGGCATGGTGGTGGGGTCCTGGATGACGGGCATGACGCCGTTTATGGCGGCAATGGTGCTGGTAGTCGTAGCGGCGGTGCTGGACATCGCCGCAGATATCCGGCATCAGCGTGAGACCATGGCAAAGATGCAGACGGAGGCTATGGCAGAGAGCCGGAGAGCGTGCGACTACTACGACGTGGAGCTACGCAGGGCGCAGGAGTTTGACCGGCATGCGGAGGGCGAAAAATGAGGGTGCTAGTGGCATGCGAGGAGTCACAAGAAGTGTGCCGGGCGTTCCGCGCAAAAGGCCACGAGGCTTACAGCTGTGATATACAGGAGCCTAGTGGAGGACACCCCGAGTGGCATATACACGGTGATGCGCTCAAGGCTTTAAAAGGCGGAACGATCATCACAATGGACGGCTTGTCACACGATATTGGCAAATGGGATATGCTGATTGCTCATCCTCCGTGTACGTATCTTGCAGCATCCAGTGCAGTGAGGCTGTTTAATCCGGATCACACAATAAAGGACCAGGGCAGAGAACATAGAGGATGGGTTGCTAAGAAATTTTTTATGTTATGTTTTTCAGCTGATATCCCTAAAGTTGCAATAGAAAATCCGGTCCCTCTGCGCTACTTTCAATTGCCGAGATACACGCAGATAATAGAGCCTTTCTTATTCGGAGACCCGTGGCGAAAACGAACTTGTCTGTGGCTTCGTGGTCTACCACGGTTAATTGCTACAAATATCGTGGATCCGGAAGGTTTATGGGTTGGGTCGTCAAGCGGTAGAAACAGTAAATATGCGCTTCGTTCCAAAAGGAATCAAAAAGAGAGAGCCAAGACCTTCCCCGGCATCGCTAAAGCCATGGTCGAGCAGTGGGGAACAGAAAAAATCCCCCAGCAGGACTGAGGGCAAAAAGAAAAAATACTTACAAGGTTATTATACCGGAAAGGACTGAAAATGTCAAGTTTTATCGGATTTAAAGAAATCATCGAGGAACAGAAAAAGCCTTTGCCCTACAAGATTGAGAAGGCGGTCGAGGCTATTCGCAAGGGGTTCTCGCTGTCAAAGCATCACACTGCTCTTGCGTTCTCCGGTGGCAAGGACAGCACGGTTCTGTGGCATCTGATTCGTACATACTGCCCGGAGCAAGCCGAAAGCATGCACGTTATCTTCGGTAACACCGGTGTGGAGTACCCAGA
>CAKRPJ010000092.1:0-3666 GCA_934376955.1 uncultured Lachnospiraceae bacterium | reverse complement strand
GGCCTGACTGGTGGAGCAGAGGATTATATTGTCAAACCATTTGAGATGCTGGAGTTGGTCGTCAGAATGGAAAAAGTCCTGGAACGCCACGGGAAAGTTGAGTCGTGTATTGTCCTGGGGGATGTGACCATTGATACTGAAAAACGCACCGTAATCAGGAATGGAACGGATTTGAATTTGACCCCGATGGAATTTGATTTGCTTCTATTACTGGCGAAAAAGAAAAATGTGGCCCTCAGCAGGGATCGCCTGTTGAATGAAGTCTGGGGTATCCGCTATGAAGGCGGAACCCGCACGGTTGATGTTCACATTGCCCAGCTGCGAAAAAAGACTGGCCTTAACATTGTAAGCGTTCCGAAAATAGGATACCGCTTGGAGGTGGATTAAATGAAACATCCACGTTCTTTACGCTTAAGGCTGACAGTAGGAACGCTCATTGTACTTGTTCTGGCACTTTTGATTTGCTGCACATTGATGGTCAATGCAAGCAGAAAGGTCATGGAAGCCTCCGTCATTTCCCTGACGGCGAGAGAGGAAAGTACATTGCTGGATCGTGTTTCGGATCAGCTCAAGAAAATGGGTCCCGTTACGAATGCCAATGCACTTCGATATGTTTTTCATGTTCTTTCGTCGCAGACAAAATCAGACAGTGAATTTGTTCTGCAACTGGAAAATACGGAAATCTATAATAACTCCGGCATTTCTCCACGGGCGCTCCTTCAGGCAAGCGGAAAACCCATTCTTCTTGATAACGAGGAATTCATGTCCGGCATGTGTACCCTTGACGGAAAAAACTACTGTGTAGTGGGTCATGAATACCTGTATTTTGAGGACACCTACACCATCTCCGTAGTCAAAGATGTAACGGAACAAATGAATCAGGTAAATCAGCTTCGTTTGTATTGCATCCTGATCGGTGCCGCTGTTACACTTGCTTCCGGACTGTTTATTGCATTCTTTTTGACGAAGAACCTTTCTCCGCTCCAGGTCTTGCAGCGCAGTGCGGAATCAATTGCTGCCGGTGATTACTCCGGACGAATTTGTGTGCTACGAAAGGATGAGGTTGGCGCAGTTGCGGAGAGCTTTAATACAATGGCGGAAGCGGTGCAAAACCACATTGATACGGTGGAAAAAACCTCACAGGAGCGAAATATGCTCCTTCATGCCCTTTCTCACGAGATGCGAACCCCAATAACCGCGATTTCTGGATATGCTTATGCGCTGACGCACATGCGGATGAATCGGGAGCAGCAGGAAGAGGCATTGGATTTCGTTGAGAGCGAAAGTCGCAGACTGGAACGACTGTACACCAAGTTAACAGAATTGATTACGGTAACCGATCAGAAGGTACCGTTAACTCCCATAAAACCGGAGGAACTGCAGACCCAGATTCTTGCGATTCTTTCTCCTATGGCTGAGAAACAGGGAATCCAGCTTGATGTAAAATTGGGGAACAGTACCTTCCTGGGGGACGTTGATCTGCTGGTAATGCTGATAACAAATCTATACGACAATGCCAGAAAAGCTGGCGCAAAAACATTGAAGATTACAATGGAAGAGGGAATTCTGTCCGTGAAGGATGATGGATGCGGTATTCCCAAAGAGATACAGGATAAAATCATGCAGCCATTTTATCAGGGTGACGCTTCCAGAAATCAGGAAGGGTTTGGATTAGGGTTATCACTTTGCCGCCGGATTGCATTCCTGCATGGGTCAGATCTGACTGTAGAAAGTGCGCCGGGAGAGGGGTGTACTTTTACAACTCTTTTACAACTTCATGATGACTCTAAAACAGCGCAGGAAGTATGATGGGGCCATCTTGAAAGGAGTGATTTCCATGAAAAAAAGCCGGATTGTATCGCTTGCCCTGGCGGCAATGCTATGCCTGTCGGCTTGCGCAAAAACACCCGAAGCGCCTGTTGTGGTTCAGAAAAATAAGGATCGGCTGATTGAAAAGGCTACCTCTGAGGATGAAGACCGGAAGCCCTTACAGGAAGCCCAGGAGGAGACTCCCAGCGACTATTCCTTCCATTACCAATCCGAAGATGGGAAGGTCACCATTTCAGCGGAGGCGGATGTGCTGCTTCCGGAGACGGAGCGGATTCCCATGTACCAGGTAAGTTGCCAGGGGTTTCCCCAGGAGCAGGTTACTGCCATTTATGATTACCTCTTCCAGGGGGAAAGCACATGGTACGACCCGGACAACTGGTATTATACGAAAGCCATGGCAGATGCGGATCTGGAAGACATGCGCCGGGAGCTGGAACGGCTGAGGGTGGATACGGAGATGGATCCGGACCGAAAAAAGAATTTAATGGACACCTTGCAGGAGATGGTTGACGACAAAGAAGACTTTTACAACAGCTATCCGGACGAAATGACAAAGGTCCCGAGAGACAGCACTTACCAAATAAAGACTTACGACTCCGTCTATGGGCCGGGAGAATACCAGGAATTGTATGTCAGAACGGACAGCGGGAAATCCTTGCTGGTTCACAGTTTCACAGACCGCGACGCACATAGCAGTTTAAGCTATAAAAGCAAGACTGGGTACAAATACGCATGCAAACCCACGACTTCTGCTATAGCAAATTATAACAATCCAGTTCCTTACGATTCTGATGTTCCCTTTTTCTGCGCCTACTCCTATGAAGAGGCCAAGGCTCTGGCGGACGGGCTATTTCTTGCCGCCGGGGTGGATGTGCGCCTGATACAGACGGAGCTTATTCAAGGCGCATGGGATCAATCCGAATGGTACGAGAATCAGTCTATTGCCGACGATGATGTGCACAATGCCTATCTCTTCTGCTATTCCCGGGTCATTGACGGAATTCCAGTGGCAGCAACCACTTCCGAGGCCATGTATGTGGAGGACAACAACCCTTGCTGGCTCTATGAGCGAGTCTATGTCACCGTTGACAGCGGCGGCATCTCCAATATAGAGTGGGACTACCCCGTTACATGCGGGAACGTGGTAAATGAGGACGTGAATATTTTGCCCTTTGATGAGGCAAAGCAGGTATTTGAAGAGATGGCGCCTCTCATTTATCAGGGGCAGTATGCCGAAGGGGAGGGCAAAACTCAGCTTACGGTGGATCGGGTGGAGCTGAACCTGATGCGAACCCGGGATGGGGGCGGTTTAACCGGATTGTATGTCCCGACTTGGGTGTTCTACGGCACGCAGGATTTTGGCAGGGAGCCTTTCACTGGGGAGCAGATCCTCTCCCGGTCTCCCTGGATCATTCTCGCCGTAAATGCGGTAGACGGCAGTATCATCGATGTGAAAGCGGGTTACTGATATGAAGGTATTCCGTACAAACCTCGCTCAGGCACTTGGGGGAAGGGGCTTCCTCCTGGCGGCTCTGGGTACGGTGCTGGCCCTGGTGTCTGCCAACTTTGAAATGCTCCTTTTGGTATTCCGGGCCGGTGGCGGGCCTATGGAGGCGGGGTTCCTGCTTCTGTTTCTTCAGGAGGCCCTGTCCTCTGATACCATGGCGCTTGTGCTGCCCATTGTAGCGGCGCTACCCTTTACCGCTTCCTATTTTGATGACCTTCACAGCGGCTTCATTAAGGCTTATCTGCCGCGCTGCGGATATCGGAATTACATAGCCGGGAAACTGACGGCCTGCGCCCTGTCCGGGGGTTTGGCTTGTGTGGTGGGCGTCA
>CAKRPJ010000091.1:0-3683 GCA_934376955.1 uncultured Lachnospiraceae bacterium | reverse complement strand
TCCCTTTACGAGGATAACGGTGTGGGCTATTACTTACGAGATCGGGAATTGGAGCCGTCGGAAGTCCTGCTGCTGACCGATGCGGTATATTCTTTCCCGTTCATCCCGGCAAGGCAGACTGAGCAGCTTGTCCAAAAACTGCAAAAGCAGCTCAGTGCATATCAGCGGAAGCGATACCGCTATCTGACCATCGCGCGCCAGGAACGCAAAACCGATAATCGGCAGGTCTTCTGGAACATCGAGCAATTGGACGAGGCCATTGAACAGAAGAAAAAGGTCAAACTCAGCTATCTTCACTATGGTCTGGACAAAAAGCAGCATGAGACAAGGATCTATACACTGAGTCCTTTTGAAATGGTCTATATGAACGAAAGGTACTATCTCATCTGCGTCCCGGATCATGATCCGCACACAAGACTCTACCGCATCGATCGAATGAGAGATATTCAAATTCTCGACGAGTGCCGCAGTGAGACCGGCGCTGTCCGGCAGGAGGCGCAGGATGCGGTATATGCCCATGTGGGCAAGCCGGAGCGCATTGTCATGAACTGTGATCTGACCATCCTGGACGATGTGATCGACCGCTTTGGAACGGATATCCGGATCTGGGAACGGGATGGAAAATCCTTTTCCGCCAGCTTCACGGCACCGCCGAGGGGCATCAAATTCTGGGCGCTGCAGTATCTGTCCTATGTGGAGATCATGGAACCCGCATGGCTGCGGGAGGAGATCATAGGCAGTATTAGGAAGAACAGATACTTTCAGTAAACAAAGGTAAGGAGAATACTGGTGAGCATTGTCAAGAGCAATCATTCAGTGGGGAAAGCAACTCTTGCTGAATTGTGGGACGATTTCTGTAAACACGAACCATGCCGCAAATCCCACCTCGTTTCTCCTCGAAAAGGTATCTACTGCATTCGCGTCCCATTAGGGATGGAGATAAACTTCAAAGATACCATCGACAATCACTCTGGCGATGCCTATCGTGTTGAAGACTTGGAATCAAAGCGTGTTTCCTCCGACATTCTCTACATAGGCAAGGCAAGTGGCAAAAGAGGGCTGTTCCAACGGCTCCGGCAATATATGCGCTATGGGTTCGGTACCGGAGGCAATCATCGTGGTGGTCGGGCGATTTTTCAAATTGTAGGATATGAACAACTCATTTGTGAATGGTATTCTTGCGAACAATGTGA
This sequence comes from uncultured Lachnospiraceae bacterium, assembly GCA_934376955.1. GTDB lineage: Bacteria > Bacillota > Clostridia > Lachnospirales > Lachnospiraceae > CAKRPJ01. The sequence continues at coordinate 2,490 of CAKRPJ010000091.1, read as the reverse complement.
GGCGGAGGAACATCGCTTACTGGAAGAGTTTAAGCATAGCTACGGTACCTATCCCGTAGCAAACTGGCGGAAATAAAGGCAGCAGCACCCTGTACAGACATTTGTATAGGGTGCCGTGCTATTCTATCAACAGAACAGAGATCATACGGATAGTGCCGTAGTACGGTGTCAAGAAAGGATGAGCGCTATGAAATACACTTCCGCACAGGCAAATAAGCTGCTGAAAAAGCTGAATGGCGAATATTCTGCCCTACTGGATAAAGAACGGCGCAGCCGGGATTTCCGCGCGGCGAAGACGCTTACCGGTTTATCGGTATGTTTGAATGGAGCGAGACCACACCGAGCGGTGAACACATCTATAAGCGCCTGGCAAGCGATATGAAACTGAAATAGAACCACGCACAATGCCCCTGTACAGACAAATGAACAGGGGCGTGGGCTATACTTCTTAATGACAAATTCCTATGTTACCAAGGAGATTCATTAAAATGGTCTATTTGAGAAATTTCACAATACTAAGCCGCGAACAGGAAGAAAGAATGCTTGATTCGATCAGAGAAACCTGCTATACCACGCGATACCCGTTCAATATCTTCCGTTACCGTGATGTGCCGCAGCTCGAATTTGAGCCTCTAACCATATTCTATGGCGGTAACGGGAGCGGTAAAACAACGCTGTTGAACATCATTGCAGAACGATTGCATCTTTCGAGAGAGACCGTTTTTAATCGGAGCAGCTTTTTTGAAGATTATGTTCGAGAATGCAGCTACAAGATGACATTCGGGAAAATTGCTCCTCCGGGTAGCCGCATCATAACCAGCGATGACGTATTTGACTATTTGCTTGACATCAGATACGTCAATCAAGGAATCGACACAGAGAGAGTCAAACTTTTTGATCAATATGTAAGCGACAAATATGAGCCGTTCCAGTTAAAAGGGCTTGATGACTACAAGGAATTCAAGCGTAAATGTGACGCCAAATCAAAATCGCGATCCAGATTTATCAAAGAACGTTTAATGGAAAATGTCCAAGAGCAATCCAACGGGGAAAGTGGTTTATATTACTTTACCAACTCAATTAAAGAGAACGCCCTCTACCTGCTGGATGAACCGGAAAACAGTTTATCTGCCTCACTGCAATTGAAACTGAAAAGTTTTCTTGAGGATTCTGCGCGATTCTATCACTGCCAATTCATCATCTCAACACATTCACCGTTTCTACTTTCTATGCAAGGTGCAAGAATATATGATCTCGACTCAGATCCAATCGATGTAAAGCCATGGACTCAGCTGGAAAATGTCAAAACCTACTATCACTTTTTTAAGGAACACGAACAAGAGTTCACCTGATACTTTTTAACCTACGGAACAGAGGTGTATGACAATGGAACTCGAAAATGAGTTTTTCCTTGCAACGATAGAGTGGACTTGGGAATGCTGTCTAAAGCAAAAAGATAGCGATAACAAAAAGAGCGTTGCTCTATGCAAGGCATATAGGGGCTGGCAGTTTGGCTTGCTCCAAGTGGACCAGACAGAGAAGCAAGAGAAGATAGAATACCGTAAAGTTCTCCCTTTACCGGTATGACAACATCATTTATCTTGGATGCGGTATATTCTGCCTGTTTCAAAGACATCAACACTGGTTAAAGAGACTCTTTTCCTTACGAAAAATTATGATATCCGCGCAGAAGATATTGGATACGGGCCTTATTCCGTTTTAATTATTAGAAGAGCCCGTTTACTTCAAATATTTCTTCGCATCCCGCTCCAGGGACTGCCACACCGGGTATTCCGCCCCCTGGGCGTCGAAGAGAGCCTTCAGGTCCCGGTCCAGGGCGCTCATCTCGTCGGTGGCGTTCATAGCGTGGTCGGAGGCGCAGATCTTTCCCAGCCCCGTGGCGCACATAAGCTTGAAAAAGCGCAGGCAGGTCTTGCGGTAGGCGGGACCCTCAAACTCCGCGTCGCTTTTGGGGAGGATCTCGTGCCCGGCGGCTTTGAGCGCCCGGCAGCCCTCGATGTTGGCGTCGATCATGCGGTGGAAATAGCCGGTATCGCCCCGGAGCTTTTTCAGGTCGCCGTCGGTCTTGTAGCAGGCAAAGGCCACCGGCAGGACAAAGGCCGCGTGGCAGAGGAGATAATCCTCCATGCGGGGCGCATAGGTCACCCGGTATTTGGTCCCCGACAAAATGCGCCCGATGAGGGCTTCCTGGGAGGGGCCGCCCGAAAGGGGGCCGATGGTGATCTTTTTCAGGTCGATGGAGGCCACCCGGTCCTCCTCCCGGTGCCCCGCGGAGGAGGCAAAGGCGAACAAAACGGTCTTGCCCGGCAGGGCTTCGGCCAATGCCCGGGCCCGCACGTTGTTGCCCACAAAGACGATGGTTCCCGCGGCGCTGGCCCGCAGGATGTCCAAAATAGCATCCAGCTGGGTGTAGCGCAGGACGACGAAGATGAGGTCGTACCGGTCCTCCGGCTTCGGCTGGGTGGCCAC
>CAKRPJ010000090.1:0-3840 GCA_934376955.1 uncultured Lachnospiraceae bacterium | reverse complement strand
GCGCTGATAATGTGCTTTCCAAATTTTCCTTTGACCTTTGGAATCATCAGCCCAATCCTTGGCACGTACACACCAACATTACCAATGCGCCATTGCCCTCCATGGTAATGCCCGGATAAAACCAAGTCGAAGGTGTCCGTTTTTCTATCCTTAATCTTGTATTTATAATGCTCTGGATGATGGCACAGAAGAATTTTCGTTCCTTCTTTTTGTGCGTACTCCTCCAACCAATCCAAATCATAGCGAGTGGACAATCCACCGATGCGCAGCTTCTTACCTTTAATAGTCACCTGTACATCGGCATTATCCAAAACTGTAATATTGTGGTCTACGAAGAATCTCTCATCTTCAGCGGTAAAATACCATTCATGGTTTCCGACCGACATGAACACAGGGGCCAGCTTGCTTATATCTCGGAGAAACGCTAAGCCGAGGTCTTCCTCTTCTTCAGCTTCAATACCCTTATGCTCGACCAGACGATCCAGCACCCGCATTAGACTAACCATTGAGCCTTTCATCTCCGGCAGAAGCTGCCACTGTTCCATTGACAGAAAGCTCCATTCACTCTTTCCTTCCTCGTGGCGTTCCAATGTATCACCCGAGATGAGAATCGCATCGGGGCCTTCTTTTTGGAGCAGCATCAGCAGATCATCGTATGGCATACTGTGTATATCGGTCACAAGTGCCATCCTTAGCCCCAGCCCTATGTTCAGCTCATAATTCGTAACATGAATGGAATCCATTATTGCCTCATTCTTCGGTAGGATAGATTTTCAGCAGTTCCTCAAAAGTCACAAACTCGTAGCCACTCTTTTTGAGCATCTCAATTACCTTCTTGAAACGCCAAACCATATGACGGCGGCCAATATGTGTACGAAGATACCGGTCGAAACTGATACCATCCACCTTCGGCATAGGTTTCGGGGACAAATCAATCGGATGGATGTACATCACATAGGGCTTACCAGAGTCCAAATACTTCTGGGTCATATGCTCCATAAAGAACCACGGCAGCATCCGAATATACCCGCCGCCAAGGAGCATATTCATATCGCCAATTTTCTCGGTGCTGACCTCAAATTCAGTAAAGCCATTGTTCTGGTGAATGCAGGGCACAGTTTCCTTAAAACCCTTCAAATTCAGCACACCGTACTTAGCACTCTTTTGCGGTTTCAGCTTGCTGGAGTCGTACTTAAAACCACACTCTCGCACAATGTCGAGCCGTTCATCGTCAATGCCAAAGCTTGGTGCGCGGTAACCATGAACTTGATGTCCAAGAATTCCCTCAGTCTTTCGCTTTGCCTCCAGCAACTGCCTGCGGAACTCGTCCGGAGTCATCGTTACAGGGCGAAGATGCCGGCAGTTGTGAACTGCGATATCATGGCCTTCTTTATCCATCTCACGGAGCTTATCTGCGAGCTTATCCGCAATCTCACCAACAACGAAGAACGAACCGTGGATATCGTCCTTTTTCATAATATCCAGTGCCACATCCAAACCGTCCAGAAGCGAAATAGAACGATCCACATTTGCCTCTGGGAAGTATGTATGGTACCAGTCTTCTACATCCATCGTGATAATTGCGTATTTTTTCATTTGATAAACTCCTCTGTTACTACCATTAAAACAGCCCAGACTCATCTCAAAGAGTCTGAGCCGTTTTTTTATAAAGCTCTACTAATCGTCCTCAGCAGTGTGAATCACACTGCCGCTATGTCTTGCACCGCTGCAGTGGGGCTTCCACTACGCTCAAATTTGCACCATTTTTGACGCTACGGTAGCCGCTGTCTTTGGTCCTGATGACACTATCACACGTTACGTAGCCAGCTTAACGCTACTGTAAGAGGTGTATTTATGCCTGACTCCACTCTGGAATTTCTTCCAATTCTTAGCAGTTCAAAATGTACGAAATTATCGATATTTAGCGATTTTCTTCACTCATAGCCGTGGTTTGACCCTCAGAAATTCCCTCGGTGCTTTCCGGCATAAACAGGATCTTTACCGTTGCAAAGCAAATGCGTAAATCTGTTATGATACTGGGATGCGAGATATACATCAGATCCATCTTCAGCTTATCGTATGGGCGCGTATTGTACTTTCCGTAAACCTGTGCATAGCCCGTCAGGCCAGCTTTGGCCTGAAGACGAAGGCGAAACTCCGGCATCGCTTCTTCGTACTGTGCCGCGATCTCCGGCCTCTCTGGCCGCGGGCCAACGATGGTCAGATCCCCCTTCAGAATATCAACCAACTGGGGCAGCTCATCAATGCGTGTTTTGCGGATAATGTGCCCTATCGGCGTAATGCGCGGGTCACGATCACCCGTGGACAGTCTAGCAACGCCGTCTTTTTCCGCATCCACGCGCATACTGCGGAATTTATGGATCTTGAAAACCTTCCCGTCCTTCGTCAGACGATCCTGCGTGTAAAACACCGGCCCACGGTCATAGGCCGTTATCAAGACCGCTGTCACGAGAAACAGCGGAGACAGAACCAGCAGCGCCAGGGCTGAGGCCACAATGTCAAATGCGCGCTTGACAAACAGATATGCCGGCGACGGATGATAACGCCCCACCCGGAGCACGGGAAGATGCGCCATCTGCACCTGCTGTGCGCCCTGCATCAAGGTATCGCCGATGCGCGGCGTCACATAGACGTCAATATCATGCGCCACACAGTATTTCAAAATATCGTTTCGCTCACAGCTGCTCACATCGCCAAGGAACACCGCATCAGCGTCCCGCAGCACAGACATATCCTTCAGGCAGCTCTCCGCATCGATCATAGACTCCACGCAGAAGCTCTTGTCTAGACAATATTGCTCAACCATGCCGTCCGCGTCCATACGCGTGCTGTAAACGATCACGGAACGCTTGGGGAGAAACGCGGCGAAATACCACTTTCGTTTCAGTCCACACCAAATCACCGCGCCCAAGAGCTGCACGGCAAACGTGGCCAATATGGGGCGCAGATCCACGAACGCTCTAGCCAGCAGACACGTCACGCCGTAAAAAATGACATCGGAAAACAGAATAGAAAGGGCCTGGCTGTATACCGCTTCGCTGACGCCCTGTAACGCCACGTCAAATGCGTTGTAGGCACGGCAAAGCAGGCAATACACCAGACAAAACAGTGCAACAACGCACCACCCTTCCAGGTGGAACGGCGCATAGAGCTTTTCGTCATAGAAGCCAAACCAGCACAGGCCGAAAAGCGCAGTTATCAATATCACACCAATGGCATCGCAAAGCGACACCTGTACATCATGCTTGAACTTCCCCACTTCCAAGTTCCCCCCGTTTTCTTTTCCTAACAAATACAAACCATCCGTGCAGCCCCGTCAGCAAGATCCTCTGACAACGCCGCCCATTCGCGCAAGCGCAGCGCCCCCCGGCATCCTCTTTCCCTCAAAAGGCCCTCCTGCGGCTACTATGCACATACTACTATATAACACTACAAAATAGCCAAAAAGTCAATAGCTCACAGCAAAAAATATGAGATTTTAGCTCGAAACTGGTAAATTTTCCATGAAAAACGGAAATGCAATATCCCCCCCATCCGTCGCCCGCATCGCTCCTCCCTACCGTCCAGCCGCCGTGCGCCCTTGCAGCTCGGCGCGGGGACGCTGGCGGCCATGACGCTTTGGCTGCGGTGAAATGTTTGAAAAACCCGCCGCTTATCTTGACAACCGCGAAAAATGCTACTATTATATGACCGAAAAGGAGGCTGCCGTAGGGCAGCCTCCTCAGGCTGTCGAAAAAGCCTTCGGCTTTTTCGACAGCCTGAAATAATGTCGTTATTTTTGTGCCGCCTTGCGGCACGAAAATAGTCGCTTCGCGCCGC
>CAKRPJ010000089.1:0-3845 GCA_934376955.1 uncultured Lachnospiraceae bacterium | reverse complement strand
GGACAAGGAAAAGGTGCGTCAGAAGAAGGATCAGCGGGAGACGAATGTGACCAACTTCATCTTCGATGCCGAAAAGCTGGAAGCGCTGAAAGGTAAGACCTTCGTGGTCACGGGAAAGCTCAAGACCTTCGTCAGCCGCGACGAGCTGAAGGAGTGCCTGACCGCCTGCGGCGCGGCGCTGACCGAGACGCTGAGTGAGGGTGTGGACTACCTCATCACCAACACGCCGGACGCCGGTACGGCTAAGAACAAAAAGGCCGTGGAGCTGGGGTTGGCCCGCATCACCGAGGCGCAGTTCAACGACATGATCGGCAGAAAAGCGGAGGGATAAGGACTTTGGCAAGGGGAAGTATTCTCTAAAATGTGCCTTAAATGCGACTCGCAAGAAATAAAGTGTGCAATGATTGCACACTTTATCTTTTTGCCTCATGTGGAAGAAAAACGCATCCCAAAAGCGTTTCTGAACAAAACGAAAAATTGCTTCGCGGAAGGGATTGACAGGATTGAAAAATATGATATATTAAAAGTATAATTACGAAGCTTTTTTATCGGGGAAAGAAGGTTATCCTCTTTCCAATTTGAAGACACCACATGTTTTTAGGCAAGATCATCCTAGGGATGGTCTTGCTTTTTTTGATGAAAAAAGGCTAGTTACTACTGCTTCATTGCCGCAGGCACGGGTGTGGACGGAGGGGAGGGGGCCGCTGCAAGAGATTTTAATATATGCGAGAGTATGATTACTCGCTTGAAAGGAGAATGACACCAAGATGATAATAATTAAAACTTAATACCTCCCCTCCGGCCACTGTGCCGCATGAGGGTTAGTATATGAAGTTTAGCAGTATCGATTTCTTTGGTGCAACTGTCACTTACCGCATGGAGGCACGTAAGGCTGGTCCTACAGTTTTTCTTTCCCTGCGTTCTAGCGATGGTGTGCACATCGATGGTGCAGGACGTATTTATTACGAGCACAAGGGACGTATTTGTCGTGCACCTGAGGGAACTGGGCTGGAGGAGTATGCGCGCATGCTGATTCCCGAATGCCTTAAACGGGCCTTTGATCCCGATACGGAGGAAGGACGTACGCTGCGGGAAAAATTCGCACAGAACTTACCACTGGGCGCGTTGATCGCGGCGGACTTTGATCGGGTCGCTCTGGATATGAAGTGGGCAAATTCTACTAAAAAGGAGCACAAGAAACTGCTTGATCTGCTTGTGAGCAAATTTGGTCGGATACCTTTTTGCGAAATTACGCAAGAAAAATTTGCTTTACATTTGCGCGAGGGAGGCTATTCTGACTATCAGATTAATGGTCAGATCTACGCGATGAGAGCACTGGTTATATATGAGGAGACCCAATATTTGATCTCGGAGCACTTCATGGATACCTTTATCATGGGCAGCCGCCGCGTAGTCGTTGGCCCGCGGGACGCGAGTCGGCATTTCGAAAAAAACATTCTGACGCACGCTCAGGCAAGGCGGATTATTGCGAGTTGCGCCGAAAATCTTGAGAGTAACCACGGCTACCTATATTTGGGCTTAATCTTGATGTTGACTACAGGCATCACGATCAACGAGCTGTGTGCGTTAACGTGGGGATCATTTTCCTTCTCAAACACCTATACGGGAGTTGTTGCTATTGAAATTTCGGCAGAGGCAAAGTCTGCAGGAGAAGTCTATCGTACCGAAGAGTTAAATGGGCCGCGGCGACGGACTATTCCACTGTCGCCGACGATGGCAAAGCTTTACCACAAGGTAAAGACCAATGCGCCGAACGTACAAGAAAATGCGCCGTTTATGCGTAGCTTCAAAAACGCGGCACGGCGGATGCGCCCCGACGAGTTTGATCGGTGGTTAAAAGGATTTTTCAAAAGTTTTCATTTCTCAAAACAGCCAGAGCTAAAGAGCTTGACGAAAAATCCAGAACGAACTTTAAGAGCTACTTTCAGGTCGGCACTGGAGTCTTGCGGATGTGATGAGGAAGAAATCCGTTATCTGTGCGGTAATGCGCCCAAAAGCGTGTTCGCGCGGAATTACTGTGCCTATGACGATCCTCGGGAGCTGGCAAAGCTGGCTACAATGCTGGATCGATATATTTTTTCACTGATGGGCACTCCCGACGCCACACTTGATTTCAAGATCAATCGCAGTGGTGAAGATTACGCTATTGCGGCTGCACCTGGTAGCAGGATCAGCGGCGATTTGACTGTGGATCTCAGTAAGATTTCGCATGATAACCTCGAGGCTGGAAGGGATCTGATTATCAACTTTAAGTCAAGTGACAGCATTTCCATTACGACAAAACTGAATTTGGAGGAAAGTTAACATGGTGTTTAAAACTGACGAAGATATGTCCCTGGATAAATATTGGGAAAAGCACTGCATTTCTATCGCAAAAGATCGTCGCTGGGAAATTCAGAAGGGAGACCAATACAGTTTTGAAAACTGTGCGACGCTGCGCCAATACGATGACTACATCAAAAAGGTTGCAAGCTATCTGGATATGTCAATCTCCGAAATTACTCCGGCAAATATTCTGCACGCCGTCTCCAAGGTCGCCAAGGCATGCCAATACCAAGAAGCCACCGTCAAGACGATCATCTCGTCATTGCGGGACGTCTTTTCCTACGCCGCTACATGCGGACATGCTTACAACATCCTTTCAAAAAATCGTGCGGGAGACAAGTCAAATAATCTTACGACTTTGATGATGCAGAGGATCTTAGCCCCGGCAGTGGCAAACGCGGAGCTGAACGATAGTTGCCCGCGAGCCTTGACAATTGGGCAGCAGGGACGTCTGGCGCTATATGCGGCGGAACATGTGCTGGAGGATGGTCGCTTCTGCGGCATTTTGATCTCATTGTACACTGGCATGCGCCCCGCGGAGTGCCGTGGACTGCGGTGGAACGATTTCCGATCGTTTCCCGATCATCCAGGCCGGCATTACCTGAAAATCGATGAAATTTTGAATGATAAATTGATGTACAGCAAGCAGGTGAAAACAAAAAACGCGCTGCGTAGTATTCCCGTTCACATTGAAATCGAGAGTGCTCTGCAGAAGCGAAGGGAATTTGTGCAGCAGAGCATGGGCGCGAACAAGGATATCGGGGAGTTACCCGTCGTCTGTTTTGAAAATCAGTTTAAGAACCCGTGCCGCGGGCCGGATTATTCAAATTTTGCTTTCAAATTGTTGAAGGAATTTGGCGTTTCCAGCGAGCAGTTAGGATTTTCCTTGCTCGATGAGCCTGATAATTTTACGCCATCGGATTCACACCCGCCCATGCGGATATTGCGCCGCAACTTTGCGACCGTAATCCAGGCGTGTACAGACATGTCACTGGAGGAGAAAGATTATATTTTCGGCCACAGGATCTCCGGTAAGGATGGTGCGAAAAAGCGCATTGAGTACAGCCGCAACATGGATCGCCTATGGCGCATTGCGCAGAAGCTGGACAAAGCTCCTTTCTGCAAGAAGCTTTATGAGCCCCACTTCCCTCAAATCACCGTGGGTGACGGTATCGTAGCACAGGAAGGCCGCGGACAGGGAACGATCAGGATTCCCTGGGAGGCAGCCGTACGCAGGCAAAAATTACATCTGCATTTTGAAGGCGGCCCCAATACGTCTGTGAGCATCTCAACTCCGAACGCCGTGCGTCCTTTCGGCGGACTGCCAGTCGATGTGAAGATGGCTGACGCACCCGTTCCTTGGGGTGACACTTTGCCGCCGATCAACGCAGAGGCAATGCATTGGGACGCGGTAAAGAAGGTGCGGTATTTGAAGAAAATTGATAAATAATAGTTGTATGAAACAGGCGCAGGGAATTCCCTGCTCCTGTTTCATACAA
>CAKRPJ010000088.1:0-3858 GCA_934376955.1 uncultured Lachnospiraceae bacterium | reverse complement strand
GCTTCAAGCCATGGTTCGCGTTTAAAAGCACGAATCGACTTCAGGACTCGATGCTTTGGCAGGTGTTTACCTGGGGTGTCGTTGCTTGACGGCAAGATAGGTTGAAATATCAACCGCAGGTTGGTGTAGACCGAGATTTTAAGTCACCAGCCATCGAAAAAAGCCGCGAGTCCATTGATGGGCTGCGGCTTTGACTTCGTGTACATGAGAGCGCTCGAGGGTTCTTTTCAGGACAGTACGAGCAAAGCAATACACTTAATGAAGGTCTTTAATCTTCCAGGCGGCTGTATCGTGGCAGGTCGAGCAGTCATTGCGGCTCGCCTTATGCTCACTGTGGCATTCGTTGCAGGAAAGCGTCGTGCCGAAATGGTAAGAATCGTGAGGATTCACCAGAGCCTTGTGTTCGGAGGTCTGACCGGTTTTGGCATTCTTCATTGTGCTCGTGAAATTCAGATGCTCGGTTTTGGAGGCGAGTTTTTCGACCGGGCCGTGGCATTTGAGACAGGTATCGCGCGTCGGGCGAGCTTTCATCGCTTCGCCGTGGCAGGTCGTGCAGGATACGCCTTTCTTCACGTGGAAAGAGTCGGCCGGCTGAGCGGCATAGGCCATGCCGCAGGTTGCAGCGAGGACGGCCGTAAGAATTATAGACAGAGTCTTGGTCATCATCGATCTCCTCACTTAAGCGGTTCAGCAGCGGCGTTTTCACCGGCAATCATGCCGTAAACGCTGCAGTCAGGCATAGAGCAGGCTGTCATGCGTTCCTGGCCGTGCAGACCGCCGACAGCTTCCCCTGCGGCGTAAAGACCGGAAATCGGACGGTCATCTTCGATGGAAAGCACCTGCGCTTCGGTGTTGATGCGCACGCCGCCAGGCGTGTAATTGAGGCGAGGCGTGATTTCAATGGCGTAGAAAGGCCCCTTTGTGTCAATCGGCTCGACCTGATGGCCGGAGCGTTCCATCGGTTTGGCGAATTCAGGGTCGCTGCCTGTTGCAATCTTGTCGTTGTAGGCCAGAACGGTGGCCTTGACAGTGACTGGATCGGCGCCGTAGTGCCTGGCCGCTTCTTCGATGGTGTTGAAGGTATACATCGTGCCATTAATGCCGTTCAGACCGTTAAGGCTGCGCTGGACGCGGTTGGCGTTGTGGAATTTGCTCAGTGCCTTCGTGTCGTAGATCATGAAGGGACGGCGATCGCCGTTGCGAAGACGCAGTTGCAGAACGCCGACTGCAAGCGTGTTGCGGGTTTCGCCTTCGCTCATGAAGCGCTTCCCGGTCGAGGGATCGATCATGACGCCCCAGATCATGTCTTCGGTCGGGAGCGGATAGGCAAAACGGTAGAGGCAGACATGAACCGGACGAGCGCCTGCGCGGATCATCGTCTTCAGGGCGCCGGCCGTGGCGCCGGGGCTCGTAGTCGTCGACACGCCGTCAAGGAACGGTACTTCCATGCGGCGGAACTTTCTGTCGCGGGCAAATCCGCCCGTCGCCATCACAACGGCGCGCCGGGCTCTCCAATAACGGACGTCACCCGTCTGATTGGTTAGATCATCGTCCTCGCTTGTGCGGTCGAAGACATAGTTCTCTCGAACCTTGATCCCGACGACGCAGCCCTTGGCGTCGCGGATGATGTCGTCGAGCTTCACACCGGTATAAAAGCGCAGATTGGTGAGCTTTTCTGCAGATTTCCAGAGCGCGCCGAGAAGGCCCGCACCGTCACCCTTGGCCACCAGACAGCGCTTGGCGCTGTGGCCGCCGAGCTTTAGCAGACGGCCGTCCCATTCGACGCCGTGTTCATGGTAAAACGCTTCGGCGCGGGCGGTGTTTTCGGCCATTTTGAGAGCAAGGGTGTAGTCGCCGAGGCCGCCAGACACGCGGGCCATATCGTCGGCAAGCGCCTTGGGCGTGTCCCTCACGCCGGCCGCCTTCTGGGCGGGCGAGCCGACGCACGCAAAATTGAGACCCGAGAAGCGGGAGGTGCCGCCGAGGCGGCCGAGTTTTTCAATGACGACGGTTTGTGCGCCTTTTTCTGCGGCACGGATGCCGGCAACGGTGCCCGTTACGCCGGAACCGACGACGATCACGTCATACTCACGGTCCCATTTGGCTGGAACACCGGTTTTGACTTCGGTATCGGACGCGAAGGCAGCAAAGGGCAGGGCGCAACCCGAGCCGAGCAGCATGCGGCGCGTGGTGCTGATGGATTCTTTTGCCATGATTTCTTCCCGAATGGTCGATGTTGGATACGGCGGTTTCTCTGCCGCAGATATCAAAACATATTGTGGGGAAGAATCGGTACTGGGCTGTTACAGCTACAACCGATATTGCTACAGAACTGTTACAGCCTCGGAATCCGTGCCGAGATCGCTCATGATATAGCCGACTCCGGAGTAGCTCGTGATGATGCCTTCGAGGCCGGCAGTAGCGAGTTTTTTGCGGATGCGTGTGAGCGTAATCCGGAGTGCGCCGGTCTCTCCGAGCGATTCCGGTCCCCAGACCTGGCGCACCAGCGCATCATGCGTCAGCACGGTTTCCGGATGCCGCATAAAGAGCAGAAGCAACCTGTACTCTGTATCGGTCAGTGGGCATAGCCGGCCGCCCACCGTGACTTTGCGCGATGACGGTTCAAGTACGAGCGGACCGTTGACGATTCGGACAGCAGGTTCGGGTTCCGATATTTGACGGCACCGTCGCATAACGGCATCAATTCGCGCAACGAGTTCTTCGACGGAGAAAGGCTTGGTCACGTAGTCGTCCGCACCGTGCTGAAGCGCACGGACTTTGTCTGCGGGGTCCGAGCGGGCGGAAAGGAGAATGACCGGGACGGACGAGCGTTTTCTAAGCGCGTCCAGCACTTCGAAACCGTCGAGCACCGGCATCATGATGTCGAGAATCACCAAGTCGGGAGCCGGCGTCAGACTGTCGAGAATCACCAAGTCGGGAGCCGGCGTCAGACTGTCGAATACCTTCAGCGCAGCTTCGCCATCGTCGGCGGAAGCGGTGTCGTAACCCGCGTTTTCGATTGCGGCCGCAAGTAGCCGCCGTATTTTGCTTTCATCATCGGCAATCAGTATCAGAGGGCGTTCGGTCATGAGTCGGAATCCTGAGAAAGAGGGGCAAGAGGGGGACGGGCAGGGAGTGTGAGTTCAAAGACCGAGCCCTTGGTGTGCTCGTGAGGATAGATCACACGAATCGTACCGTGAAGAGCATTCATAATGCCTCGGCAGATGGCCAGCCCGAGTCCGGTGCCTCCGGCACGTCGGGTTGTACCCATATCGATCTGATAGAAACAGTCGAAAATTCTTTCGGCCTTTTCAGGCGCAATGCCGATGCCGTTATCAGCTGCAGCGATGCGGACAATGCCGTCATTTGCTGTCATTCTGAACCGGAGTTCGGGGGCAGCCTCGCTGCGATAGCGATAAGCATTGGTAAGAAGGTTCGAGAAAACCTGCCTGAGCCGGTCGGGATCGGCGAACGCAAGAACGGGACCGTTAGGTTGCTCCAGCACGATTCGAAGATCCGGACAGCGGATCTTGACGGCTTTGGCAGCCTTCGCAATAACAGCGTCCAACCGGATCAGGCGCGGTGTAACAGAAAGTGTGCGGTTTTCGATGCGAGACCAGTCGAGCCAGTCGTTGATGAGCTGCTCGAGTGCGCCGGTGCTCTCGGCGATGTCGGCAAGAAGTTCGCTTTCAGAAGAAGACTGCAGCGCCGGGATCTGAGTCAGGACCGATGTTTGGAGCTTCAGCGCTGCAAGCGGCGTTTTCATTTCATGCGCTACAACGCTGACGAGGGCTGCGCGCAGGGCGTCCAGGGTGGCTATTTCCGTCACATCCCGCAGAATCAGGCCGTGCCCAGGTT
>CAKRPJ010000087.1:0-3926 GCA_934376955.1 uncultured Lachnospiraceae bacterium | reverse complement strand
CGGCTACACCATCGTCAAGGAGTATGCAGACCGCGCCATGACCGGTACCAACGATGACCGGGAACAGTTCCAGCTCATGCTGCGGGAACTGGAAAGGCTGCGCCCCGCTGTACTGATTCTCTGGAAGGTCGATAGAATGGGGCGCAACAAGGAAGAGATCGCGTTTAATAAGTACCGCTGCAAGAAGAACGGGACCCGGGTGATCTACACCGCCGAAAGCATCCCGGACACCCCGGAAGGGGTCATCCTGGAGAGCGTGCTGGAAGGCATGGCGGAGTATTACTCCCTCCAGCTCTCCCAGAACGTCCGCCGGGGGCATCGGGTCAGTGCATCCAAATGCCAGAGCACCGGCGGCGCCTGCCCCCTGGGGTACCGTGTCGGTCCAGACAAGCACCTTGAGATCGACCCGGAAAAGGCCGCCATCGTGCGCCAGGTGTTTGAGCGCTATGCCAACGGTGAGACGCAGCCGGAGATCATTCAAAGCCTGAACGAACAGGGTCTGCGGACGCTGCGAGGCAAGCCGTTTTCCCGCAACAGTCTCCGTACCGTGCTCAAAAACGAAAAATACATCGGGGTCTACACCTACAACCACGGTGAGGTCCGTGTCGAGGGCGGCGTCCCCGCCATCATCGACGTGGAAATGTTTCAAAAGGCCCAGAAGATGCTGAAATTTAACAAGCGGTCTTCTTCTCACAAGTGGACCAAGGCAAATTACCTTCTGACGGGGAAATTGTTCTGCGGCTGTTGCGGGGAACAAATGTGCGGGGTCAGTGGCTACAGCTCGACCAAAGTGAAATACCACTATTATGCCTGCTCCGGCCATCATAATTACAAAAAGGCCCGCAGCACCTGCCGAAAGAAAAACGTCAAAAAAGAGTGGATCGAAGGTCTTGTCCTGCGGGAGGCCAAGCTCTTGCTTCTGAATGAGGACCTGCTGGACTTCATCGCAGAAAACACCTATCAGTATTATGTGGAAGCCAATACCGACACAGCCTACACCGATGCTCTCCAGGCCAATCTGCGGGAGATCGAGAGATCCTTGGAGAACATCATGCGAGCAGTCGAAGCCGGCATCTTCAACGACACCACCAAGGCCCGTATGGAAGAGCTGGAAGCGCAGAAGCAGCAGATCCGGCACGCTCTGGATCTGACCAAGTTGGACCGGGGCTTGCAGCTGACCAAAGACCATATTCTATACTTCCTGAAACGCTTCCGTGACCTGGACTTTGAAAACGCCGCCTGCCAGCGCCAGATCATCGACACATTCATCAATTCCGTTTTCGTCTATGATGATCATATCACCCTGACTTTCAACTATTCCGGGGACGACCGGACCATCACCTTGGCCGAAACCGACGCCGCCGCAGGCGGGGAATCGTTCGTGTTTGCTCCCTCTTGTGGGACCATAATGCGCCGATACGAACTAATTTTTATCGTTCGTAACGTATTCGCATTAACCATCGAACTAGAGGATTGTTGAAAGACAGTCCTCTAGTTTCTTTTTCTTCAAAAACGACAAAAGACCCGGCCTGCCTCCTACGAGACAAGCCGGGTCTTTCTATGCCTATTAAGGTGTTTAATCCACTTCCGGCAGCCCTGCCACCGACGTCAGCAGGGACAGCACACCGGCCAGCACAGTAGCCGACGCCACCACCGGCCACTGCACGGCAGACAGTACCGCCGCTGCGCCGATGGTTGCAATAGCCGTCTGTGCCATGGTCTTGACCGCCCGAACGCCGGCAGCCTTCCACCATTTCTGATTCATGGTCATGCTCCTTTCCAGAATTATAAGAAGTCGTTCTTTTCCAGACGTGCTCGGTAGACCCGTTCGATATGGGCAATGGATAGCGTTGCCTTATCATTCGGGAACTCAGGATGCCGCGCACAATAGCGGTTGTACTCCGTGATGTCCTCCAGGATCTCGTCGAAGTGTTCTTTCGAGTGGAGTTCCCCCTGGAGTATCTCGTCAGCAAAGCGTAGGATTCTCACTCGTGCGCGTTTGGCGTTGCGCTGGTTATCCTCGTGGATATGAGTGGAGAGGTCGTTCGAGATTTCGTCCAGTTTCTCCCGAACGTCCCCGTTAATCTTCTTCCCGACCCATCGAAAAAACGCAGTCCAAGGACAGATTTTGATGGGTACGATCTCGACCACAACGGAAGAGGCCAGCAGGGTCGCTAGGCCGCCGATCAGCTTGCCGCCATACTCAGCCAGCCAGCCACTCACAGCAGCCCCCCACGGTCCAGGACAGCGGCCAGCTCGTCGCGCTTGACATAGCCCTCCGGGGCCAGGCCGTTGACCAGGCCCTTCTCCGTGGCCGTTTTCCAAGCCCCTTCGGTCTGGCTCCACTCCGGCTCTGGCAGGCTGGCAGCGTGGCGCATAGCTTTCTCCAGCAGTGCATAAGCCTGGGCGTCGGTCAGTTCTTTGAAGAGCTTGTCAAAGTCCATGTCTTCTTCCTCCTCCTTTGGCTTGGGTGTGGGCGCGGGCTTGGCGGCCGGGCGCTGCACCACGAAATAATACTTCACTTGGCGCTTGAATACACTGTAATCGCCCTTGGTGCGGACGGCGCGGGTGCTGGCCGGGTCGTTGATCGACACGACGTTGCCGCTGATGTTCCAGACCAACACAAAATGGCCGGAAGACGTCCAAAGCCCGCGCCCCATGCAGGCGATCACGAGATCGCCCCGGTCCACGGCGGCCTTGGTCTGGGCGTGGTAGGGGCTGTCGGGCTTGCCGTACAGGGTCACGCCGTTGAGCATCTTGCAGGTCAGGCCGAAGCGCTTGGCCGCCGGGGCGAAATAGCCGTAATAGGTCCCCTGGTGCGGGGCCTTGTACCCATGCGCCAGCGCCCAGGCGCACTCGGTCTTCGGCGTGATCTTGGGGTCAGCCCAGGTCGCCAGGACCATGGCCATAGCGGTCGGCCCACAGCCAGAGGCTCGGATGGTCGTCTTCTCCCCTTTCGCCGAATAATCCAGGGACCCCCATCGGGGGTCCGTCTGGAGATAGCTGACGGGTCTGGTGTTCATCTCAATCACTCCTCGTAAATCACTTTTAGGCCATAGGCAACAGCAGCATCATGCTCAATCCTGCATCCTCTGGTCTTCTCCCAGCCCTTACAGAAGTAGGCTACATGACACAGGCTCATACTCTCTAGGGACTTGGCGAGAAAGCACAGCGGAATCTGGACCACGCCTCGCTCTTCCATCTTCTCTTGGCTGTACCACTCATCTGTAAACAGGGTGTTTACGACTTCATAGCCCAGCTTATTGAGGCTCTTGATTGCTCGCTCTCTTGTTGCAATGATCTCCTCATTGGTCTTCCCCGCCATAGGCTGGGACAGCATTGCCTTCTTCATGCCCTCACTTCCAGTCGTCCATGCCCTTGCCCTGGTTGCGGTTTTCAAGGAGCTTCAGATGGTCCATGTGCAGGCGGTAGGCGGAGCCGCCAACCTGAATGCCGTTCTCATGCGCCCACTTCGAGGCGGTCATGTCCAGGTCGCGGCCCTCTGCCTTGCTCTTGGCCATGATCTCCTTCCGGTTGGCCCAGAAGATATTCTCCTCCTTGGTGGTGGGGGCGATCACAGCGCCGAGCTTGTCTCTCTTAATGGTGTTCTTCATGGTGTGTTTCTCCTTTCAATGTTTCATGTTTAGGTTGTAGTGTGTGTGTGTCTTAGGTCTCCAGCAACGCCTGGGTCGCGTCCCGCCAGCGCTGGGGCACGTCCTCGATGCTCATGGTGCCTGCTCTGATTTTTCGTGCATAGATCTTAGCCATTGTTCTCACCTCCTCCCGCCACGATGCCGGCCAGTTCGGTCAGCGCATCCATAACGTCATTGCTGGCGCTCTGCAACTCCACGATCTTGGCCGCCATGCTGTCCAGGGTCTTAGCTGTGCTGTCGTCGGTTGCCAGCGCCAGCGCAGCCTTGTAGGTC
>CAKRPJ010000086.1:0-4257 GCA_934376955.1 uncultured Lachnospiraceae bacterium | reverse complement strand
AAAACGACTGCTCAGCATCCTGCTCATGTGCTGTATGGTGCTGACACTGCTGCCAACAACGGCTTTTGCGGAGGAAAGCACGGAAACCCCGCCTGTTTGCAGCTGTGAAACAGCCTGCACGGCGGAAAACATGAACACGGAATGCCCTGTCTGTGGAGCGGAGAATGCCATACCGCAGAACTGCGGTCAATACATCCCTGTTGAGGACAGAACCGGCGAAAACGGCAGCACCGAGAGAGCCGATGATCCGAATGGTCCCACAGAGCTGAGTGCCGCAGATCAGGTACAGGCCATGATCGACGGTTTACCGAACGCAGAAGAAATCACTGAAGATAACGCCGAAGAAGTCAAGGCGCAGCTTGAGGCCATCGACGAGGCGAAGGAGAAGCTCTCCGACGAGGAAATCGATGAGCTGGATATGACCCGGTATGCGGAAGCTGCCGCTGCATTGGGGGCGCTGGCTGCGCCAATGCTATTGGCTAATGATTCGCCTGACGAGCAGTTTTCCCTCACCCCCGGCGGCAGATATTATTTTGACCTTTCGGCGATGAATATTCCCGGCACAGTAAACGGCAGCCTGCCGGACAGCACCCTGCACTATATTCCCTTTACCTATGCGGGAACAATAGAAGCCTACAAGCTCACGTCTGCGACGGCAACCACCGAGGAGTATGCACAGCAGAACAAATATCCCCACAGCCTGTTTGTGGCGGACTATGCCGTAACGCATACGGTAAGCTGGGATGACTTAAATACGAAAAGTCTGATTTTCGGCAAGGACTACGCCGCAGGCGGCGTGGGCTATACATTGCGTGCGCCGTCCGTGGGAAGTCATTCTACAGGCTCGGATGATTCAGCCCGCGGCACGCCCCAAAGCAACGAATGGGACAGGATACTGGACAAGGACAGCGGATATATCAAAAACTGGAACGGAATGGAATCCTGGGGGCAAGATACCAGGAAGGACTCGGAGTCTGTCCGTGTGCATCGTGGGTTCACATCGGCCCGCTACTCGAACGCCAGCATTGGTACGTACTCCGACTCCTCCTTCGGTTTCCGCCCCGTCCTTGAGCTGCCGACAGGTCTTGCCGCCGACAGCCTGAAGGTGGTTGCGTTGGGTACAGCCGGTCATATGCCCGGCGAGACTTATAACAGCATCAACATCATCGTGAAAAAGGGCGAGAGCTTCAAAGCTCCCTCTGCCGAGGGGCTGCCCCTTTCCGACGACATCTCTGCCGACACACCCATGTGGTGGGTAGACGAAAACGGAAACTTCTATAAACCCGGCGATACCGTTCCGGCGGATGTTTCGATGCTTTCCGCTTTCTATGGCGGCTTAGGTCTGTTTTTGGATCGGGGCGACGGCGAAGTCGAGGTCACACCGGACAATTATACCGATATTTTCGGCGACGGGACGGCGTCCTTTGTTCTTCCAAAGGGCAAGACCCTTACTTCTCTTGAGGAGTCTTATAATCTGACATCCAAGGATATTTTGGAAATTTATTCGACCGGCAAGACTGAAAAGTACGGCAGTGTTTTCCCGAATCTAAAACTCAAAAATGCCGACCTGACCTCTGTGCGCCTGAGCGAAAAGTATATCGGACGTGAAAACCCGCTCTTTATCACGCTGGACGGAAAGAATACCATCGGAAGCTTGAACAGAATTAGCATGAGCAGGAACACCCTTTCCGTTCTCGGCGATGGCTCGCTGACGCTGAACAGCGCGCTGACGCTCAGCCAATACACCCAGTATGGCGGCAGCAGCGTTACCATGACGGACGGGCTGACAGCGTACTATCTTTCTATAGACAGCGGCTCGCTTACCGTAACGGGCGATCCGCAGGCCATTACGCTGCGGGATCAAGATATCAGCGATCTGTATATGGGCGACGGCATGCGGCTGTTCACGGGCTCTTCGGCGCAGGATGCCGCAGAAGCTGTTATTCCGCAGCTTTCCGCTGAAATGCAGGAACTGTATCAGCGCTATCTGGCGGGTGACAACACGCTGACATATGAAGAGCTTGCCGCACTGAACAATGCACTCAGAGAGCGGTTTAACGCTATCTTCCGGCAGCTTCCGGGCAAGACCTATGTGCGTATCACGGGCGCTTGGGATGTGACCTATCAGCCCGGCACAGACGGCTCGGGCAATGCGGTCACAGATATTAAGTTCTATAACGATGCTCTCACGCTGCGAGGCGCTTTGTTCACTCGCACGGGGTACACGCAAGTAGGCTGGGCGACCGTTGACGGCGGCGAAAAGGAGTACGGTCTTGATGCTGTTTATACGCAAAACAAGGCGCTGACGCTCTATCCTGTTTGGAATGCAAATAAATACACGATTACTTTTGATACCGCAGGAGGAAGTGAAATTGCTTCCATCACACAGGACTACGGCACAAGGATTACCGCCCCTGCTAACCCGACAAGAGAGGGCTACGCCTTTACAGGTTGGGACAGGGATATTCCCGCGACCATGCCCGCCGAGGATATGACTGTCACCGCGCAGTGGAAAGACAGCAAAAAGCCCACGGGCGAAATTAAGGCTGAAACGGCAACCCCGCAGCCCACTGTGACCCCGCAGCCGACGCAGACGGCGCAGCCCCAGCCGACGGTGCAGCCTGTTTCCCCGATTCCGAGCACCGGCGACACCGCCAACCCTGCCTTGTGGTTTGCGCTGCTGATTGTCAGTGGCTCCGCGCTGGCGGCAATTTTCGTACTGCGCAGGAAAGCCAATCGCAAGTAAAAAAGTGGGAACCGGCCTATATCAGCGCACGGAAACCATATCCATGGGATTCACGCGCACACCATTCTGCATAACCTCAAAATGCAGGTGGAAACCTGTGCTGTCGCCGGTATTGCCTACATAACCTATAACCTGCCCTGCCGTTACCGCTTCCCCTGCGGTAACGGCAGTTTGCGTCATATGGGCATACCGCGTGGACAGACCCGCGCCGTTATCCAGCAAAACCTGGTTGCCGTAGCTGTTGTTCCAGCCGGAGATAATGACCGTGCCGCTGTGAGCGGCGAGGATCGGCGTACCCTCCGGCGCAGGAATATCCGTGCCGCGATGCCCAGAATTACCGTAAGCGTCGTCGTCACCAAAATTGCAGGAAATATAGGTGTGCCCCGGCAGCGGCCAGCATAACTCGCCATCCTCGATGATGCCGATGCCGCCGCAGAGGGCAAGCAGGCTGGGGCGCATTTCCTCGGAAAGCAGTTCGTGCAATATGTCTTTTTGGTCTTGGGTGAAATTGTACAACTCGGCCAGCTCATCCACGGTTTTGCTGTTGACGGTGATATGCAGGATGTATTCAGTCTGTTGCTCCGGGTCGGGGTCGTCCTCGGTAGGTTCGGGAGTGGTGTCTACTTCTTCGACCTCGTAGGTGATCTCGTGCATAGCCCAAAAGGCGTCTTGAATACGCTGCTTTTGGGCGGCATTGATAACGACAACATCGCTATCGGAGTTGAGGTTGGTATGTACCGCAAAGATGGCCAGCACCTCCGGCCAGTAGCTTGCCCATGTGTGACCGTCCTCGTAGTCGTAGGTGATGGTGGTTTCGCTGCACTCCGGGTGGGCGGATACGATGTCATTGATGGCCGCGCCAAAGTCGGCGTTAGTGTCGGCCACGATTTCGGCAATAGGGATGCTGTTGGGATCGCCGGATTCATCGGCAAACAAGATGCCCATCGGGGAGCCAATCACCGCCGCAGCCGAGCCTATGACCATCGCCAGCAACAGCACCACGCCGCCCGCGCCAAGCAGCGCCAGCAGCGATTGCGCGGCGCGCCGCACAGTTTGGGAGAGCAGGGCTTTGATTTTGGCTGCGATACAATGAACGCCACGGCTGATTGCTTCAACCGTGGCTTGTTTATTGCTGATTGTGGGCAGCTTGGGTGCGTGGGTAACGATGGGAGCGGCATTGCCCGCCGCTGTGGCAGCCGTCTGCTTTTGCAGATAGCGGCGCACAGCCTCGCGGGTCAGGTGCTGCCGCTTTAAGTGCTGCTGCATTGGGGCTTGGTAAGGCGGCGGTGCCGGTGTGGCCGATGACGGCACAGGGGCTTGCGGCGCTGGTGTTTTGGCTGCGATGGCCTTTTGCCGGAAACGCTGCTTTTTGAACATTTCCCTGCGCTCGGTCTGCGTGGGAACAGTGACTTTCTCTTTTTCAGTCGGCTTTGATGCAGATTGGGTGCTGCCCTGCAAGGTGAGATTTTTCCGCTTCTCCTGCATTGCACGAAACTTGCGGTAGCTCATGC
>CAKRPJ010000085.1:0-4616 GCA_934376955.1 uncultured Lachnospiraceae bacterium | reverse complement strand
ATACTGGACGAGCTGATCGATTCATCCGTTGCGAAATTCTCGCAGCGATATCCGAACCAGAATGTCGATGTGACGGTGCCGGAGGATATTGTGGTCATTTCCGTGGACTCGATACTGATCGAGCAGGTCATCCTCAATCTGCTGGAAAACGCCGTCTGTCACGCAAAGGGCATGACCACCCTCGCCCTTAACGTCTTTACAACGGCGGATCAGGTCGTATTTGAAGTGGTGGACGACGGATGCGGCATTGAGGAAGACAAACTGAAGACGCTCTTTTCGGGTTGCTACGAGGGGCGGCAGGATATGGCGCACGGAACGCAGCGCTACGCGGGCATTGGCCTTTCGGTGTGCTATACCATCGTCAAGGCGCATGGAGGGACGATCACTGCCGAAAATCGGAAAAACGGCGGCGCGGTATTCCGCTTTACGGTCAGAAGGGAGAAAACCGGCGATGACGAACAATAAGTACAAAATACTGCTGGTAGAGGACGACGGCAGCATCCGCTCCATCATGACGACGATGCTGGAATCCGCCGGTTACCAGGTGATTCCCGCCGATACCTGCGGACTGGCAAAGACGCTGTTTGCGTCCCATCTGCCGGATGTGACCATCCTCGATCTCGGCCTTCCCGACATGGACGGAATGCGGATGTTGGAATTTGTCCGAAAGGATTCACTGTCCCCGATCATCGTGCTGTCCGCGCGAAACGACGACGAGGACAAGGTTCTGGCGCTGGACGCAGGCGCAAACGACTATGTGACAAAGCCCTTCAGCTCGGCGGAGCTGCTGGCGCGCATCCGCATGGTTCTGCGGAATTATCAGCACCGGGCCGACAGCGGCAAGCTCCCCGGCGGCACATTCCGAACGCAGACGCTGCTGATCGATTACGACGCAAGGCGGGTGTTCGTTCACGGGCGGGAGGTCGGCCTTTCCCAGACGGAATACAATATAGTGGCCTTTCTCTCCGAGCATTGCGGAAAGATGATGACCTATTCGGCGATTATCCGGGAAATATGGGGCTATGCCGACGAGGGAAGCGTCAAAAAGCTTCAGGTGAACATGGCGAACATTCGCAGAAAATTCGGCGTGAAGCCGGGGCAGCCCTGGTGCATTGCCAACGAGCTCGGCGTGGGCTACCGCATGAATGGAGACAGCGCGGAATGAAACGGTTCTTTCGGGTGCAGTCGCCGGCGAGACTGATTTCGCTGGGCTTTGCCGCCACGATTCTTCTGGGCTCCGCGCTGCTGATGCTGCCGTGCAGCGTGCGGGACGGCGCAGAGCTGAAATACATCGATGCGCTCTATACGTCCACGAGCGCCGTCTGCGTGACCGGGCTGATCGCCGTGGACGCGGGAGACACCTTCACGTCCTTCGGACAGGTGATTCTTGCGCTGCTGATACAGATCGGCGGGCTGGGCATCACGTCCATCGGCGCGGGAATTATGCTGGCCATGGGGAAAAAGCTCGACCTGAAAAGCCGGCGCCTGATCCAGGAGGCCTCCAATCTGGATTCCAACCGGGGCGCCGTCCGGTTTATACGCAGCGTGCTGCGGACGACGCTGATTTTTGAACTGGCCGGGGCGATCCTGAGCTTTTTTGTCTTTGTACAGGATTATCCGCCGCTTCGGGCGATGGGAATCAGCCTGTTCCATTCGGTGGCGGCGTTCAACAATTCCGGCTTTGATATATTGGGAAATTTTCAAAACCTGATACCGTATCAGAATAGCGTCATGCTGAACCTGACCACCTGCGGACTGGTTTTCTTCGGAGGGATCGGTTTTCTCGTGATTCGGGAAATGGTACAGCATAAGCTGAAGTGGAGGAAGTACTCCATGCACGCGAAGGTCGTGCTGTCGGTCAGCAGTGCGCTGATTCTTGCGGGAACGCTGCTGCTCAAGGCGACGGAGGATATTTCATGGCTTGGCGCGCTCTTTCACAGCGTTTCTGCCAGAACCGCCGGCTTTTCCACCTATCCGCTGAAAACCTTCTCGAACGCCGGGCTCCTGGCGCTGACGGCCTTGATGTTCATCGGCGCGTCCCCCGGCTCTACCGGCGGCGGCATCAAAACCAGCACCTTTTTGGTTTTGATACAGGGCGTGAAGGCGGCGGCGACCAATCAATCCGAGAAGGCCTTTCACAACGCCATTCCCAGGGACGCCTTTCGAAAGGCCGCTGTCATTACGCTGCTGGCAATGGCGGTGGTTGTGCTCGGCACATGGGTCATGGCGCTGCTGGAGCCGCAGGTGCCGCTCATGGACGCGCTCTTTGAGGTGACCAGCGCCTTCGGCACAGTGGGACTTTCCACAGGGATTACGCCGAGCCTGGGGGTCGGCGCAAAGCTCCTGTCCATTCTGATTATGTACATCGGCAGGCTGGGGCCTTTGACGGTCGCGTCGCTCTGGTATTTTTCAAGGGGCGAGCGCATCAGCTATCCGGAAGGAAATCTCTCGATTGGGTAACGGAGGAAAAAACATGTTTGACAAGAAAAGCGGCAGTAAAATAACGTATGGCATTGTCGGGCTTGGCCGCTTCGGTCAGGCGCTGGCAAGGGATCTGGCGGAATCCGGCGCGGAGCTGATCGTTCTGGACAGCAGCGAGGATAAGGTCAGAGAGATGCGGGAGCTGACAGAAAACGCGTATGTTGTAAAGAGTCTGGACAAAAAGACGCTGGAAGCGTCGGGAATCCAGAACTGCGACGTCGCGGTGGTCTGCATCGGCGAGCAGATGGATACCTCCATTCTGACCACGCTGCATCTGGTCGCGCTGGGAATTCCCAAGGTCATTGCAAAGGCTACCAGCGCGGAGCACGGCCTGATTCTGGAAAAGCTCGGCGCGGAGGTCGTCTACCCGGAGCGGGACATGGCCGTTCGACTGGCCAGCCGGCTGGAAACGACCAGAGAGCTGGATATCATTCAGCTCAGCGAGCAGATCAACATCTCCAAGATACAGCTTCCGGAGCAGTTCGTGGGAAAGAGCGTCGCCGATGTGAACCTGCGCAGGCGCTTCGGGCTGAATATCATCGCGATAGAAAACGACGGGCGCGTGCTGAACGACATCCGACCGGACTATGTTTTTCAGCCCGAGGATACGCTGTTCCTTGCCGGAAGCCGGGACGGCTTGTTCAAAATCAATCAGCGCGCGCATCAAGCGTAAATAAAGCGGAAAGGAATCAGATATGAATACGGACCCGGACAGTAGAAAAAGCCGCATCCGCATATTCTCAAACAGATACCTGGAATAGCGTTCAGGATTCATTGATGGACGCTGCATATTGAGGATTTTGACATTGAAGAGGAGTATCTGTTGTATGAGTCATTCAATTGTTGGACTGCTGCTGATTCAAATTGTTCTGATCGCATTGAACGCCGTGTTTGCCAGCGCGGAGCTGGCTGTGCTCTCCGTCAACGAAGGAAAAATTGACCGCCTGGCCGAGCAGGGAAACAGGAAGGCAAAACGGCTGCGGAAGCTGACGAAGGAGCCGGAAAAGTTTCTGTCAACCATTCAGATCGCCATTACGCTGTCCGGCTTTCTGGGCAGCGCGTTTGCGGCGGACGGTTTTTCCGACCCGCTGGTGGACTGGCTGATCGGCCTGGGCGTACCATTGTCGCGCAGCGTGCTGGATACACTGTCCGTCATTTTTATCACGCTGATTCTTTCCTACTTTACGCTGATTTTCGGCGAGCTGGTGCCCAAACGAATCGCCATGAAAAAGTCCGAGGCGCTGGCGCTGGGCGTGTCCGGCGTGGTCAGCGGGATTTCCGTGCTGTTCAAGCCGATCGTGTGGCTGCTTTCTATTTCAACGAACGCCGTTCTCAGACTGCTCGGCATTGATCCCAACGAGGAGGACGAACGCATCTGCGAGGAGGACATCCGCATGATGGTTGAGACCGGCGGCGAAACCGGCGCCATCGATAAGGAAGAACAGGATTTTATTCAAAACGTGTTTGAGTTTGACGATCTGTCCGCCGGGGAAATTCTGACCCATCGCACCGATCTCGTCATCCTCTGGATGGAGGATACGGACGATATGTGGGAAGAAGTCATCTGCGGCAGCGGGTTTTCCCGGTATCCCGTCTGCGATGGCTCTCCCGACCAGGTGATCGGCATTCTCAACGCCAAGGTCTATTTGCGGCAGAAGGACAGAAGCCGGGAAAACATTCTGAAATTGGCAGTGGAGCCGGCGTACTTCGTGCCGGAGACGATCAAGGCGGACGTTCTGTTCCGCAATATGAAGCAGTCGCACAAGGCGTTCGCCGTCGTTCTTGACGAATACGGCGGCATGACCGGCATCGTGACGCCCGTGGCCAGGCCATCGATGCCGTCGGTCAGGTTGACGGCGTTGACGCAGCCGACGATGACCAGCACCGCAAAAATCAGATAAACGACCCAGTTGATCTGGAACGTGACGTTCCAGAACGGGATATACAGGTCGCAGGTCAGATTGCCATTGTGCCGCAGGAGCAGCAGATACGCCACCGCCGCAAGGAGCTGAAGCAGGAATTTCTGCCGGGCCGTCAGGCCGAGATTGCGCTTGAAGCGCACCTTCAGAAAATCGTCGGCAAAGCCGATGAGTCCGTAGACCAGCGCAAAGCCGAAGACCAGCAGGTGGGTATAC
>CAKRPJ010000084.1:0-5194 GCA_934376955.1 uncultured Lachnospiraceae bacterium | reverse complement strand
ACAATCAACAAGTGTAAATTAAAAGCACAGATAACAGGAGATTCCTTCGATAAAGTCTATGATGGGACTACGGATATTACAGAGGAGCAGGGGCTGGCAATTCAGCTTTGCGACGACAATCATAAAACTCCTGAGCTTCAGGATGTTCGTGCAGACCAGATTGATTGGGCGTATCAGAGTGCAGATGTTGGAGAGCACGATATAGATGCGACGATCAGCTCGTTAGCAGGTGATCAGGCAAAGAATTATGAGCTGACAGAACAGACGATATCACAGAAAGGAACGATCAAGCCCCGTGATTTCGCGTCCATGACCGTATCCGCAGCTCCGCTCACCTACAACGGCACCGAGCAGCAGCCGAAGATCAATGCTTCTGTGGAAACCGGTCTTGAAAATGTAAGCCCGGATGCAACATTTACCTACTCGAAGGACGGTGTCAATTACCAGAGTGAGATCCCGGGCTTTACCGATGCGGGAACATATCTGGTATATGTGAAAGCGTCCATGGCGAATTTCAATGACGCAGCCAAAACCGTTGCGGTGACGGTGACTCCGAAAGAAAGTTCATCCGGCGGTAATTCCGGAAATAATTCCGGCAATAACACGTCCGGAGGCAGCGGCTCCAATAACGGAAGCTCCGGCAGTGGAAGCTCCAATAATGGTAATTCCAATGGCAGCAACAACGGCGGTTCCAACGGCAGCAGCTCCGGTTCAGATCGGGACAGCTCTGATCGCGACGATCCGAACGAAAGTAGTGTTAAAGTAACCCCGGATCCGTCCAACAAGGTTACGAAAGACAGTCAGAAGGGCTACAGAAATGTGGAACAGGGCGTCATCACCGGCACAGCCAATCAGACCGTGAATGATGGCTACAGCCATTGGATGAAGGACGCAAAAGGCTGGTGGCTCCGCTTTAGTGACGGTACATGGCCAATGGCCGATCGCACCGGTGCATATCACTGGGAGAAGATCAACGGCAGATGGTGGGCATTTGGCGCTGACGGCTATATAAGCACCGGCTGGATCTATGATACGGTTTATCAGAGCTGGTTCTATATGGACGAAAATCAAGGCATGCTCACCGGCTGGCAGTTTATCAACGGAAAATGGTATTACTTTAATCCGAATCCAGACGGCATTGCCGGTACTATGTATGTAAAGCGTCAGACACCGGACGGCTGGTATGTGAAGGAAGACGGCAGCTGGGATGAGGAAGTGGGAAGATAATACTTAAAATGAGGAGAATAACTATGACTACTGCAGAACTGCGGAAGATGCTTTCGCGTTTTCCTAAGGCACCGCTGGCGCTTAACCCTACTCCGCTGCACCCACTAAAGCGTATGCAGGCTGAGCTTGGCTGCGGGCCGCTGTTTATCAAGCGTGATGACCTCAACGGGGTCGGGATCGGCGGAAATAAAATACGCAATCTTGAATATCTGCTGGGCTATGCACTGAAAGAGGGAAAAGATACGATCCTTGCCGCCGGTCAGACGCAATCAAACCTGTGCTCTTTGTGTGCGGCCTCGTGTCGGCGTCTGGGGCTTAAGTGCGTACTCGTTCACAACAGTCCCGAACCCGATATGCTGGAGGGGAATGCCCTGCTCAACCATATTCTCGGCGCAGAGGAGCATTATTTGGGAGATATAAGCCCGGAGGAAAGAGAGCTTGCGGTGACCGAGCTTTCCCGCACGTTGAGCCAAAAGGGAAGCAAGCCATACGTCATCTATAACGGCGCATCCTCAGCAAGGGGTGCATTGGGCTATGTGGAGGCGGCTGCGGAGCTTTGGGAGCAGATATCCTCTGATAAGGAAAAGGCGGCCATACGAAGCGTGTGCATCCCAGGCGGAAACGGCGGGCTTGCCGCCGGATTTATATATGGTACTGCGCTGCTGGGGAATCCCTTCCATGTGGAGCTGATATCCGTTGAACATGAAATTGTGCCCCTCCGCGGCATAATCGAAGGCTTTTTAAAGGATCTGGAGGAGCTTTGCGGCGTGCCGATGCCCTGTCCGCTGGATGAAACTGCTACGCTGCATGGAGACTACCGCTTTGGCGGCTGGGGAATAGTAACGCCCAGGGTGGAGGAATTTAGCATCAGCTTTGCCCGCACGGAAGGCATATTCGTAGAAAACGTGTATACCTGCAAGACGCTGTACGGAATGTGCGATCTGGCGAAAAAGGGCTATTTTTCCGACGGAGCCTGCTTTCTTCATTCCGGCGGGATCGGCGCACTGTTTAGCCAGTACCACATACATCCCCATAGTTGAGCATATTGCTGCAGTGCTCACTGATTTTACCTATATTTTACATTTCTGCGAATGAGGATTTTACATATCTCTGTTATCCTTAGGCTGTAACAGCAACCGGACAAGGGGTGAAATAGCATGATCAATTTTAATTCTAAAAAGGGATTTATCTGCGATATGGATGGAGTGATCTACCATGGAAACAGAGTGCTGCCGGGAGTAAAGGAGTTTGTGTCCTGGCTGCAGAAGGAAAATAAGGAATATCTGTTTTTAACAAATAATAGTGGCATGACACAGAAGGAGCTGCGCCAGAAGCTGTTGCGCATGGGACTGGATGTTTCGGAAGAACATTTTTATACAAGCGCATTAGCTACCGCAGAGTTTTTAAAGCAGCAGGCTCCGGGTTGCTCGGTATTTGCCGTTGGAGAGGCGGGATTGACAAATGCATTATATGATGCAGGAATCGTGATGAATGATGTGAATCCGGATTATGTTGTGATCGGTGAAGGAAGAAATTACTCTTTAGAAACACTGACGAAGGCAGTGAATCTTGTGATAAACGGGGCAAAGCTTATCGGCGCGAATGCAGATGTTTCCGGGCCGATCGAAAACGGGATCGCACCGGCCTGCCGGGCTTTAGTTGCTCCGATAGAAATGGCAACCGGGAAGGAAGCATATTTTTGCGGAAAGCCTAATCCACTGATGATGCGGACCGGTCTCAAATTACTGGGTTGCCATTCAGAAGAAGCTGTGATCATCGGAGATCGTATGGACACAGACATCATAGCAGGTACAGAGAGTGGTGTGGAGACGGTATTAGTTCTGTCGGGAATTTCAAATGAAAAGACACCGTCAAAATATGCCTATCAGCCGACAATGATCTTATCCGGAGTCGGTGAGATCGTGAAGATCGCGGAGAGCCGGACAAAGCACAGGGATGAGGCGAAGGATCAGCCCACCGAATTGTTAAATAAGTAATAATCGAGTCGCATATCCGTGAGATCTGGTGTGTGATTTTGGTCAGCGAATCCGTGATAGGAGGGCGAATATTATAGCAGCTAAGAGGCTGTTGTAAAATTCGCCTTTTTTTGCTTATAGAATTTATAGAACTTGTAGAATAGGAAAGACTGTCTACGGTCTCTCTTGTAAATCAATTAATGAGGAAGAAAATGGCTAAGTATGTAATGGCTCTGGATGCAGGAACGACTAGCAACAGGTGTATCCTGTTTAATGAAAAGGGAGAAATGTGCAGTGTTGCGCAGAGAGAATTTACTCAGTATTTCCCGAAGCCGGGCTGGGTCGAGCATGACGCAGATGAGATCTGGGCAAGTATGCTTGGCGTAGCGGTCGAGGCAATGAACATGATCGGAGCAGCAGCACAGGACATTGCAGCGATTGGTATTACAAACCAGCGTGAGACAACGATCGTCTGGGATAAGAACACGGGGGAACCGATCCATCATGCAATCGTATGGCAGTGCCGCAGAACCTCTGAGTATTGCGACAGCTTAAAGGAAAAGGGACTGACCGATAAGTTCAGAGAAAAAACAGGTCTTGTCATTGATGCTTACTTCTCCGGGACAAAGGTAAAATGGCTTCTTGATAATGTACCGGGAGCAAGAGAGCGTGCAGAAAAAGGAGAATTATTGTTCGGTACTGTCGAGACATGGCTGATCTGGAAGTTGACAAAGGGAGCTGTCCATGTAACGGACTATTCAAATGCCTCCCGTACCATGCTGTTTAATATCAATACACTGGAATGGGATGATGAGATCCTTGCAGAATTGAATATTCCGAAGTGTATGCTGCCGGAGCCGAAGCCGTCAAGCTGTGTATACGGAGAAGCACATCCGTCGTATCTCGGCGGGCCGATCCCGATTGCAGGTGCAGCAGGAGATCAGCAGGCGGCACTGTTCGGACAGACCTGTTTTAATGCAGGTGAAGCAAAAAATACATACGGTACCGGATGCTTTATGCTAATGAATACTGGAGAAAAGCCGATCTTTTCAAAGAATGGTCTGGTAACAACCATCGCATGGGGTCTGGATGGCAAAGTAAATTACGCACTGGAAGGTTCTATTTTCGTAGCCGGAGCTGCAATCCAGTGGCTGAGAGATGAACTCCGAATTATTGATTCCGCACCGGATTCCGAGTATATGGCAAAGAAGGTTAAAGATACGAACGGCTGCTATGTCGTACCTGCCTTTACCGGACTTGGCGCACCGCACTGGGATCAGTATGCAAGAGGAACTATCGTGGGCATCACGCGGGGCGTCAACAAATACCATATCATCCGGGCAACTTTGGAGTCCATTGCTTATCAGGTAAATGATGTGCTGGAAGCAATGAAGGCAGATTCCGGGATCGATCTTGCAGCGCTTAAGGTCGACGGCGGAGCAAGTGCAAATGATTTCCTGATGCAGACACAGTCCGACATCATCAATGCACCGGTCAACCGCCCGCAGTGTGTGGAAACGACAGCAATGGGAGCCGCATATCTTGCCGGTCTGGCGGTTGGATACTGGAGCAGTAAGGAAGATGTAATTAAAAACTGGGCGATCGACAAGACCTTTGAGCCGAAGATCTCTGCAGAAGACAGAGAAAAACGGGTCAGGGGCTGGAATAAAGCCGTCAAGTATGCTTACGGATGGGCAAAGGAGGATTAGGCTCTTTGGGGGAGATTTTAAAGAACAGACCCAAATGCATAATGGCATATTCCTGCCGATGTACGTCAATGTCGAAAATGTCACAAAAATTTAAAATTTCTGCCCTTGAATCTGCCATTGAGCACATATATAATGATGCTAGAGGCAAAAGGTCTAACCCCGCATGAGCTTGCTCGTAGGTGGGTCACTTTTACAGGAAGATGATCGTCAACTACCCATCACCTAAAGGTAATGGGCTTGTAACTGCCTAGTCGTACTAACGGCTTGCACCTCCGACCTTTA
>CAKRPJ010000083.1:0-5203 GCA_934376955.1 uncultured Lachnospiraceae bacterium | reverse complement strand
AAAAGTCAAGATAAAAATTGCGAAAGGTATGGGGAAATTTTGATGCCCTCGGCAGCGCAGGCGTCTTTGAATGCCTCTGCGGGCGTTTTCCAGCCCAGGGAAGCACGGTAATAGGTGTTCATCCACCTGGAGAGTGCGGTGCAGTCTGTCTGTGTTACAGCGGCCAGAGAATGGCCCTTCTTGAGCCAACGGCGTATCATGCGGTTGGCGTTCTCGTTGCTACCGCGCTCACAGCTGGTAAACGGATGACAGTAGTAGCAGCATGTACGGCGACGGCCAGCTGGGGAATGCTCCAGGCGGTGGCTGTCAGAGAACTCAGAGCCGTTGTCCATGGTGATGCTCTTGAAGATGCGCCGGAAGTCAGACCGGCGCTGCAAGTGATCCAGGACGGCTACCACGGAAGCGCTGTCCTTCCGAGGAACTTTGAAGATCAACTCCAGGCGGGTCATGCGTTCGGTCATGACGATGATGGACTCACCTTGCCCCTTTATTTTGCCTATGACACTATCCATCTCCCAGTGGCCTACGGTGGAGCGGTCGGATATGATCCGCGGGCGCAGCTCTATGCTTGTGCCGTGCCGGGGAGGTTTCTTCTGAGCGTTATTCTTCCAAGGGTGCTTTCTGATACCGTGTTCCGGGAGATCAGAGGGCCGCGCATCCAGCAGGCCGCGCCGGAGATAGCGGTAGATGGTATCCTCGCAGAGATAGCCGAGATCAGAGCCGCGCAAAGACGCCGCTACCCACGCTGGGGAGCGGCGTTCTTTCTTGATATGCAGGGATATGTAGGAGAGCAGTTCCGTGTCAGCGGCGGCTTTCAAGGGAGCGCCGCAGTTCCTCCGGCGTTTCCGGCTGCGGTCATCGGCAGCACAGGCCGAGTAGACATGATACTCCCTCAGATCATGATTACGCTGGAGACAGTCACCATTACGCAGCTCACGGTAGACGGTGGAGATATGGCAGCCCAGCAGTTGGGCGATCTCCTGCTTGCTGTGACCGGCACGGAGCAGCGCTTCAAACTGTATGCGCCGGTCATGATCGAACCATTTCCATCTTGCCATTTCCAAATCCTCCAAAACCAAATAACCCAAATGACGGCGAGACTTGATAGTTGTTACGCCGGTGCTCTGACCGTGCGACGGAGCGCACGGATCAGCCACCGGGACTATGCCTTTAAGCATATCGGCAGTACCAAAGAGGGCAACCAAAAGCGGCCAGCCGAGGGCAGCGGAGTACCTGCGGGCAGAGAGAGCCAGCAGGGCGAAGGGAGCAGGCAGCCGCGAGGCCGCACACATACGAGCCGCGCATGCGCTCTCGTATTTCCTCACGATGAGCGTGATCCGCGCCGCGGCGATCGCAGTATGACTATTATATCGTCAATGATAGATCTGTGAAAGCGTAATAGCGACATAGTCAAGATCTTGACCGATAGAAAATGCATCACCACACAGACCATTCCTTCGGCGGCAGCTCTTTCCGGCTGAAGCTGTTGAACAGCTTCCAAAGCGGGGGTGCATAGATCCACTGGGTATCGAGGATCGGCAGACCAAAGTAGTAGTGGTCAATGATCTGATGGGTATTCTCATCAATGCCAACCTTGCGGCGGATGCGCTTGCAGACTACGAACCGGGGAAGCAGGGACTTCTTGACAACGAAGTAGTTCTGTGCAAGGCGGCGGAGGGTAATGTCCATATCCTCGTAGCTCTGCGAGAACACATCCACGGGGCACTTGTAGTGCCGGTGGTACTTGTACCAGTAAATGGCGGCGGGGCTGAAGGTCTTATAGGCACGGTTGTTGTATTCGATACCGGCTTCATCGATGATAACACGACCGTCCTCGACCATCACTTTGCCAATATCATCCTTTGGATCGAGCTGGTAGCTGCCGGTGATGGGCACGTTGGAATAGACCGGCTCAGAACGCTTGAAGAGCGGCGTTCGATCCAGGAGCCAGCCGGAGAATTTGCCGGGATGGTTACGCGCCCAGGTGATGAAACGGGACTCTCGCATACTCTGTTTGGCCAGGTAGGCGGCAAAGGTAGTCTTACCGCTGCCAGGGACGCCGAAATAGACGTTGAGGACGGTCTTAGGCGGACGGGGCAGCAGCCAACGGTAGAGCTTGAAACCCAAGATGAGCAGGAAGATAAGGAGCAGCATAGCAAAACCTCCATAGATAGAATACGGGGGCAGGGGCGAGCGACTTCGTGCGCTCGCGCCCTGCCCCCTTCTCACTTGGCTTAGTGAGAGAGGCTCTTGAACAGAGCCACACCAGCCATAGCGATGCCGATCACGGCGGGAACCAGCAGGATCGGGGTCTCGACCACAGCCGTACCGATGGACTTCATCCAATCGACACAGGAGGTCAGCACACTGCCGATGTCAGTCAGCAGAGTGGACAGGGCGGAAGCAGCAGCCTGAGGGATCAACTCCTTTCATCGAAATTATAACAAGCCTTGCGGCCATGTTAGCGGGAACAGAGAATTTTGAATACCTTTGCCAGGAAGCAGAGAATGACAACGGTAAAGAGATAGAACACAGGTTCAGCGGCCAGGAAGTCCGCGACAGCGCCCAGCAGAGCCTGGGTGAATTGGATCATGTTGCTCATAGCTTCAGCAGACCTCCAATCGTTCGCATGACACACAGGATCATCAGGCCGAACAGCGCAGCACCGGCGATCCATTCCCAGTCAAGACCGGCGAGGCCGGGGACGTACTGGGTAGAAGTAGCCAGGACATTACCTTCCGTGTCCATCTCCTGGACGGTCATAGTCCGGCGCTGGTACTCGCCAAGGACTTTGACCACTACCTGATCCATCGTGTCAGCAGCTCCGTCAGGCGGAGCAGACGCCACGTCATCCAGGGACGATACAGAAAACGTCCGATACGACGTGTCCATTTCAATGACAGGCGATACAGCTTCCGAAGGAGACGAAGCATCACCTTCAGCAGGCGTTTCAGCAGTCGGAGCATCGGAGGTGTCCTCACTTTCAACGGCATAGACGGGGGTGATCAGGAGCAGGCAGAGGGTGCAGGCCAGGAGCAGTACACGTCTCACAGTTCATCACCTTTCCTTTCGTCAGAGATTTTCGGGTTACGGGACTGGCCGGAGCGGTAGCCTGTGCCGCCGCCAAAAGCGGCATGGAATACCGAGATAGAGATACGGATGATTAGAATAGCCAGCAGCATGGTGGCGCAGCTGACGCCCAGGCCGGGAATGGTCACATCGGTAAAGAGCCGCCAAATGGGGGCAATCAGACTTTGGATGATAGAGAGCGCGGTCATGGCAGCACCTCCTTACAGGAACGGGATCATATCGATGATCTTAGCGATCAGCTTGATGACGGCGATCAGGAGCAGGATACAGAACGCACCGAACACAATAGTATCCAGGGGAGGCGGCAGCCAGGAAAACAGGAGCTTCAGCACTTCGAACATGGGGTATCACCTCGCTATGATTTAATGATCTTGATCACGCCGATCAGGACGATGATAGCCGTACCGAACAGCAGGATAGAGCGCAGCTCCACCGGCAGGGCCAGGATCACGCCGGAGAAAAACGCGAACACGGTGGCCACACCTTCCGGCAGGGCCGTGACAGAACCTTCGTCATCCTTTACTACGAAATCGAACAGGCGGCTATCCTTCAGGCCGGTGAAGAAATCACTGATGCCGGTGATCACCACGGAGCTGATTAGATCAAAGAGGAACGACAACAGATCCTTGACCAGGCCGAGGAGCTTCTCCAGGATGTCGGTGAGGAAGTCCAGCAGTGTTTGGAGCAGAGAGGACAGCACATCGGTAAAGGACTTCTTATTTGTGCTCCAAAAGTTGTTGGTATCACCGTCTCCCTGGAACAGGTTGTCCAGCTTATCACCGAGCCAGGTCTTGAACTCTTGCAGCCATGCCAGGATATTTGATCCGCCGGACACGTCAGGCGGTGGGGCAGCCGTCTCTGTGTACCACTGTTCGCCACAGGCCGAGCATTCGTAGAGCGTATGGCCTTGCGTGACGATTACGCCGCTTTCACCATAGACGGTGTTGACGTGTTCCTTGACCGTCCAGCTATGACCTTTGGCGGAGAGTATCTGCTCGTATGTCTCGCCGCAGAGGGAGCAGGTGAAATTTGCATGACCGCCCTCAAGGCAGGTGGGCGCTACGTCAATGGTCTCCGTCCAGTTGTGCCTGCAGGCAGCGGGCGTTTCGGGGTTGGGGCTGGGCGTGTTGTTATTGATAACGTACTGGTAGGAGTTCTCTACGTTGTTGTTGGTGATGGTCAGGCAATCATCACCAAACTGCACGGTGATGGTCGTGCCGTCCTCCAACGTGACGAAGTAGGTGCGGGACTGGTAATCATACGACCAATTCGACATGGTGTAGTAGTTGTTGGTGGTCATGTCGTAGTAGTTGTTGGTCGTTTCGTTGATGATGGTGGTGTTGTTGTAGTAGTTGTTGGTAACGTTATTGTAGTAGTCGCCCTGGAAGTTGTTGACGCGGGTGTTGATGTTGTAGGTGTTGTTGATGGTGGTATCAGTGGATAAGGGAGTAATCTCGAAGACAGGAGTAGAAATAACGAGCGTACCGCCCGTAATATAACCCAAATCAAAAGAGCCATTACTCCAAGAACCTTTAACAGACAAAGCACCACCAGCAAAAGTATCAATACTAGCCGAAGGCGCCCAATTCCAATCAAACTCACGGAACTCCCCAATAAGCACAGTACCGGTTACTATAGGTGATGTCAAAATTTTATAAGTGCCGGCAATGGGCGCACGAAACGAATGCCAATCATAAGAACGAGCAAGGTAGAGAGTAAACATATTAGCAGCTTTCAGGATATTAACGATAACATTAGAACCCGAAACAGAACCAACAGCATACTCATTAGAAGCAACGTATCCATCATTATCATAAGAAATAGGGAGACAATAAGGAGAACGAATCTGTAATCCCCAGTATTCCGTATCTTCAATCCACCTCGGTTGCCACAGCAGCTTTCCCGCGCTGTTGTAGCCGGTAGCCGGGAGGGTGGAGACAAAATCGTTATAGTCATTCTTCATATCATCGGAGGTAGTCCAGCTGTTGGGGTCAGAACCTCCGAAGCCACCACCGCCAAAGCCGCCGTCACGGTTGCCGCCGCCGAAACCACGGTAAACATATTCCCAAAAGGACACGGGATTAAATCCGTCAGTAGCAGAGTACGCAAACGC
>CAKRPJ010000082.1:0-5446 GCA_934376955.1 uncultured Lachnospiraceae bacterium | reverse complement strand
ATCGCCCGTCACCACCAGATCACCGGTCTCAGCCGAGCGCGTGAACACGGCGTTCAGGCTCGCAAGGTTTGCCGAAGAGGGCAGGAAGAGGTAGTTCGTGCCGTCAACCTGAACCGCCGGGATCTGCACGCCGTCGACCGTCGCGGTCATTGCCGTTACGTCAGCCGACAACGGCAAAGCGCTGACGGCGCAGACCGGGGAGTTCCCGCTGCTGTATTCCTTATTGTTTTCTGCGGGCGCCTTCGCGCAGCTCTTGACAACATAATAGGTCGTTTCGTCCTGTACGAGCCCGGTCAGCACAAATTCGCAGCTTTCGGTCGTGCCAAGCTCCTTTCGGTTTCCTGCGTTCTCTTCGCAGGAATAGACCTTGTAATACGTCGCGCCGGGCGCGGCGGACCACGTCAGCTTTGCCGTCGTTTCCGTGATCTCCGTCACGTTGAGCTTCTCAACACGCGCCGGGATGATCACATACGTCAGTTCGACCGTCCCATAGTAATTGCCCTTGCCCTCGTAGACGATCTTTGCCGTGCCGATGTCCTTGTTGTTCGGCCACTGTACATAGAGGTCCTTCATGATGCCGTCACTGCCGACACCGGCGTCGTTCGAGCTCGTCAGGATATGATCGCCATGCTTTCCGAAGCTGCTCGGGCGGATGCCGCCGGGCTGATACGCATATTGCGGGATATCGGTCCCAGTGCGCGGTTTTTCCGGCGTGCCGAACTTGAACACGACCGCGTCGCTCGCAATGTCAATGCCTTTAAAGCCGCACTTTCTGCACACATGGTCGTCGTCCCAGTCGTGACCGAGCGGATAGAGGAACTGGCTTACGTCCTTCGCGCCGCACTCGGGGCACGTGTCGGTCGTGCGTCCGCCCTTGATGCAGGTCCGCTCGTCCGTGCGCACGGTCTCATAGGCATAGCCGCTTGCGCAGGAGTGATAGTTCTTCTCGCCGAAGCTCGAAAATTCGTTTTTCTTCAGCGCGCCGCTTGTCAAAATGGCAAGCTTTCCGTCCGTCGTTGCCAGCACGCCGCTACAGTCCGTGGTGCTCGCATCGACAGGCGTATCGCACAGGGTGCAGGTGATCGTGCCGCTCTGCATATCGTACAGGCTTGAGGAATTGAAGGTATGTTTCCCAAGCTCGCAGTCCGTACGCTTCTTGGTATAGGTATCGAGCAGCGTGCCGTCATACCGGTAGGCGCGGATCGTCATGGACTCCCGCGTTGCCTCAGCGGTCATGTACATGCCCTGATACTCCGTGCGCTCGATGACCTTCACGTGGCAGTCCAGCGGCGTGCAGGTCGCGGTCTTGCCGGACAGGTCGCCGCAGATGTAATAGACAATGCCCTTGGAGCTGTTCTCCGCCTGCTTCACGTTGCCGAGCATCGGATAGGTTCGCGTATACGAGTTATCGTCGCCGCTGAACACAAAGTCGATGCCCGCCTTTTCCAGATTCGCCGCGATCGCCTTGATGGACGCCTCGGGCAGAACGCCCTCCGTGCCATAGACCGGCGCATGGGTGACCAGCACCTTCCAGCTGCAATCCGTCTTCAGCTGCTCCGCGATCTCCGCGGTCGCGTCGACGAGACTGCCGTTCGGCGCGTCCTGGCCCTGGTGGTTGACCACCACGACGCAGACATCGCCGTATTCCACTGCGTACCAGAGGTTCGGTCCGCTCTGCGGCAGGTCAAAGATGCTGCTGGACACCTCGCCGTTGCTGTCGCCCTGATACTCGTGGTTGCCCATTGCATGGACCAGCGCCGTGCCGTTCAGGTTTTTCTGGTTGACCACGGTAAAGAAGCTCTGCCAGTTTTCAAACTTCGTGACATCGTCGATTGCGTCGCCTGTCTGGATGCCAAAGTCATAGCTGCCCGCGCACAGCTCCAGCAGCGCGCGCTCCAGATTGTCGGTCTTGCTCGTCTGGATATCGCCGAGGATGAAGAAGCTCGTCGTCTGCTCTGCGGGGTCCGCCGTGGTGAAATGGAAGATTTCAGACCACTTCGTGCCGTCGCCGACCTGATAATAATAGGTCGTTCCGGAACTCAAGCCGCTCAGCCGTGCGATATTGCAGCGAAGCGCGTTTCCGGAGGTGCTTTCCACAAAGAACTGAATTTCAGACGTTCCGGTAAATTCCTCCGCGCCCGTCAGTTCGGCGTTTTCCGCATAGCGGATGACCGCTTTTTCCGCCGAGCTGTCGATGCTGCTGAGCCATGTGATGCTCTGCGCGGTGGACGCGCCCGCTATGGCGTTGTTCTGCACGCCGAACGGCAAACCTTCGTTTACCTCCGGCTTTGCGCAGACCACGGCGCTTGCGTTCTGCGAACGCCCGGCGGAGGATACCGCGTGGAGCGTTTGCAGCCCCGCCCTTGTGAACGTATATTTGAGCGTCCCGCCCGGTCCGGTCCTGCCGAGGAGGGTCTCGCCCGCGTAAATGCTGGCGCGTGCCTGCGGCTCGCCGCTTCGGTCCATGACGCGCAGCGTCGTCTGCGTACCAACGAGGAGCGTCCGGTCGACGTGCAGCTCGCACGCCGTCGCCAGCGTCACCCGCTGCGCGCTTCCGACAAATGTATTCCGCCCGGACGGTGTCTGGTAGGTCGCCTGCGCGATGGAATACTCAAAATACTTGTCCGAAGCGGCACTCTCCGGAATGGTCAGGACCAGACACGCCATTTCATGGTCATACTCCTGCACCGTGCGCGCCATCTGGGTCGCAATGGGAGAAGCCTCAATGTGGACCGGAACACGATTTCCAGAAACTGTCCCGAGCGAAGCCGTATATCCACTCGCAGCCTCCACCGTAACACCGGCAGCCAGATAGCTGGCGGGGAACTCGATCTCCAGGTCGGCACTGGAGACCATCTCGTTGGTCACGTTGACCACATAGAGCGCAAATTCTTTACCGATCTCTGGCGCTGCCTGCTGCGGCACAACGGCGATGCCCGCCTCCGTGCCCTCCGGGTCGACCACGCGGAAGTAATACGTCGTGTTCGTCTCGTTGCCGTACAGGTCCTTGAGATAGACCGTCAGCGAATGCTCGCCGTTGCGCAGGTTCAGATTGCGCAGATAGAGCGAGCCCGTATTGATCTCAGCGTTTGCCGTCTGGTTGACGCCGTCAATGTAGACGCGCGTCGAAGCCGTATCGATGCCGCTGGCATATTTGTCGGTCGCTTCGCTGTCGGAGTAGTTGACTGTGAAGTTCAGCGAGCTTCCGGTCACCTCCGGCTCCTGTCCGTCATAGAGCACCGTATTGGTCGTCGTTTCCGTCACCGACTCGATGGCGGGGTTGTTGAT
This sequence comes from uncultured Lachnospiraceae bacterium, assembly GCA_934376955.1. GTDB lineage: Bacteria > Bacillota > Clostridia > Lachnospirales > Lachnospiraceae > CAKRPJ01. The sequence goes on along the minus strand of CAKRPJ010000082.1, from coordinate 2,158 downwards.
GTCGTTCGTGTTGGTGCCGTAGATGAACTGAATATTGTCGATCAGGATATACGCGTCTTTGCACGCATCCTTCGTCGTGCTGTCTTCTGTGAGCTTACCGGCATTCTGCGGCGAAACAAGATGCACCGCATAGGCACGATAGAGGTCGATCGGCATCTGCATACTGGAAATATCGGCTTCCACCCAAATCCAGCCGCGCCCTGCCATGTCGCTCAGAGTGCTGAGCACGACAGTGTTGCCTTTCTCATCCACAACAGAGCCGTAATACTGCGAATACATCGTCACGCACGACGGTATCTCACCTTCAACAAAGGTAAATGTGCCGTCCGCATTCAGCTTGTTGTAGCCGTTTCCGCTTACCGTGCTGTTTGCGCCGCCGGCGGAGATGACCTTCAGGATGGAATCGTCATTCTTGCGCGCTGCCGGAACGTTGACCCACATACCGATCTTGGTCGGCTGCTGCATATTGACCAGCAGGTCGCAGGAATAGCCGAAATCTGCGGCAATGGGTGCTGTAGCGCTCACCTTGGTGAAGTCATACGCCAGCTTATACGCACCCTCGCCAAAGCGCACGCCGTTTTCCTTTCCGGTCACCACGCCGGAGCCTGAATAGTCGGCGCCCGTTCTGCCAGCGCCCGAACGGACCCACAGGCGATAGCTCTGGATTTCCTCCGCGCTTAATTGCCCGTCATGACCATTATTTTTCGGATGGTTGTCAGGACCGGGTTCTACATAGGTATTCCAGTATTCTTCAATGCTCTTCTTTCCATCAGCAGGCGCTTCAAAGTCAAAGAGCACCAGCGGTTCCAGACCGACCACCAGCTCGACCGAGCCATTGACAGACGGTTTGGCTTTCAGCACGACCTGTGCCGTTGCGCGAAGAGAGTTTTTCTTGTCTGCAACGAATTGATTGTTCTCAAATTGACCGAGGGCGAATGTATGCTCCAGATGCACCAGCTTTGCGTTTTCTTCCTCGGTGCATTCTTCCCAGCCGTCGTCTGTCAGCTTTTCAGCCTTATCGTGTGTCAGAAGCTCCTGCACAGTGATCGTTCCGTCCGCACCGACCTGATAGCTTGCGCTTTTCTCGGTGAAATAGGTTTGATAGGTGCTTCCGTCGCCAGCGCCCCATTCGATCATCTGCGTTTCGCCGATGTTACCGGTCAGAGACATGAAAATTTTGGGCACAACGCCCCACGGTGTTTTTTCCTGATCCAGATTCGGACCTGTCCACTTGAAGGGCTTACCTCCGCTCCATTTTTTCGAGAAGCCATAGCCCTTCTCTTCGACCAGCGCCGTGTATTTATAGCTGATCTTTTCGGACTCATCGAGCGACCACTCGAAGTCCCCGTCTTTATACCGCACCTCGCGCCCGTTCCACGTCGGCTTGAAGGTCATGTCGCTCGTCTCGCCGAAATCGAGCGAGACGCTGTTGTTCGTAAAGCCGAGCGTATCCGGCCAGTGCAGCTGGATCTGCGTCTTTCCGGCGACCTCGCCATTTACCGTCAGCGCCGCCGTGACCGTGCCTTCCGCGCCTTCGTTCGCGGTAAAGACGCCCGTCTGCGCGTTGATGGAGCCGAGCGCCGCGCCCTCTGTCAGAGACCACGAAGCCCCCGCCGGGATATCCGTCGGGAAGCCGCCGCCGTCCACGCCGCTGGCTTTGAACGCGACCGTGCTGCCCGGCGTATAAATCTCATTGTTCGGCGTCAGGACCGCGCGGGCAAATTTGCCGGTCGCCTCCGCGCTGGAAAGCACCATCAGTGTATTGGACACGCGCCGCTCATAGCCGTCGGACGGGCGGCACCGGAGCGTCAGACCCGCGCTTTTGCCGTTGGGGTCGACCTCTGAGACCACATCGCCCTCGCGCTGGGTGGCGAACGTAGACGAGCCGCCGCCGTCCAGATTGATCGCTCTTTCGCAGCCGAGCTCTTCCATCGCCGCCGCCAGCTCTGCCATGGTCATACCGGCGGAGTACGGAGACTGCCGCCCGTCCACCATGAACAGCACGACGCTACCGTCCGCCTTGATACCGACCGCCGTGCGCGAGGCGCGGGTGCTGTTGTCAAGCCCGGTGAACGCCTTGCCGTCTTTCAGAATATCGCCGAAGCTGGAGATCGCTTCGCTGACGCGCCCCTCGGCGACTGCCTGATTGTATTCCGTG
>CAKRPJ010000081.1:0-5808 GCA_934376955.1 uncultured Lachnospiraceae bacterium | reverse complement strand
CCCAAGGTCAAAGTCAAGGTGACCGCCTTTGCCCGCATCACAAAGGATATGCAGCGGGGCGCGATCTCACAGGAGGATGCAAGAAAAGCCAAGGACTATGTGCGGGATCTGCTCTATGACGCTCTACGTGACGCGAATATCTCCGTAGAGGCTTTCGAGCAGCGTATTTCCTCTGAGCGCGTTTACCAGCACTGTGGGATCACCAGAACGGCCAATCCGAGGGGCCGTCCGCCGAAGGAAAAGGCGGGTGAGCAAGCATGACCAACGAGCAACTGGTTCGCCAATATTATGACGGCGATGATGCTGCGCTGGAAAAGCTGTACCATAAAAATATCGGTCTGATCCGCGGCATCGCCAAGGAAGCTGCGGCGGAATTCAACTGCCTGATGACGGATCAGCATCATCCAAATCAGTTTTCCGCGTATACGAAAACGATTCTGGACGACCTCTGCGGCGAGGGCGCGTTGGAGTTCCTGACACGGATACAGAGCAGAGAATATGACCAGAACTGCGCCGCGCTCACCACCTATCTTTACCCGCATTTGAAGGGGCGCATGACCCGCTGGCTGGAACAGAATATTGGCTGCATGGCACTGAGCAAGGACGAGATGGCCGCCGTCCGGCAGACGCAGAGGCTGTATCATGCCGCATGGAAGGATACCGGTGAGATTGCGGAGGAGTTGGGCGTCCCCGAAAATCGTGTCAGCCGATATGTTCGCTACAACACCCATTTCCTCGGTGTGCATGATCTTGTCCCGGAGGGTTATGACGGCGATCCCTACGAGCGGCTGATGCCGGGGATGCTCTCCGTTTCGGCGGAGCAGGCCGTGTACCGCAAGGTCTGCATCGAACTCCTCCGGGAGCTGTTCGACACCCTGCCGAAGAAGGATAGAGATATTCTCGGCAAGACCTGCGGCGTGTTCGGATACCCGGAGGCAACCTTGAAAGAGATTGGGATGTATCACATGATGAAGGAGTCTGCCGTGGAGAAGGCGAAGAACCGTGCGATAGAAAAGCTGAGAGAAGCCTATCCCAGCAGTAGGCTTCAGGTCTGGAGGACTGTTCATCTTATGATGCAGAGACCGATTCCGCTGCCCGAGAATAATGTTGGACTGGCAAGACACAATAGCACAGAAAAAGAGGAACAGCTACTGTTCATTCGGAGAAATTTCCCGATAAGACCAAAATATAAAAACGAAAATTTGACTTGGTTAATGTCCAGAAAAGAGTTACAATAGGATAAAAGAAAAAATACATATAATACAAGGAGCTTATAAAGAGTGCTTGAATATGTTTTTGACAAAACAATATGTTTTCTTGAGAATATGCCAAAAAGTGTAAGAAAGAAAAAAGGCCAATTCTTCACTTCGGTAGAAACAGCAACATATATGGCAGAGATGTTTGATTTAAATGGTTTGCCAGCTTCTGTTGACATCCTGGATCCTGGATGTGGAACAGGCATTCTCTCTGCTGCTCTAATCGATCGTCTACAGCGGGAGACCAATATTAAAAAGATCTTTTTAACATGTTACGAAACTGATCCTGATGTTATTCCGGTTCTTCGCTCCAATCTGATTTATATCAAGAAAAATGCCAGCATCAGTTTTGATTTCGAGATAAAAAAGGATGACTATATTCTCTCACAAGGAGATTCTTTTTCGGGAACCTTGCATGCAGAACCATATCCCCCAAAATATGATTTGGTAATTGCTAACCCTCCTTATTTAAGGATCATGCGAGATGATCCAGCAGCGATAGCTATGCCAGAAGTTGTACATGGCGCTCCAAATCTTTATTTTCTATTTGCGGCGATGTCTCTATTCAATCTGAAAAAAGGGCGCGAGATGGTATACATTATCCCACGCAGTTGGACTTCTGGAGCATATTTCAGAGCATTCCGAAACTACTTTTTACAGGAGGGGAAAATTCAGCAAATTCATCTCTTTATAAGTAGGGATAAAGTGTTTACTGAGGAGCAAGTACTCCAAGAAACAATTATCATCAAAATGAAAAAAACCAAAACTGCTCCAGATAATGTGATTATTACCTCCAGTCAATCAAACCGAGACTTTAATGATGTTTCTGTGTTAAAGGTACCATATGATTCTGTAGTAGCCGGCGAAGAGTTATATGTATTCTTGCCAATATCTTCCGAAGAAGTTGCAGCCGTAAATAAAATCAATACATTTTCCTCAACTTTTCCGGACATTGGCTTGAGAATGAAGACTGGCATTGTTGTTGATTTTCGGCAATGGGAAGACTTACGTTCAGAACCGGGAGACCACACTGTTCCTCTCTTTTATAGCCAACATATTCGTAACGGAAGAGTAGGTCATCAACCCTCTGACAAAAATTGTGATTGGATTGTCGATACTAAGCCAGGATTGATTCAAAGAAACAAAAGCTATGTGTTTTGCAAAAGGTTTACTGCCAAAGAGGAACGAAGAAGACTTCAATGCGGGATTTATCTTGCTGAAGATTTCCCTCAATACCACTCAATAAGCACGCAGAATAAAATAAATTATGTGGACAGCACCATCGGAGAGGATTTATCCAAAGAAGTGGTATATGGTGTTTATGCGTTGTTAAACTCTACGCTCTTTGATACATACTATCGTGTTCTCGATGGCAGCACGCAAGTAAACTCCACAGAAATAAATAACATTCCTGTTCCTCCACTGTGTGTAATTGCTGATATCGGAAAACGCTTAATGCAAAAAAGGAGTCTTTCTACTGCAACGTGCGATGAACTATTAAACGAAGTATACACATAATTGGAAGCCCCAGAATCCGACGACGATTCTGGGGCCTTTGGTTAGCATACCTTGAAATGTTTATTAGGGCACTCTCTAATCCAGATGTATGTTCCTGGTGCTAAATTATTTTCACTCTGCTGCCGAGACGCAAGACATTTCCAGGTTTCATATGTAGTAGTTGTTCCTCCATAGATTTTTCCGGAGTTATTACATATTGTTTGTAAACCCTCTACTTTGTGGAGATCCGCTTCACCATCTGATGTTACGGCTTCAATGAACCACAGTTTTTCTTCTGCTGGGTTATAGAGTATCGCATCCGGCCACATATCATCTATTGTACCAAATACAATCCCATATTGATCAAGTGCAGCTCGCTCTTCTTCAGTCACCCGGTCTCCATCGGCAAAATCTGTAAACAACGGAATATATCCGGGCAAGAATGTTTGGGCATATACATTGATGGAATCTTGAATGAGTCGCTTATGACCGGATATACCAATGTTCTCTCTTGATGCTCTTTCGAGTTCAGCAAATACCGCTAACCTCTGATCAACATTTCTAATGTATTCTTCCAAGCTTTCAGCAAAATGATCTGTCTCCACACTGACTAAGAGTCGTTTGAACGCATCTGTGAGCCTATATGCGGAGTTTGGTGACTTTGCCTTTAAATGACCAGATACAAATACACCATCCGAAAAGGTCACTCGCTCAATTGCTGCAATTTCATCAATAAGTGGTTTTACCCAATAGTCACGTCCCTCACGATCAAGCTTGCCACCATGTCGCATCAGTATACCTACATAGCACCCGATCTGAGCGATTGATGCGCCATCTGCGATAGAATAGCCTGTTGCATTAGCGAAGGGAGAAGGAAAATCCGAATTAAGCAAGCACCAAATAACATCGCGCTTATCATTGGAAAATTGGTTGAGTCTACGGAGCACACTTTCGATATCCGCAAGCGTTATGTTCTGGTAAGAAGCATCAAATTCAAACCCCTCCGCAACTAATCGGGAAAAGTAGTCTTCTAATTTTTCTCCTGTATGCTTTTGAATTTCCATGGATTATCCTCCTTTGTATATTCTGAGTACGAAAAAGAGATAATAGCCTGTATGCCCTTTGATTTATAAATGGAACAGTTAAAACTAAATTACAAAAATCTTACGTGTAGAGATCTGATACAAGTCTCTTTAGCACAGCCCACATGGTAATCACATTTTCGTGATTTACCTCTTCCGACATCCGGATTTCCTTGGCTGGATGAACTACATTTCGGTAATCACGAATATAGTGTCCCAAGTGGTATTCATTTTTGTCAAGTATGTTCTCGATATCTGCAATATAAAGTAATTCATTCAGACTCATTTCAGAAACTGGATGATTCGTTTTCCCCTTACTTACTGCACTAACATCATATTTAGAAATGCCGCGCTCCTTTATTTTCAGCATGAGAAGTGCTTCGATGATGCTGCCACACATAATGGTTGCTGCCTTATCTTGCCCGGCCACCACTGCTATGGCGCATTCCCGCAGATCCCGTTGGAGAATATCTCTCATTTCGTTATCATGAATTAAAAAGAGCTTCCGACAAAACTCGTCGGTATACCCGATGTTCTCCAACGATTCTACAGATATGGCGTCACTAATGGCACAAACTTCTTCTTCCGTTTTCTCATAAATTAAATTCTTTATACGCGTCAAATTATTTTGATGGATTTTTTCATTAGGGGCAAGAGTTACTGCCCTTTCATAACAATCCAGGGCTTTGTACAGATCTCCTGCGTGTTCATAGCGCACACCTAAATTGTTTATCGCAGAGGAATTATTAGGCTCTCTCTTTACAATCGCTTCATAGATATCCGTCGCTCGCGGTTGCTCTTTTTCAGCATAAGCATATGCACATTCAAATGCATGTCCACTTTTAAGAATGTCGGCAAGAGGCAAATATTCAGCAAGCCCCCTATTTAGATCGTATTGTTTGATATCGTGCAATCGTTCAACAAGAGTACCAAAAACAGAAGGGACAAATTGCTTCGGAGCCCATTCGTCATTTTCCAAGTACTCAATTGTTTTTCTTGCAATTCGGCATACTTCATCATCGGACATATTTTCTAATGTCTCGGAGAAATAGATTTCACTCTCTTCGGGATCTTGGTGCCGTACTAAGAACTCCCAAAGAATGTCGTATGCATCTTCGAATTGTTTGAAATGGCATCGCATGCGATAAACCGCTACTGCAATTTTTTTATTAAAATCCGTTTTCAGGTAGCGTGTTAATGTAGCAACATCAGATTTTTTGTAGCGATGGATATCATATGATTCAGAGGGCGAGTACAAATAAAGGCAATATAGAACATTTGCCTTTACCTTTCTGGAGCTATCTTGCGCAAATGTAGATAAGATGCTTTTGAAAATAATGGGATATAGTGTTTCAAAGGATATGGAAATCCAAAGCGGTTGTGCCCACTCATCAAGATCAGTAACAGCGTTACTGACAGGTATTCTATCAAAAAACTCGGTTGCCTCGAGTACTCTCCCCAATTTCAGATTAGCATAGATTATTCCCAAGTAATGTGAATAAGCAAGGTTGTTGTCTGTATCAGTCCTTATAACCTTTTCCAACAGGCGTTGTGCCTCGCTGTAGTCAGGGGAATCCGAAAACAAACCAGCATAAGCCTTAATTAAATCCAGATAGTTTTGCTCCGATTCACAAAGATTATTCCCATTTTCAAGCTGAACCGCAAAGTGACAAACATCATTCCATTGATTAACAGATACAAGGTAATCAATCACTGCACTCAACAACCGAGCATCGTTAACATTGCGTTCCTTTACAATTTGAATAACGGCATTTTTATTAGGCGCCAACCGAAAATATTCTAATAGTATTCTGGCATCTTGAGGGAAACGAGCAACTCCCTTTTCCAAATAATTGAGCGCAACGTTAGAATCTTCTTCAACTTGAGAATACAGTACATATGAATGTTTCCTATTAGGAAAACACACTGTCGAAAGGGTGTGTAGCGGGCTTAGCCCGCTACGGCGGGATCGG
>CAKRPJ010000080.1:0-5947 GCA_934376955.1 uncultured Lachnospiraceae bacterium | reverse complement strand
TATTGAGAGTCAGGGGTAATGACTAAAGATTTACAAGGCTCCTCCCACCACCTGAAGGTAGTGGGTTTCCGCCTATGGCAAACGAAAGGATTTTATTTATGAAATATAAAATACTAGGATTTACATGCTGCTTTGCGGTTATCCTGATCGCCGTTTTTGCGCCGCTTTTCTATAAGGACTACCAAAAAACAGAGAGGATTCATCAGCATGAACAGGAAATTCCTAAGGAGCCATGTACGGAGCCTGAGGATGGCGGACTGTGCACATATCTTCCGATCGTCAAAATTGATACAGATGGGGTGGTGATTCCGGGAAGCCCCATTAAGGATGATGGTAACAACCGCATTTATACACTCGCTGCTGACGGGGAAACTACAATTGCTGCTCATATAGACATAATCGGAAATGACAGTAAAGAGTACCATCATGCAAATGAAACAGCAGAAGTATCCTCTGAGATCCGCATACGGATGAGAGGCAATTCCTCAAGAAAATTTGATAAGCCCAGCTATGCCATCAGACTTGTGGATAAAGAAGGGGAAAACAATCCGCTTTCCGTTATGGGAATGGATGCACACCATGAATGGGCATTATACGGCCCCTGGCTTGATAAAACAGCTATACGAAATTACATGTTTTACAATCTTGCCGGAGAAATGATGTCCTATGCTCCCAATGTAAGATTCTGCGAAGTGATCCTTAATGGTGAATATGAAGGTCTGTACTTAATGACTGAAGTGATAACCGGCGGAAAAGATGGTGCCAGGCTGGGACTTCGTGTAAATTCCAAGCGCAGCACATTTTCCGGGTACCTGCTTCGCCTGGATCACCAGCATTTGGGTGAAGAAGCTTTAAACAGCTTTACAACGTATACCTACAAAACGCCCTTCCTTCTGCAGATAGAATATCCCGGAAACAGGAACAGGAATGCTAAACTGACAGAAGAAATCCGACAGGATTTTTCACGCTTTGAAAAAACTCTGTACTCATATGATTATGACAGGGAAAAACATGGCTACACTTCTATGATAGATGTAGACAGCTTTGTAGATTACTTTATAATCAATGAGCTTTCCAGTAATGCAGATGCCGGAAACTATTCCACTTATATTTATAAGGGAACAGATAATCTGTATCGTATGTGTGTATGGGATTTTAATAATGCCTGCAATAACTATTTCGAGGAGGAACTTCCTTATACCGGATTTTTCCTGAACAACCGATTATGGTTTGAAATGCTGATCAAAGATGAGGATTTTACGGAACGGATCATCCAGCGCTATCACTCCTTGCGAAAGGGTCTGTTAAGTGAGGAAGCACTTTATCGTTATATTGATGAAACCCTTGATTTTATTGCACCTGCCCTTGAAAGAAACGACGAAAGATGGGGAAGTGTTGAACAGCAGGCAAAGGGACTTCTGGCTCCGGTATCGAGAAATCTGGGCAGCAGATCTGCCGCTGAGGGACAGCTTAAGGGTTACTTGAGAAACAGAGGAAAATGGCTGGATGAAAATATTGAAACTCTGCGTCAGTATTCAGCAGCCTCCCGTGTAAAGCAGTATAATGAGGTTAATGATTAAAATATGAAACGATTTATTATCAGCATATCTGCCATCATTCTGCTTGTATTTATTGGATTTATGGCTGTGTTTTATGGCGGATTTTATGTGAACTCAGATCGGGACGATCATGTAAATACATTTGTCCGGACTGAGAATAAGGAGATACTTATAAAAGACAAAGATGAGTGGAAACCATTTGAAGTCAGAGGGATCGATATGGGAAGCGGTATTCCCGGTGAATGGTCTACAGATTATGCGATCACCAAAGAAACCTATTTGCGCTGGTTTCACCTGATCCAGGAAGCGGGAGCAAATACAGTGAGAGTTTATTCTGTCCAGAATCCGTCTTTTTATCAAGCGTTCTATGAATACAATTCCCAACATGAGGATCCGTTATATTTACTTCAGGGAATCTGGATAAATTCTTATATACAGAACTCTCGGGTGGATGCTTATGCCGATTCCTTTGCGGGAAAGCTTCTGGATAACTGTCTGGTCACTGTAGATGTGATCCACGGAAAACGCCTGATCATCAACAATGATGCAGATACAAGTACAGGACTTTATTTACATGACGTCTCAAAATGGGTGCTTGGATATATTATCGGAAATGGATGGGAAGATACAACAGTTGCATATACAGATGAGAAATATCCGGATATGGAACCTTATAAAGGAACCTATCTTACTGCTTCAAACGATGCCTCTGCCTTTGAATCCCTGCTGGCAAAAACAGGTGACAGGATGGTGTACTATGAATCAACAAGATATAATGAGCAGCGTCTGATCTCCTTTTCCAGCGGAAATGCAACGGATCCCTTTGAGTATCCTAAAGAGATCGCAGAATATTTCCGAAAATGTGCCCGGATCGATGCAGAGCATATAGCTGCAACGGATAAACTTATATCCGGGCAGTTTGCCAGCTACAGTGCCTCTCCCTATGAACAGGATTATTTTTCCTGTATGGAATATGACACATGGAACAGTCTGTCTGACAAAAAAATCGATTTTAGTGACTGTACGACTTCTGACGGAAGACTAAATACTTATCGGGCATATTTAAGGCTTTTAAACGAACATCATACAATGCCGGTGCTGGCTGTTGAATTTGGCGCGGCCACAGGACGCGGCCAGGTTCAGGTGAATCAGGTGACCAGCAGAGGGCTCGGATACTATTCTGAAAAAGAACAGGGAAAGATTTTGGTGGCTTGTTATGAAGACATTATGGCTGCCGGACTTTCCGGAGGCTGTGTCTATTCCTGGCAGGATGAATGGTTCAAGCATAGCTGGAATACCATGTATGCTGTAGATTTAAGCCGTAATATTTACTGGGAGGATGTTCAGACAAATGACCAGCATTTTGGATTGCTGGCATTTGACTGTGGAGAAACAGAAAGTGTCTGTTATGTGGATGGAGATACTTCCGAATGGACAGAGGAGAATAGGGTAATCCAATACGAGGACGGTTCTTTCATCAGTGCGAAGTATGATGCCTCTTATGTTTATCTGTATCTTCATAAAAAAGGCTTTGATCTGGGAAATGACATGCTGTATGTACCATTTGACATTACCTCAAAAACAGGCAGTACCCGTATGGAAAACTATACAGCAGAATTTGAACGGCCGGCAGATTTTGTACTGATCTTAAATGGAAAAGACAATACTCGTCTGTTAGTTCAGGATCGATATAATCCCATTCATGCCAATTATGAGGAAGATATTACCGGAGAAGATGCTTATATTGATCCACCGGCCGTGGATAGTGCTGTATTTGAAAAGGTCTGTATGGTATTAAGGGATGTTATAGGACGGTATCAGGATGCGGCCACAACGTTGAAGACCTTTGAAAGCGGAAAGCTGTATTATGGAAATGGCAATCCATCTGCTTCTGATTATGATTCCAGAGCAGACTTTATCTGTAACGGGGATGATGTGGAAATCAAAATCCCATGGCAGCTGCTGAATTTTTCTGATCCGTCTCGAATGCAGATTCATGATGATTATTATGACGGAAATTATGGTATTGAACCGGTGGGGATCAAAGAAATGTTTATCGGTCTTGGCGGAGAAGGAAATACCATCGAGATGGGACGACTTAAATTGGAAGAATGGGAAAATACAGTATCTTACCATGAAAGATTAAAAGAAGCATACCATGTACTGAAGACATACTGGACAGGAAGGAACACAAATGATAGCACACTTTGTGATTGTTTTTTATTTTATCGTCTGCGTGGGGATTATTCTGTTTAACTGCTTTACAGAGATAATCTCAAGATATCGTTCCTGTGTTCTGAAAAAGAGGGAACAACGATATTTTGAAGAATACAGACAGTTGTTTTTAGAAAATATAACGGAAAATAAAAAGCAGGAAATCAGGCTGATTAAAGAGCTTCGTTCCACCAGCAGACTTCTGACGTTCAGTGAAGCATTACATAAAGTGGAAAACAGTACGCCGGAACAATTTCAGCAGGGAATAGCATCGGTAAGCCGGCTGATGGAGAAATTGATTCCGGTTTACCAAAGAAAATCGGATATGGAAAAGGCTTGCCTGGCATATGTATTTGCCATATTCCACATGCCGAAATTCCAGACTAAGAAAATTGTTTTCCCATTCCTGTTTAACCTGCTTAAAAACGAAAGTCTCTATTGCAGGGAGAATGCTTTGCGGGCATTATACAGCTCAGAAGATGTAAATGTGGTTATGCAGGCGCTGGAATTTCTGAATGCAAATATGCAGCTGCTTCCGCATGAAAAAATTTTTGCAGATGGACTTCTTTCATTCAATAAAAAAGAAGAACTGATAGCACTTCTTTGGAAAAAATTAAATGAATTTCATTCCAAGATGCAGATAAACCTTCTGAATTATATTCGCTATGCGTCACCAAACTGGAAGGATGAAATGCTGTCTTTGCTGGAAACAAATAAAGATCTGGAAATTCAGATCGCATGCGTCCGCTATTTTGGCAGATACCGGGATGAAAGAAGCGTTCCTTTTTTGATTTATCATGCCGAAGAAGAAAAGGAAGGGTTCTGGGAATTGCAGAATGCCTGTATTTCCGCTCTTGCTGCTTATCCCGGGCCTCAGACACTGGAAATTCTGAAAAAAGAGATTTCCAGTAAAAACTGGCATGTCCGTCATAATGCTGCAAAAAGCCTTGCAATTCTGAATACAGACAGGGACGCATTAGCTGATATTTTACAGGGAAATGACCGCTACGCAAAAGAAATGCTGAAGTATCAGCTGGATGCAGTAAAAGCACAAAGGAGGGCGGACGTATGACCGATGCATTTCGTTTTTTTCTGGAATGTGTCCAGCTGTTTTTTATTATATATCTGATTGGATATTCCAGCTTTTTGTTTTTGTCGATCGTAGCAGGCGCAATTGAACTGCATAGATCCTACCGTCTTGACCAGCTGCACAATAAACTGTGGCAAAGCTATTACATACCGGTCTCCATTCTTGTTCCGGCATATAATGAGGAGGTCACGGTGAAGGACACTGTCACTTCACTTCTCAACGTGGATTATAAGCTATATGAAATCATAGTGATAGATGACGGTTCCAATGATAAAACATCTCAGCTCCTGATCGATGCATTTCATATGGAGCGAGTGGAACGTCCGATCCGCCATCTGATCCAATGCCAGCCTGTGGAAGAAGTTTATGAATGCACGAATCAGAAAGTGCCCATTACTTTGATCCGCAAGAAGAATGGTGGAAAAGCAGACAGCTTAAATGCCGGAATCAATGCAGCCAGGTATCCTTGGTTTATCTGTATGGATGCGGACTCTATTTTGCAATATGATTCGCTGGAGAAAATCGTTCAGCCGGTTCTGGAGGGCGAAAATGTTATCGCCGTTGGTGGAAGTGTCCGTCCAGCCAATGGTGTGATCATAGAAAAGGGTCATGTGGTAAAATACAGGCTGCCCAGAAATATGATCGCACGAATGCAATCTCTGGAATATGACCGTTCTTTCCTCGCAGCGCGTATCCTGTTGGATAAGATCAATGCAAATATGATCATATCCGGAGCCTTTGGCTTATTTGAGAAAAAAACAGTGATTGCCGTAGGCGGATATGACAACAGTACAATGGGCGAGGATATGGAGCTGGTAGTCAGACTTCACGAATTCTGCCGCATGAACCGTAAGCCATATAAGATTCACTTTGCACAGGATGCCATCTGCTGGTCACAAACTCCGGAAAAGCTAAGTGAATTGAGCAAGCAGCGGAGAAGATGGCATAGAGGATTGTTCCAGTGTATGTGGGGACACCGTAAAATGCTGGCAAACCCACGGTACGGCGCTGTAGGACTTTTATCCTATCTTTATTTTCTGTTTTACGAATTATTGTCACCATTTATTGAACTTTTTGGTGTACT
>CAKRPJ010000079.1:0-6246 GCA_934376955.1 uncultured Lachnospiraceae bacterium | reverse complement strand
CCTCAATGCACATTTCTTTGATATTCTGTGTAATGGTTTCAACATTGATTCTTCTCATTTGAAAACTACCCTTCTTCCATGAAATTTTTATCTGCCCCTGCTGACAGAACCGCTCTGTTTTATCTATTACTGACTCTTATATCATCATAATAGAAATTAAATAATCTTGCAATCATTTCTGAATAGATGTAATAAAAATACCCCCTGAATAGATTTTGAGCTCATGCGCAGTGATTCTGATAGGAATATGTCAGCTTTGCTGACCAGAATCACGCGCCAAGTCTCACGGACGTTCGACTTGAATATTTTATCAGTTTATTCTTTCATTCTTTCGGCGAGCCTGTTTTTCATCGCAAAGCGGTACACGAAGGGCGGTACCAGATGGGACCAGTTCTCGCCGGACATCATTTTTTCCCGGATCTCTGTTCCGGAGGAGATCCGACTGGAATCATCACGAACCCACAACACCGTTGTCTTGTATCCTAAGCTCTCAATGATCTCTTTTCTTTTCCATCCCCACTCGTCATAGATCGTGAGGAAAAACTCTCCGTCTGAAGGAACATAATAGCGGATCCGATCCGGATAATTGATCGGCATCGGTACGATCATAAACTCACTTCTGTCTATTCCCGCCTCTGCCAGGGCACCGTCGATCATCCGGCTTCTCTCATAGAAGGTAAGGGGATTGGCCGTATCCGCAGATCTGTGGGGACAGGAATCCTCATACCGGATCACACCCGGATCCGGGTTACTGACTCCGATCACCAGAAAGCGGCACCTCTTTTTTGCCTCTAAAAGATATTCCATGTGACCCAGATGGAGCATCTGGAACCTTCCAAATACAATTCCTGTCTCGACCATATTTCTTTTTCTTCTTTCTTATATGTTCTGAATATTTTTACAGGCTTTTCATGCACCCTTTGTATTACTTTTTAAACCAGGATTTCTTCTTTCCGCTTTCCTTCTCCGTTTCTACGCCATTCATCAGGTTATCGAAATGGCGGAGTGCCTCCTTCTGCTCCTCGGTAAGCTTTTCCGGAACCGATACGACCAGTGTTACGTAGTGGTCGCCGCGGATATTCCGGCTTCTAAGGGAAGGTACTCCCTTTCCGCGTAAGGTTATCCTTGTGTCTGTCTGGGTTCCGGGCTTAACATCAAACTCCTCAATTCCATCCACTGTCTTGATCGAGATCTTTCCGCCCAGAGCTGCTGTTGCAAAAGAGATCGGTACCGTTGAATATATGGACATCTCCTGACGCTTAAAGATCGGGTGCTTAGAAACAGTCACCTCAACCAGAAGATCGCCGCGATCTCCTCCGTTTACGCCCGGTTCACCCTTTCCGGCTATGCGGACGCTCATACCGTTATCGATTCCGGCCGGGATCGATACCTTAATCTTTGTCCTTTTTGAGATATAGCCTGCTCCGTAACAATCCGGACATTTTTCCTTTACGATCTTACCCGTTCCGCGGCAATCCGGACATGTCTGGACATTCTGAACCTGACCGAAGAAGGATTGCTGGGTGTAGACGATCTTACCTTTTCCGTTACATTTCGGGCAGGTGACCGGTGATGTTCCCGGCTTTGCTCCCGTACCATGGCATTTCGGGCATTCGTCCTTTAAATTCAGTTCTATTTCCTTCTCACATCCAAAGATTGCTTCTTCAAATGTGATGCGGACACCCGTTCTCAGATTGGCTCCTCGCATTGGGCCGTTGCTTCTGCTGCGGCTGGTAGATCTTCCACCGAAGAAATCTCCGAAAATATCTCCGAAGATATCTCCCATATCTGCTGCATTGAAATCAAAGCCGCCAAAGCCGCCGGCTCCACCGGCCCCGCCTTCAAAGGCTGCATGGCCAAACTGATCATATTGTCTTCTCTTTTCCGGGTCGCTCAATACACTATACGCCTCGGAGGCCTCCTTAAACTTTGCCTCAGCCTCTTTATCGCCCGGATTCGCATCCGGATGGTATTTTTTTGCCAGAACTCTGTATGCCTTTTTAAGCGCCGCATCATCTGCATTTTTCGGTACGCCAAGGACTTCATAATAATCTCTCTTGCTCTCTGCCATTTCAAGTCTTACCTTTCAAACTCTATATAGTGGGAAAGGGGTCGGGCAGAATTTCTGCCCAAGCCCCGTTTTTCATTTCTGAATTATGATCTAATTATTATACTTCCTTGTACTCGCCGTCAACCACGTCATCCCCGTAACCTGCCTGACTTGCACTCTGCTGGCTGGCCTGCTGACCTGCGCCTGCCTGTGCCTGCTCATAGACCTTTGCAAACAGCTTCTGTGCGCTCTGCATCATTTTCTCTTTTGCTGCCTTGATATCATCTACCTGGGCATCTGTCATCTGATCGACCGGAGCACGGTTGATTGCTTCCTTCAGTGCGTTAAGATCAGACTCGACCTCGGAACGGTCGTTGGCATCGATCTTATCTCCGACCTCCTCAAGAGCCTTCTCTGTCTGGAATACCATAGAATCTGCTTCGTTTCTTGTGTCAATGGCATCTTTTTTCTTCTTATCCTGTGCCTCGTACTCAGCAGCTTCCTTTACTGCCTTTTCGATATCGGAATCAGACATATTAGAGCCGGATGTGATCGTGATATGCTGCTCTTTTCCGGTGCCCATATCCTTTGCGGATACGTTTACGATACCGTTGGCATCAATATCAAAGGTAACCTCAATCTGCGGAACACCTCTCCTTGCCGGAAGGATGCCATCCAGACGGAACTGTCCCAGTGTCTTGTTATCTCTTGCGAACTGTCTTTCACCCTGTACGACATGGATATCAACAGAGGTCTGGTTATCTGCAGCTGTAGAGAAAATCTGGCTCTTTTTTGTCGGGATCGTTGTATTTCTCTCGATCAATCTGGTTGCAACGCCGCCCATTGTCTCGATGGAAAGGGAAAGCGGTGTAACATCGAGAAGAAGGATATCGCCTGCACCTGCATCACCTGCAAGCTTACCACCCTGAATAGCAGCACCGATGGCTACACACTCATCCGGGTTGAGGGATTTACTCGGCTCCTTGCCGGTCAGCTGTTTTACCTTCTCCTGTGCGGCTAACATACGAGTGGAACCGCCTACAAGGAGAACCTTGGAAAGCTCTGCTGCTGTCAGTCCAGCATCTCTTAATGCATTCTGTACCGGAGTAGCCGTTCTCTCGATCAGGTCGCTTGTGAGTTCATCAAATTTTGCTCTTGTAAGGTTCATATCAAGATGCTTCGGTCCCTCAGATGTAGCGGTGATGAACGGAAGGTTGATATTTGTTGTTGTTGCTGTAGAAAGCTCCTTCTTTGCCTTCTCGGCTGCCTCCTTCAATCTCTGGAGAGCCATCTTGTCTGTAGAAAGATCTACACCCTCTGCCTTCTTAAACTCGTCGATCATCCACTGGGTCACACGATTATCGAAATCATCGCCGCCCAGATGGGTATCACCGTTTGTAGCCAGAACCTCGATAACACCATCACCGATCTCAATAATGGAAACATCAAAGGTACCGCCGCCTAAGTCGTATACCATGATCTTCTGCTCTTTTTCGTTGTCAAGGCCGTAAGCTAAGGCTGCTGCTGTCGGCTCGTTGATGATACGTTTTACATCGAGACCTGCGATCTTACCTGCATCCTTGGTTGCCTGACGCTGCGCATCATTGAAGTATGCCGGAACTGTGATGACCGCCTCTGTTACCTTCTCACCCAGATAGCTTTCTGCATCTGCCTTCAGCTTCTGAAGGATCATAGCGGAGATCTCCTGGGGAGTATATTTCTTGCCGTCGATATCTACTTTATAATCGCTTCCCATGTGTCTCTTGATGGAGGAGATGGTGCGGTCTGCGTTTGTTACTGCCTGACGCTTTGCCGGCTCACCTACAAGTCTTTCCCCATTCTTTGTGAAGGCAACTACGGATGGAGTTGTTCTTACGCCCTCTGTATTTGCGATAACGGTTGGTTTTCCACCTTCCATGACAGCGACACAGCTATTTGTTGTACCTAAATCAATACCAATAATCTTGCTCATAGTTTTTTCCTCCTGATATATTTACAATAGATCAAATACTTGTTATCTTGTTAATTTGCCACCTGGACCATACTGTGGCGCACAACGCTTTCCCGGTACATATACCCCTTTAAAAGCTCTGCCGCAACCACATTCTCTCCAAGGCTTTCATCCTCCACATGCATTACTGCATTGTGGAAATTCGGATCAAATGGTTTCCCTACTGCTTCGATGGGTGTAACACCCAGCTCATCCAGCGTCTTGACCAGCTGCTTATATATTTTATCCATTCCCTCCGCCAGAGGAGTATTCTTCTCGTCTTCAGGAATGGTCGCAAGCCCTCTTTCAAAATTATCAACGACCGGGAGAAGCTTTTCGATCACATCTCTTGCTCCGATCTCATACATGGATGCTTTTTCTTTATCTGTCCGCTTTCTGAAATTATCAAATTCTGCCATTGTTCTCTTTAAGCGGTCTGTCAGATCCTCGATCTGAGTATCCTTTGCATCCTTTTTCTTGCCAAAGAGTCCTTTCTTCGGTTCCTTGTCCGCTTCTTTTTTTGTTTCCGGTTCCTCGACCATCAGATCTTCGGTCTCGTTAGCCGCTTCTTCTTTTATTTCCTCCGTTTTACCGGGATCATCTTTTTTCAGTTCTTTTTCTTCCACTGGAATCTACACCTTTCATTCTATTCGTTCTTGTTAAACGTTTCATTCAGCTGGGAAACCAGAGATCTCAGTGTCCCAACCACTTTTTCATAATCCATCCGCTTCGGTCCGATAATTCCTATCGTTCCCTTCAGCCCGTCACCAAGAATATAATTTGCTGTTACAATGCTGCAGTCCTTCATCGTCTTAACCGGAGTTTCATCTCCGATATATACCTGGATTTCTGTATCAGAGGCCGTATCGGGCTGACTCTGTTTTTCTTCCAGAAGTCCCTTAAGAAGCTCCTTTTGCTCCAGTGTGCTGATAAGCTCACTGGCCTTCTTTGTATCGGATAACTCCGGATACTTGAAGATGTTCGTCGCTCCGCTCGTGTAGATCTGAAGATCCTCATCCTGAGAGCCGATGGCTTCTGAAACCTCGTTCAGAACAAAATCGACCACCTGCCTGTGAGCCCCCGCCTGTTCCTTAAGCTTCGCGATCACGCCAAGATTGATCTCCTGGATCGTCAGGCCGTTCAGACTGTTATTGAGAAGGATATTCAGGTTTAAAAGTTCTTCGTCGGAGAGCTCCTCATCCAGAGTCACAAAGGAATTTCGGATAATGTTTCCTTCAACGACTACCACGATCAGAAGCTTATTGGCTTCCACCTTGGAAAGCTGGATGAACTTGAGCTTTGTCTGATGATAATTAGGACCGCTGACCAGTGTTGCATAGTTTGTGTTGCTTGCAAGAAGCTTTGCCATCTGCTTTAATAAAAGCTCAACGCGGTCCACTCTCTGGATCATCAGCTCCTGCATTTCATTGACCTGGCTGTCTTTTTCTTTGATGATCTGATCGACATAGAAACGGTACCCCTTATCTGAGGGAATCCTGCCTGCCGAGGTATGGGGCTGGATGATATATCCCAGCTCCTCCAGATCAGACATCTCGTTTCTTATCGTAGCGGAGCTCAACTTAAGATCAGAATATTTGGAAATCGTTCTGGAACCAACCGGCTCCCCTGTTTCCAGATATGTCTGAATGATCGCCTTTAATATTTTTTCTTTTCTTTCGTCCAGCTCCACATTCTCACCTTCTTTTTGTTTTTATTAGCACTCTGTTTTGAGGAGTGCTAATATTTACAATTGTTACTATATTACTATGGTCACTTTTTGTCAAGATATTTTTTAACCTTTTTCCTTTTTTCACACAAAAAACATATTTACCTTCCTCTTATTCCTCTCCCTCCGTGAAATTCCTTGACATTTAACATTTCTGTAAATATAATGAAATAAATGATAACTTTTTACAATGTTTTGTAATTATTGGCTAACGTTGAGGAGGTGCCTATGAAGAATCGCCTTATCCGCCGAATATCCGGCCTTACCTTATGTCTTTCTCTTTTCACATCCCTTAGCATGCCGGCTTATGCCACAGAAACCGTACAGACAGCCGATAACAGCATCGGCCCCGGTTATGAAACAGTGCATGACAAAGAAAGGGCTTCTGCTGCTTCTGATAACAGGAATACAGAAGCGCCGGAAGAAAAGAAGACTGCACTGCCCGGAGAATCCCTCGGTATCTTCCGAATCAGCGCCTAC
>CAKRPJ010000078.1:0-6471 GCA_934376955.1 uncultured Lachnospiraceae bacterium | reverse complement strand
GATCAGAATTAAGTTTTCCAAACAGGGAAATATGAAATTTATCGGCCACTTGGATATCATGCGCTATTTCCAGAAGGCAATGCGCCGGGCCGAGGTCAATATCCGTTATTCGGAGGGCTTTTCTCCCCACCAGATCATGTCGTTCGCCGCACCCCTCGGAGTGGGACTTACCGGCAGCGGGGAATATCTCGATATCGAGGTTCTGTCGACGGAGTCTTCTTGCGAAATGACTCGCAGATTAAATGAAGTAATGGTTGAAGGCATGGAGGTTTTAAGCTATAAAAAGCTTCCGGATGATGCAGCTAATGCAATGTCACTGGTAGCGGCATGCGACTATACTGTCCGGCTGCGGGAGGGCTATGCAGAGTCCCTCGGTCTGTCAGATGAAGATTTTTGGATGGGGCTTTCCTCCTTCATCCAAAACGGGGATCTTGAAATCACGAAAAAGACAAAAAAAGGCGAAAAGCAGATGGATCTTAGGCCGTATATCTATGAATATCATACTGTAGATAATGGAACCGGATTCTTTATTAAGCTTTCCTCCGGAAGTGCGGCCAACATAAAGCCCGAGCTTCTCTTAGAGGCATACTGTGCCTCCCTTGGAAAAGATTACCCGGCCTTCGGCTTTCAGATCAACCGTGAGGAGGTTTACGCCGACAACGGATCTGAAACGGAGCATGATTTTGTAACTCTGGAATCGTTTGGTGAAGAAATTGAATAAATTGATCATAACAGAGCTGAGAGGACATACGGCAGCCGTTCTTGCCTCGGAAAACCGCATTGTTCAGATCCGTCTCGATGAAATCAACCCCACCGGACAGGTCGGTATGATATGTGTCGGTAAGGTACGCAACGTCATAAAGAATCTCAATGCCGCCTTTGTAGAATATCTCCCCGGTGTTAACGGCTACTACAGCCTGTCATCAAACCGGATCCATTATTATGCCGACGGAACTGTCCGGACAGACACAGTAAAATCCGGCGACGAGATTTTAGTACAGATCTCAAGGTCAGCTGTAAAAACGAAGGATCCTGTCCTTACCGGCTCTTTATCCCTGACCGGACAGTATTGCGTTGTTACTCTTGGAAGAAGGGTTCTTGGTATCTCCTCAAAAATATCCAACCACCGCTGGCGGGAAGATTTTAAGAAACAATGGGAGAGTATGGATACTCCTGACTGTGAGGTCATCGTCCGAACTAACGGATACGGTGTTCCCATTTCCTATATTTATGAGGAAGTGTGGCTTTTATTTAAGAAGCTTTCCGGAATTCTTAAAGATGCTGTATATCGACTTCCCATGAAGCCGATATTCTGTCCTGATTCCTTTGCAGTCCGGGCGGCTAAAGAGATCCGGCTGTCCGACACCTCAGAGGTCGTGACGGATCTCCCCGATATTTATGAGGAGCTTTCCGCCTGTGGTCTGTTTGAACAGCCCCATGCACCTGCCCTTCGGTTGTATGAGGATCCCTATTCCCTCGGCGCCCTTTATAGCTTAGAAAGCGCCCTTTCCCGTGCACTCTCAAAAACAGTGTGGCTTCGATCCGGCGGAAATCTTGTCATCGAGCCGACAGAGGCAATGACCGTCATCGACGTCAACACCGGAAAAAATGTTGAAAAAAAGACGGCGGCGGAAGTCCAATTTAAAACGAATCTGGAGGCGGCTCGGGAGATCGCCTTCCAGCTCCGTTTAAGGAATCTTTCCGGCATTATCATTATCGATTTTATCGACATGGAATCCAAAGAGCAGCAGGCGGAGCTGATGACACAATTACGCAGAGCACTGGCCCTTGACCCCATCAAGACCACGCTGGTCGATATGACACGTCTCGGACTGGTAGAGGTGACCCGGAAAAAGATCCATCGTCCCCTCCACGAACAGATAAACAGTGATGCCGGATTTTTTTTGTAAAAAATTGTTGACAGAGCGGCAGCCAGATGATATTATGTTAGAGTATGCCGCACAGCGAGGTTTTAAGAGCAAATAGGCGCACCGAAGCTGGCGAGTAATGATAATAGGAGGTGCAATATGTACGCGATTATTGCAACAGGTGGTAAGCAGTATAGAGTAGCCGAGGGCGACAGCATTAAGATCGAAAGAATTGATGCAGAAGTTGGTTCCGCAGTAACCTTCGATCAGGTTCTTGCTGTAAACAACGGAGAGCTTACAATCGGATGCCCGACAGTAGAAGGTGCAACTGTATCTGCAACAGTAGAGAAGGTTGGCAAGGGCAAGAAAGTTATCGTTTACAAGTATAAGCGCAAATCTGGCTATCATAAGAAGAATGGCCACAGACAGCTTTATACTCAGGTTAAGATTGAAAAGATCAACGCTTAATTTATGATTCATGTAGAAATCCTACGCGATAAGGACAAAGAAGTCAGAGGGATCGAGATCAAAGGTCATGCTGGCTATGCAGAATACGGACAGGATATTATTTGCTCTGCTGTTTCTGTATTGGCTCTCAACATGGCAAATTCCGTTGAGTCGTTTACTGACGACCATTTTGAAGGAAGTGTCTCGGAGGATGGAGGAGAATTTTCCTTTTCCTTCCCGGATTCCATAAGTCCTGAGTCGCAGCTCCTTATGAAATCCCTGATTCTCGGATTGGAAAGTGTCCGGGATGAATTCGGAGCAGAATATATCAATTTTCGATTCAGGGAGGTGTAACCGATATGTTTAAGATGAACCTTCAGTTATTTGCTCATAAGAAAGGTGTTGGTTCTACCAAGAACGGTAGAGATTCCGAATCCAAGCGTCTTGGAGCAAAGAGAGCAGACGGACAGTTCGTTTTAGCCGGAAATATTCTTTACAGACAGCGTGGAACAAAGATCCATCCGGGTCTTAATGTTGGCCGCGGCGGTGATGATACATTATTCGCAATGGTTGACGGCGTTGTTAAATTCGAGAGAAAAGGCAGAGACAAAAAGCAGGTTTCTGTATATCCGAAGGCAATCAACGAATAATAGTAAGAGCTCCATACTTAAGGTATGGGGCTCTTTTAGAATCCAGACATAAAGAAAGGACCGGATGAACCATGTTTACAGACAGTGCGAAAGTTTTTATTAAATCAGGTAACGGCGGCAACGGCCATGTAAGCTTCCGCAGAGAGCTTTATGTTCCCAACGGTGGTCCGGATGGCGGTGACGGCGGCAACGGCGGGGATATTATTTTTGAAGTAGACAGTGGCCTTAATACCCTTGTCGATTTCAGGCATGTGCGGAAATATGTTGCACAGAGCGGAGAAGAAGGCGGAAAACGCCGGTGTCATGGTGCCAACGGAAGTGACCTCATCGTGAAAGTCCCGGAGGGAACCGTAGTTAAGGACATGGAATCAGGAAAGGTCATCACTGACATGTCCGGAGATAATCGCAGAGAGATCATTTTAAAGGGCGGTAAAGGTGGACTCGGAAATATGCATTTTGCGACCTCCACCATGCAGGTACCGAAATACGCTCAGCCCGGACAGCCCGGACAGGAGCTTTGGGTACAGCTGGAGCTTAAGGTTTTAGCAGATGTCGGGCTCGTCGGTTTTCCGAATGTAGGAAAATCAACCTTATTATCCCGTGTTTCCAATGCCCGTCCTAAGATCGCCAATTATCATTTCACGACCTTAAATCCCCATCTCGGAGTTGTTGACCTTGGAGAGGGCTCCAGCTTTGTGATGGCAGATATCCCGGGTCTTATAGAGGGCGCCTCCGAAGGAGCCGGGCTCGGACATGAATTTCTTCGCCACATTGAGCGTACTAAAGTGCTTTTGCATGTAGTCGACGCTGCCTCTGTGGAGGGACGTGATCCCATCGAAGATATTCATACGATCATGAATGAATTATCTACCTATAATCCAAAACTTCTCAAGCTTCCGCAGGTGATCGCGGCAAATAAGCTGGATGCTGTCTATGAGGAAGGACAGGATCCCCTTAAAAAGCTCAAGGATGAGTTTGAACCTCAGGGAATTCCGGTATTCGGAATTTCAGCAGTCAGCGGCGAAGGCGTTAACGAACTCTTATACCACCTTTTTGAAGTGCTGAAAACCGTTGACAGAACCCCGAAAATTTTTGAAAAGGAATTTGATGTCCTGTATCAGTCCGATCAGAATCTTCCCTATACGGTATCCCGTGCAGATGACGGTGCTTACGTTGTTGAGGGGCCGAGGATCGAAAAAATGCTTGGATACACGAATCTGGATTCCGAAAAAGGATTTGATTTCTTCCAGAAATTCCTGAAGCAGAGCGGAATTTTAAAGGATCTGGAACAGGCAGGCATAAACGAAGGAGATACCGTGCGGATGTACGGATTGGAATTCGATTATTATAAATAAGGAGAATTATATGACAAGCAAGCAGAGAGCTTATCTGAAGGGTCTTGCAATGACCATGGATCCGATCCTTCAGATCGGAAAATCGAGCCTCACACCGGAGCTGACACAGTCCGTCAGCGAAGCCCTCGAGGCAAGAGAATTGATCAAGATCCACGTATTAAAAAACTGTGCGGATGACGGAAAGGAACTTGCCGCGATCCTTTCTGAGCGTACCCATTCTCAGGTCGTTCAGGTGATCGGCAAAATGATCGTTTTATATAAACCGGCAAAAGAAGAAAAGGACAGAAAGATCATTCTTCCGAAGTAAGCTTTTTCCGTAACCGGAAAAAAGGAGTTTTCCATGAAACGGATAGGTATCATGGGCGGTACATTTGATCCCGTCCATAACGGACATATTCTTCTGGGGCAGCAGGCCTATACCGAATACAAGCTTGATGAGATCTGGTATATGCCCTCCCATATTCCGCCTCATAAAAAGGATCATGCCATCACAGACAGCCGCGATCGGCTGAATATGCTCTATCTGGCTGTTGATGGGATCCCCGGATTTTGTGTATCCGAGTTTGAACTGGGGCGTGAAGGAAACACCTATACAGCTCACACCCTTGAGCTGTTAAAAAAAGAATATCCCGATGTTAAATTTTACTTTATCATCGGCGCAGATTCTCTTTTTCAGATCGAAAAATGGTATCATCCGGAGAAGGTAATGGCGTTGGCCTCTCTGCTGGTATCCGGACGGAGATATGAGACCGCTGAACGCACCTTTGAGCAGCAGATCCACTATCTTAAGGGCGCTTACGGTGCTGATATCCAAGTCCTGCACAATGAGATCATCGATGTCGCATCAGCAGATATCCGTGATAAAGTAAGAGCGAGAAAGGACATCAGCCACGATGTCCCGAAAAAGGTTGCAGAGTATATTGTTGAACATGAACTTTATCGATAATAAAAAGACTTCAGAGGTGTAATGACAGAATCAATATGGATAATCGAGTAATTGAAATCAGAAAACGTTTGAAAAAGAAGCTGGATCCCCTGCGCTTTGAACACACGCTGGGGGTCTCTTATACCTGTCAGGCACTTGCCATGCGGTATGGCTATGATCTGGATAAGGCGGAGCTCGCCGGTCTCCTCCATGACTGTGCAAAGCGCTATGACAACGCGACGATGTTAGAAAAATGTAAGCGGAAGGGGATCGATATCACGGATAGCGAATATACGGATCCATCTCTGCTGCATGCAAAGCTCGGTGCATGGATGGCAAAGGAAAAGTATGGGATCGAGGATGAGGAGATTGCCGATGCTATACGCTGTCATACGACCGGAAGAACGGGAATGACCCTTCTCGATAAGATCCTCTATGTGGCCGATTATATTGAACCGCGCCGCGATAAAGCAGAGGATCTTCCGGAAATGCGGCGGCTATCATTTATTGACCTTGATCAGGCATGCCTCTCGATCATGGATAGTGTCTTAAATTATCTGAAGTCAAAAAATTGTCCCATTGATCCTTTAACACAGGCTGCCCGGGACGATATGAAAACAGTAGTGGAAAGAAACAGGCAAAAGGAGGACGTTAAGGATGAACCAGTCAAAAGATATGGTACGGCTCGCAGTCGCAGCTTTGGAGGAGAAAAAAGGAGAAGACATAAAAATCATTGACATTAAGGATGTAACTGTAATTGCAGATTACTTTGTGATTGCATCTGCATCGAATGCCAATCAGGCTCAGGCTCTCGTTGACAACGTTGAGGAACAGCTTTTTAAAGCCGGATACGAATGCCACCAGAAAGAGGGCAGCTTAAGCTCCACATGGATACTGATGGATTACGGCGATATAATCGTACATGTATTTTCTAAAGAGGATCGTCTTTTCTATGATCTTGAGAGGATATGGCAGGACGGTAAGATCGTGGCGTCGGTAGACGAGCTGCAGTAGTATTTGTTTAACCGAATCAAGTAAGTCCCCACCCACTGCTTCAATTGCAAAAAGCAATAAGCAGTGGGTGGGGACTTGTTCGTATCAGGAGGAGTGCAAACTCCTTCTTGACTTCCTTTTATTTCTCAAACCTATGTTATCCGAATGCGCCTCAAAAAACAGTTTTTACATCTGTATTGTAATTCCAGCAAGAAAGGATTCCTCACCGGGAA
>CAKRPJ010000077.1:0-6952 GCA_934376955.1 uncultured Lachnospiraceae bacterium | reverse complement strand
TCATCCCGGTTTATGTCTATAACGGCAGAGGCTGCCGCTCAATCATCTGTTTTTAATGATTTTGCGACAGCCCCTTTTAATTTGATCCATTCATCGGATTATCCTCCTTTTTTCTTCTTATGGATTTGTTTTTAAAATAATGGATAGCGCAGGAGCAAAAATATATTGACAAATTTCTATATATAAAATATTCTAATAATAGAAACCGGTGTAAGAAATGATTGCACCGGTAAAAATCTGGAATAAAGATAGAAAAAAATCTATATGTTCATGGGAGGGGTGTAATGAAGATATTAAAGACAGGTTGGTATTTTTTTCAGGATCAGATTCTTGGAATGTACTGGTTAAAAGAGTTGATTGGGAAGCTGCTTAGGCGTGTAGGTCTTGGAGAAGGAAGATTCCCAGGAGAATTTCTGCACTTTTTCTTATATGATATCATCAAAATATTTGTCTTGCTTACAGTTCTGATTTTTATCATATCGTATATTCAGAGTTACTTTCCGCCGGAAAGAAGCAGGAAAATCATGGGAAGGTTTCATGGAATCTGGGCGAATCTGATAGGGGCACTCCTTGGAACGGTGACTCCGTTTTGTTCCTGTTCTTCCATACCGATCTTTATGGGATTTACAAGTGCAGGACTGCCTCTGGGAGTAACATTCTCGTTTTTGATCTCATCACCTATGGTGGATCTGGGATCACTGGTTCTGCTTATGAGTGTGTTCGGAGGAAAGATTGCATTTGCCTATGTGATTGTTGGACTTCTCATTGCAGTATTTGGCGGAACGATTATTGAAAAAATGCATATGGAAGGCCAAGTGGAGGAGTTTATCCGTCAGGCACCGCATATAGAAGCAGATGCACCGGAACTTACTATGACAGACCGAATGGATTATGCAAAGAATCAGGTTGTTGTCACAGTTAAAAAAGTAGCTCCGTATATTGTGATGGGTGTTCTGATCGGAGCCGGAATCCATAATCTGCTTCCGGAGCATATGATTCGCAGTATTCTTGGAAAGCAGGTTTGGTATGCTGTGCCTCTTGCAACGGCAGTGGGCATTCCTATGTATGCAGATATTTTCGGGACGATTCCGGTGGCAGAAAGCCTTCTGGCAAAAGGAGCCGGGCTTGGAACGATCCTTTCTTTTATGATGGCAGTAACCACCTTGTCACTTCCGTCCATGATAATGCTGTCGAAGGCAATCAAAAAAAAACTGCTTGGAACTTTTGTGATAATCGTGAGCGTGGGGATCATATTTGTAGGATGTCTTTTTAACGCATTCATGTATTAGGTATAAAAAATAGGAATCGAGGTGACAACATGCAGATTGATTATGAAAAATATGCACGGATATTTAAAGTGATGGCGGAACCGAAAAGACTGAAAATCATTGATATGTTATCTGAAGGAGAGCTTTGTGCCTGCAAGATTTTAGAGGAATTTCAGATCACACAGCCAACCTTGTCACATGATATGAAGCTAATGGTGGATTTGGGGCTTGTAAAAGCACGGAAAGAAGGAAAGTGGATGCAGTATTCGCTGGATCTGGATGTGCTGAATGAGGTTTATAAGACGGTTGGAAAGCTGATGATCCCCGGAGACTATGCAGGACTTTTAAATTGTAACTGCAATACAGAAAAAGGAGAAATGAAGGATGAGTAAGACAAAATTATATTTTCTAACAGGATTTTTGGGATCCGGGAAAACAACAATTTTGCGGAATTTGCTGGAAAATATGGAAGGAACAAAGGTTGGAGTTATTCAAAATGAGCTTGGAAAAATCAGTGTGGACGGAAAATTGCTGAAAAATAATGACATTGAGATGGTGGAGCTTACCAGAGGATCCATTTTCTGCAGCTGTCTGAGACTTTCTTTTGTAGATGCACTGGTACAGATGGCACAGAAAGAACTGGAATATGTTTTTGTAGAAAGCTCCGGTTTTGGGGATCCGTCTAACGCAGAGGAAATTCTTGCAGCTACGGAGGTAATGGCGCCGGATGCTTACGATTTTAAGGGATGCATTTGCCTAGTGGATTGTTATAATTTTCTGGACCAGATTGGAGATTCAGAGACGATAGATCGTCAGTTAAAGCACTGTAATCTGGCTGTTTTGACAAAAGTAGATCTCGTTGATCAGGACAGGATCGATCAGATCAAAGAAAAAGTCCGTGAGATCAATCCGGTCTGCCCGATTATAGAGAGTGAAAACGGAAATATCGATAGATCGTTTTATGAGATGGATTTGATGAAGTACCGGTGGGCAGAATGTGAGGATACTACAAATTCCGCGGAAAATAAACCAAAGACATTTTCCATGAATTTCACCGGTGAAGTGGAAAAAGAAAAATTGGAAGCATTTTTAAAAAAAATAGAACCGGCTGTTTTTCGTGTAAAAGGGTTCTTTAAGGTGGAAAAAGAAGGATGGGAAAAAATCGATGTAGTTGGAAAAAAACTGGATTATGCACCATATGAGGCACAGCCGCAATCAGAGCTTGTTTTTATTTCAAAAATCGGAATTGCACTAATCCGGGAAATTGCAGACGCATGGAAAGAATGTGTGGGACTTCCTATGAAACTGAATAATTAAATGGGGGATAAAGGATGAATATTAAAGTAATCGGAAGCGGATGTGAAAATTGTGATAAAACTAATGCCGTTGTAAAGGAATGCCTGGAGGAACTGGGAATTGAGACAGAGATTGAGCGTGTCACAGATCTGGTTGAGATTGTAAAATTGGGTGTGATGACGGCCCCTTCTGTGATGATTGACGGAAAACTTGTGATTGCAGGACAGGTTCCGTCGAAGAAGCAGATGATGAAAATATTAAAAAAATAATTCTTTCATATAGGTGGCGATAGGCTGGCCGTAGACTGCCTTGAATATCTCCTTTAGGCAATCTGTCAAATCCTTCCGCCCAGATACAAGAATGTGCAGCTTATGCAGGGACTGACTAACAACAAGCCGGATTTCAAGAATTTAGGTGAAAGGTCTGTTCGGAACGAAAGAGAAACGGTTTGAAAGTACAGTTTGACTTCGATCTTTTATTCATTAGCTCTTGACAAGTAACCATTCGGTAACTATAATGAAGTTACCGAATGGTTACTTTGATGAAGGAGATAGTTATGGCAGAGGGGACAAAGGAACGGATTTTAAGAACAGCACTGGAACTGTTTGCGCAGAACGGCTATCTGGGGACATCAATGAATGATATTGCAGGGCAGTTGGGAATTACGAAAGCCGCCTTATATAAGCACTATGCCGGCAAACAGGAAATCTTAGATAAGATCGTGGAGCGAATGAACAAGATGGACTATGAGCGCGCTGAGACGTATGAAATGCCTGAAACGGAACCAGACGGCTTTGCGGAAGCATATCTGAATACACCAATTCAAAAAATTCGCACATACAGCCTTGCCCAGTTTGATCATTGGACAAAGGAATCGTTTTCCTCCAATTTTCGTAAAATGCTGACTCTGGAGCAATACCGTGATCCCAAGCTTGCACAGCTCCACCACGACTATCTGGCGGGAGGCCCTCTGGAGTACATGGCGGCCATCTTCCGCAAGTTTGCAGATTCTGATGAGGACGCTATGCAGCTGGCGTTGGAATTCTATGGGCCAATGTATCTTTTATACAGTGTCTACGACGGTGCCAAGGAAAAAGAATCGGTTTCTTCCTTGCTGGCGACGCATATTGATCACTTTATTGCCAAGGTTGAGTCTGATTACAGAAAGAAGGAATGAACAACATGAAAGATGGCGAAGGAGAAAAACGCTGGGTCTTATGCCCGTGGTGCGGTGCCAAGACGCGCTTACAGATACTGCGTGAGACAGAATTAGTGACTTTTCCTCTGTTTTGTCCCAAATGCAGGCATGAGAGCATTATCAATGCAAAAAATTTTATCATTGAAACCAAACAGCCAGACGCTAAGACGCAGTGCTGATCGCAAAACGATCATGCGCTGCGTCCTTTTTTTGAAGGAGGACTACTATGGATGCAATTATTTACACCACCAACACAGGAAGTACCGAGCAGTATGCCAAGCTGTTGGCGCAGAAAACCGGACTACCGGCGTGTTCCCTTGCAAAAGCAAAGAGACGGGACTTTGCCGGAGCGGAGGTTATCTATCTTGGCTGGATCATGGCAGGCTCGGTCAAGGGCTATGCCGAAGCTGCGAAGCGTTATCGAGTGTGGGCTGTCTGTGGCGTCGGCATGGGACAAACCGGAACACAGACAGAAAGCGTGCGGAAAAAGTCAGCGATTCCAGCCAATATTCCGCTGTTCACCCTGCAAGGGAACTTTGATGTCAAAAAACTGCACGGTATTTATCGATTCATGATGGAAATCATGGTCAAGACAGCCGGTAAAAGTCTGGCCGCAAAGAAAGACCGCACGCCGGAGGAGAACGATATGCTGGATATGATGCGGTGTGGCGGCGATCGGGTCAAGGCGGAAAATTTAAGTGCTGTTCTTGAGTGGTACAGGAGGAACAGATGCAGTTCCTGAATCATTGGATCAGAGAATGTATCTCGAAATATGTCTGTGGCTGATCATACAAAATCATTGATAAGAGAGAAGGAGAAAAGTTATGTCAAAAAAGAATATTATCATTCGTCTGGAAACAAAAGACGATTACAGAGCTGTCGAAAACCTGACCCGCGAGTCATTCTGGAATGTCTACCGTCCGGGGTGCATGGAGCACTATGTGCTGCATTGTTATCGGGACGACCCGGCATTTGTGCCGGAGCTGGATTTTGTGATGGAACTTAACGGTGAGCTGATTGGGCAGGTTATCTATGTGCGGTCAGAGATCGACTGCGACGATGGACGAAAGGTGCCGATCATGACCTTCGGCCCCATCGGCATCGCACCCGCATACAAGCGGCAGGGCTATGGAAAGCAGCTGCTCGACTATTCTATGGAAAAAGCTATGGAGATGGGAGCAGGGGCGCTTGCCATTACCGGCAATATTGACTTTTATGGTAAGTCCGGCTTTGTTCCGGCCAAAACCAAGGGTGTGCGCTATGCCGACGACCCGGAGGCAGACTATTTTCTCATCAAAGAACTGAAAACCAGATTTCTGGATGGCATCTCCGGCACTTACAAAGACCCCGATGGGTATTTTGTCTGTGAGAAGGATCCGGAGGGATTTGAACAGTTTGAAGCCACCTTCCCGGCAAAAGAAAAGAAGAAGCTGTCGGGACAGCTGTTTTGAGGTGGAGGAACAGGTGGTGTAAAAATAATGTCATCCAGTAAAGAGTATCTTCATTATTATTTTTAGTGAAAACTAGTAACTTAAATAATGACAAAATTTAGTAAATATAGCAAAAATCAATAGGACAAGCCTTGTTGAGATTTGTCTGGCTACTATACCATTGCAAAACAGAAGCAAGCGCGGTATAATATGGCCATGAAAAAAAGTTATTTAAATAAGCCGAAAGGCCGCAGAAGTGCGGCTTTTCCTAAACGCACAAGTTAGCCAAATCTAACTAAACTTAACTTGATGCAACCTAATGATGACGTATATTTGTTAGATTGATCCAACAGCAAAAGGAGAGACAGCAATGCGACAACACGAGAATTTCTGGGACAGAAATGCAGGTCTGTATGACTGCTTTATACGATAAGACAGGGCAGTATACGAAAAAATGTATGAGCTGATCCGTCCGGTCGTGAAAGACAAAACGGTGCTGGAAGAAACTGATGCACATAGCGTTCCTGCGGGCAAAAGTTGGCTGTGATAAGTGGCACGATTATGAGATGATGGTGGCTCCTTACGAAAAGAGCAAGCCGATTTATTATGAATTTACTGCCTGTCCTGTGCAACGTGGATTTTGCATAGATTAGGCCCCATACTTAAAGGAGCATCCCAAATACCGGGACGAAAACGGATACAGGAGGAACAAGTAATGCTATTTCAAACATACGGCGACAGGAATCATCCCGCTGTGCTGTTCTTTCATGCTATGGGCGTGACTGGGGAGAGCAGCGAACCGGTCGCGAACTATTTACAGGATCGGTATTTCTGCATTTTACCCACCTCCACCGTGTACTGCAAAGGGCAGAAATATGTCAGCAAGGCGGACGAGGTTCGTCAGGTGGAAGCATATCTGAAATCGCAGGGAGTGGAACACCTTGAACTGGTTGTGGCTTCTTCAATCGGTGCCGATCTTGCCATGGCGTTTTTGACAAGCACGAAGCTGCCTATTGGACACGTTTTTTTCGACGGCGGGCAGTTTGCACAAATCGGAAAAGGCATGCGCCGCATGATGACGCCGTTTTTGTATCTGGCTATCAAGAGCCTGTATTGGTCGAAGGGCGGCACACTGAAAAAGATCCTGTGGTGTGATGATGATTCCATAAAGTCGTATTTTATAGCCGCAGGGAAAAATCTGACCTATACAAATTTGCGGCGGCATATTCTGGACAGCTTGGAGGATAAACCCTTTCCGTCCCTTCCCGAAGAACTGCAAAAGCATATCTATTTCGAGTTTGGCAGCATAGAAGATCATTTCAAATACCGTCAGGCGGTGATGAAAGCCTATCCCTGCGGCAATTATCCCGTGTTTGAGGGATATGATCATATGCAATATCAGATTCGTGAGCCGAAAGGCTTTGCTGAAATGCTGACATATATCGCCGAGCATGACAGTATGCCGAAGCTGCCCTGAAAGTATATCTGGAGCAGGCAGGATTTTGTCAGATTCAGAGCCACAAAAACAAAAAGGGCTGGCTGTACATCGCAGCACAGAAATGAGGTGTAATCATGTCGAAAAAAGCAACGGAATTTCAAAGAAAAGCAATGAGCCGGATGTACCGGGGCAAGGAGATCTTCAAGCCTTTGAACACCGGCTGGATCGATGAGGATGTCGCCTGCGTGCGGGAGTGGGTGGCAAATATCTTCTTTTACCGCAAGGGCGATACCACCATTATGATCGATGCCGGATACAACTA
>CAKRPJ010000076.1:0-7108 GCA_934376955.1 uncultured Lachnospiraceae bacterium | reverse complement strand
ATATTCGACCATAGATCTACGATATTTCATAAGTTGTGATATACTGTTCATGCGAGATACTCCTTTGATAAAGGTTTTTTTGACGAATTAACTATATCACACGGATATCTCGTTTTTCATGCTTTCAATGTGTAACACATGTATTGTAATCCTACACTCTGAAACAATATCTTATTCATAAGCCTTTATTCTTCACCCTAAATTGGCCGAATCCCTCTGCCTTCGGGTGGCGATTTTGCCCCGACTCTACTTGACAAAAATTTGCCCGCCGCTAACAGTAAAGCAAACGGGATTGATCCGGAAAAATATTTCAACAACGTATTCAGCAGGCTGCCTAATGAGGAATGACCGCAGCGAGACACTACGCTGGTGAAATATCTTCCCTGGGCTCCTGAAATCCAGAAAAAATGTAAATGATAAATCCCATCGGATATGGATAGTATCTCATATCTGATGGGATTTTAACATGCGTCCATTATTGGCCGCTTACATACAAAATCTCCCCCCTAGATGACAGGTTTTATTTTTTGCTGTTTCTCATAGGAGGAGCATATCAATAATTGATTACTTTTTCATAACCTCTTTGTTATTAGTCTGCTGAGTCACTGACGAGCTGTCACCAAGGTGAACATCCGCTGTAAGAAAGCATTGATTACCAGAGAACTCCGCTTTACTCCATCCCATTTCTAGCATTTCTTTCTTATACCAATCTTTCACAGTATCATTAACGCGTGTCCGCTTTTCTTTGTTGTTCGGCTCTTGATTATATAGTCCAAGAATCTGGTTCGCCTTGATAATAATGCTCGGTTCATTAGGAGAACGATCTTTGGGATCAGGTGGAAGATAGGGTCTTGACATATTCATTTACCTCCTTTTAGAAATATCTTCATATACTCTCTTAGTTCAACTATACTCTACGAATAGGCTTACGTCAAACATTTTCTATTATATCTTACTAAAAGTTACATTGCAATCCAGCACATTTTCCATAGTAAGTGTCAAGTTTTCCTCGGTAATTCAACGGTTTCACGCAGGTATTCGGCGACGAGACGGCGGAATGTGTCTGCCAAGACCTGCGGAACATCTTCGAGTACATTGGCGGTGTCCCACCGCTCCTGATCTTTGCCAATGCCACTGGCATTGGCAGGCGAGTCGGCAGTCAAGTGCATGAGACGGAGCTGTTCCAGCGCTTCCGCGCGCATTACGGGTGCCGCGTGAAGTTCTGCAATCCGTATGCTGGCTACGAGAAAGACAACGTAGAGCGCAAGGTCGGCTATGTCCGCGCCAATCTCTTTGTCCCTGTCCCGCGAGTCAAGGACTTCCATGTCTACAACTGCGAGCTCCTGAAGCGGCACGAGGTGAAAGCGCAGGAGACGCACTACAAGAAAGGCGTCTCCTGCGCTTTTCGAAGAAGACCGTGCCGCGCTGCGTCCTCTGCCAAGGAAGCCATTCACCGTCTGCCGCTATGAATGGCTCAAGGCAGACGGCTATGGGAAAATCTGCCTGGACAGGAAGCATTATTACTCCACCCGGCCGGAGAACAGCCACCAGAAGGTGCTCATTGGCATTTATGCCGACAAGGTGGATGTCCTGCGCGATGACGGCACCGTGCTGGTCTCTCATGAGCGACGTTTCGGGCCGGAGCGCACAGACAGCAACGACTACCGCACGACGCTCTGCACCCTGATGAAGAATTCCGGTTCTTGGGAGAACAGTGGTATCCGTCGGCAGACACCAGCACTCCTGCGGGATTATCTAGACCAACAGGATCGGCGCAGCCGCAAGAAACAGCTCCACACGCTTGCCGAGCTCACGAACCGTTACGGCTTAGAGACCGCGCTGACGGCCATGGAGCGCAGCATTCACGGCGAGCACCTCTCGTCCTGTGACGCCGCCGTCCTGGCAGAGCGGATTGCCGGTTTCGGACTGGATACCCAGCCCGCCTCCGGCCCCTCTCTTGCCATCTATGACCAGGCATTCCTGAGAGGAGGTGACCCGCATGACGCCGAAGATGAAGGCCACGCTGGATGAAGAGGTCCACGAAGCCGCACGCAAGCTCTTCCTCAGCAGCAGTGTCGCGGACCTCTGCAAAATGAGGCAACGCCGAAGCAGGAAGAATTCCTCCTCCATGTCTTTCAGGCAGAGCTTGCAGCCCGAGAGGAGAACAAACGGCACCGCCTCATGAAGCGGGCCGGGTTCCCAACCTACAAGACCTTTGAAGGCTACGAGTACAGCCACATCCAGTTCCCGCCACTGTTTAGCCGCGAAGAGCTGGAGAGCTGCCAATTCATCCGAGAGCACAAGAATCTCATCCTATACGGCCCTGTCGGCACTGGCAAGACGCATCTGGCCATTGCCATTGGCGTAAAAGCCTGCCAGATGGGCCTGAAGACGAAATTCTTCTCCGTGCCCGAGCTGGTCCTGAAGCTGGCCGAGCCCCGCAAGCAGGGCACACTCGAGAAACTGGTGAAGGACCTGCAGAAACAGGACCTCCTGATCCTCGATGAGTGGGGGCTACGTCCCCATGGACCGGGACGGCTCGCAGATGCTGTTCTGCATTGTCTCCGACAGCTACGAGCGCAAGAGCCTCATCCTGACGACGAACCTAGAGTTCTCGAAATGGGGCAGCGTCTTTACCGATGAACAAATGGCAGCCGCCATGATTGACCGGCTGGCCCACCACGGCCACCTTCTGATGGCCGGCGGCCGGAGCTACCGGATGGAACACGCCCTCATGCGGCAGGATGCAGTAGTGGAATCTGCATCCTGACAAGGCCCGCTGAAAGTGAGGAATTTCCCCCAATGACGATGGGGAATTCCGACGACGAAAATGGGGAAATCTGCTTGACAGAAAACTACTGGCTCTCCAGTCGTGTATTGCCTGGCTCTCACGTGCGTATCAGATAGATTTAAAGCCGCGTAATATTCAAAAAAAGACGGCGTCTACCATCAGATGATAGGGGTTATACCGGAAATGGTCTCACTCCAAATCTTGAGAAAAACGATTAGTAAATGAAAGGAGAAGCCTGGTTCTTTGGCATTATAAGTTCGTCCAGCATTGGCTACCCCCCCCGCCTCTGGATGATAAGTTTATTTCGACGCTACTTAGAAAATTTAGCCTGCCGCTAACAACCTCTTCGATCACTTACCTCTTACATCTCAGAATTTATTTACCTCATACTTTAGTCAACAAAACTACTTGCCGAGATTATGAATCTTAAGTAGAACATAAGCTCTAGCTTCATTCATCTTACCAGTACCTTTGCGTGGATAAAATAGCCACTTTCCTTCCCTATCAATGGGATTAAATAATAAAACGCCTATATTTAAATCTTTAAAGTAATGTAAGTTTTCATTAAGCACTTTAAATTTACTGTCAGGAAAAACAGCAACTGAATAATTGGCATATGCCTGATATTGTAAACACTGAAAAATAGCTCTTTTCCAATCCGACAACTTAAGTTCAAATGCCCAAATTGTTGTAGCAGAGCTATCTATTAAGTCAGACCGGTAATAAAGCCCCTCCTTTTCGAAGATAATTCCCGCATTTTCCAATTCGGAAATTGCTGCACTGCAACTTTTCTTCTCGGCCATTACATTTTCATAGAGATATGCCTTGCTGCGACCAGATTTTCTCTTTAACAGAGAATACACCTTACAATCAGTGTGAAGTTTATACAAAACCGAAGATGGATGCAGAGAGAAGCCTTCTCTATGTACAGCAATAAAATCTGCCACCCCCTGCATCGCAGCGAATTCATAAAAAATCTGAAAGCAATGTCCGATTTTATGCATTTGTCCATGTTTCATATAGTAATGAAATGCTGTTCCCATCTGCTCTTCGCTGTATTTAATCATGATTCATGCAAAATTTCCTTAAATCTTTCAAGTGCTTTCTCCCATGTATCTAGATATACCGGATTCGACTTTTTATCAAGTGCTGGAATGACTTTTTCGATTTCCTGTAAAATATGCCTAGCTTTATTTATTTTACGCTGCAGGATATCTATGCGTTTGAATATATTAACCTCTGATTGCAAATGTTGGGTTAGAGAAGACAAAGCATACCAGTCCTCGAGACATTCCTTCTCCTGAGACCAGCTTTCCTGCTTCAGTTCATTATCAAAAGGTGACCCCGATAAGAACATGGAATCATCTAGCTTCTGCTTCATAGTTACAATTTCTGGCTCCACCAATACAGAGCTAAGCAACGGCTCCGATAAATACCTTAATTTAGGTCTATTACCTCCTTTGGAATTTATAAATCCGCTTTGAGTAAACATTCTTGTTTTCCCAAACCATCCTACAGCAAACTCTGCATTACATATCGCAGAATATGGAACTGATAATAGATTAACATAACCAACAATCACTTTATAGCTATTAACTACTGATAAACTGTAAAGGAAATACATTATGTTAGCTAATCTTTGTTCATCAATATTAGGTTCAAATACAGCAGATGCATTTCTATCAATAACAACATAAAATCCTTCTACATCCCATGCCGTAAGTTCATCCAGCATATGATTCACCGAATCAATATCCTGGAAAGCCGTCTCCTGAACACATAAAGAAATCATAAAATTACCACTATGATATGTTTCCTCATTAGCTAATGCGCCTAGCGAAAGTTCTATAATATTTGAAAGTGTCCCCATTGAACGATCTTTGTAATCCTGAATAATTGGGCAAATTCCAAGTATTGATTTTACTCCCAATTTTTTTTGAAACTCCACAGAACCTTTTATATATCCCTCGAGCTCTTGCAACAAATAGTTACTGCCCGGATTTGTTGCATTTGGATAAAAAGAATACTCTGAAGTTTTCCCCAAATTGACATCCCCCTGAATGGAGAAAATGCTGAATTCCGAATCAAAGTAGATCTCAATATCATCACATTTATATCGCAACCCTTCAGCATATCGAATTAAAGACTTCGGTTTATCATTTTGGGGCCGTAAGACAACTCCGTTAATCAGCTTATGTTCAGTCCCTTTCTCTACTTTACCCTTTTTAGCAAAGCCAAGTTGTGCTAAAATAGCCATAAAATTTACGCCTCCATTTCTTTTTCTACAGCTTTCAAACCAATAATAACATAATCTATATTTCGGAACCGCATATTTGGATGTTTCTTTAACATTCTCATAATAATATCTGCAAGTTTTGTATTGATTTGGGGAACAATATCTACCAAATTACACGGTATAAAATCAGCAGCATTATTACATTCACCTCGACAGGCTACCGTATATATTGGATTGCAATGCGTAAAAGACTCATACATTACCAGGCCTAATGAATACAAGTCCGATCTAAAATCCAGCTTTCGCTTATCATTTAGACTAACCTGCTCAGGTGACATGTAATAGTAGGTACCTGGACGCCCACCTATTTGCGTCAGTGATTCTGCATTCAAATCATAAGCAATCCCCAAATCCAATAAAACATAATGACCATTCTTCTGTCTTATGATATTCGCCGGCTTAATATCTCTATGTATAATTTTCTTACTCCAGAGAACCTTGATTGCTTCTGCCATATCAATTCCAAGTTGGACAACGTCTTTTGTACAGTAATTTTGCATCTTAAACATCTTGTCAACTGAAATACCATCAACCCACTCTTCTTCATATATTATAAAGTAAGCCCCCTTTACAAGAATTCTCTTGATTGGCTTCTCGATAGGTCTTACAAAGAATTCTGAATGAACCTGCCCCATAATGCTTAATTCTCGTATAATCCGATTCTCCGCAGATGAGTTCTTAATCTCATACTCATCATTGTATGCTATTTTTACAAATTTAAGAGCAATCATTTGCCCATTATCCATACAAGGAAATACTACTTTTTGTCCACCTACTACAGGCTTATCAATAACTGTTACCTCGGGAAAATTCTCCTCTATTAACTTATGATAGTCTTTTAATTGTTCTGAAGTTAATTCCATAGCTATCTCCCATCAATGTTTTATCCCATAAATTTTATTAGATCAGAAGATTTTCCATTATACTTTTATAGGAATCTGACTCATAGCCCTTCTAAAATACATCAGCCTCAATGTTTAATTCTAATTTCTTCTATAATTTAGCTCCAAATCTAGTCATTTCTTTTTCTTGTTAGCGCTTCCGTGTCCTACATGCTTGACTAACGGTTCTTCAACAGCATGAATTACTTGACCCGTTTCCTTATCTCTGATATCTTCCTTGTAAAAGTTGTTTCTTCGATCAACCATCCACATTCGATCAACAGTCTTTTTACCATCCCGCCAATAGGAATCTCCTTTGTGAAACTCCTGCACCGCATGCTTCTTCACATTGGCTGCAGGATTTGTCATTTTCCCTCTCGCAGATTCATTCATACCTATTGAATCGGATAAGCAGACACTTATATTCCGACCGGTATAGCCGCAGTAAGGGCACGGCTGTTCATCATTTCTCAAATGCCTACCGCAATTAGCACATTTTATAACAATTCCATTTTCATCCATATATAATCATCATATTTCATCAATCTCAAATCATCTGGCAGTGCCTGCATTGCACACTCTTCTGGTTAGTATCACGGCCATAAAAGCCACACCATATTTCTGAACACTAAGCATGAATAAATCCACAAATACAGATGAACCTGGAAAGAGCCCTCCACCTGATATGGATGCCTCTCTACCGCGTAATCACAGGCTTTCAATTCGTATTATATAGTATGATTCTCGCACATGATGCTTATGTTATACAACCTAATACACCACACCTGATTAACACCACTTGGTATTATTCCTCAGACACAGGGTGTGCTTGAATAAAGCTACGCATAGCATTAATAGAACTTTTTAATTGTTCACGAGTATATCTAACATTTTCTGTATTTTCAGGATGATGAATCTGATGACGTATGTATAAAGTCAGGGAGAGTGTCTCCTGTTTCTGATTCCCATTTGGCAACAGTTTGTGATACTCAAGTGTCCCAATCTGATTAT
Organism: uncultured Lachnospiraceae bacterium; assembly: GCA_934376955.1. GTDB lineage: Bacteria > Bacillota > Clostridia > Lachnospirales > Lachnospiraceae > CAKRPJ01. The sequence goes on along the minus strand of CAKRPJ010000076.1, from coordinate 129 downwards.
TATATTCACACTCATACTCTTCCTTAAAATTATTACTCTCGATATAGCCAAACAATTCATCATGATATTCTTCAGTTGCTTCATCAAAAGCAACGAAATTAACTTCATTCAGTGAAGGAAATGGTAGAC
>CAKRPJ010000075.1:0-7219 GCA_934376955.1 uncultured Lachnospiraceae bacterium | reverse complement strand
CGCGCCTTTAGACGCGGGTCGGTAATAAGGGCTTATAGCCCTGAGCGAACCACCCGTTTGACGGGTGGAAGCGATTTCATGGGTCTTGTTGCCAGGAAAAAGTAAGGGTTGAGTTGATAGGTAAATGGTAAACCACATACGTGGTCTAAAGAGTATTAACTATTCAAATGTTTTCAACCTGCAATATTCCGGTATCTTTTCAGACCATGGCAGCAAGTCGTCTATGTAATCAGCCGGCTTGTCATCCAGATGCGCCAGCATCTGTTCGAGGAGATACTTGAAATATTCGTATGGCTTCAGTCCGTTGGCTTTGGATGTTTCTGCTATATAGTATCAACTTCACATTTGCACTTAAATGCAAATATAAATATTTTATTGCAAATATTGACATAATATGCAAAAGTGATATAATAATATCATATAAATGCGAAATGGAGGTATCATATGTCAAAAAAAAGAAAAGTCACTGACATGAAAATCAGTGAAATCGATGATAAAGATGTAATCAGAGGTTTTATTGTAACGGCAAGTATGGGTCTTTCTCATAAAGACGAGATATTGGAAAAGTACCAACTTGTGGAGCAGAAGATAGATGACTACAATTCCAGGTTGGGAGAACTTGAGGATGCAACGCAGAGATGGGAAAGAATAAGCGAGTCTGCAGATTCTAAAGAGGCATACGCTCTTTCTGAGGAATATGGAACAGAAGAGGACATTCTTGCTCGATATAAAACATTGGAAAAGGAACGCAACCAGTGGGCAAACTACCTTACGGAGTTAGAGACCTTAATTGGAGAGTACAAAAATTTCAATAAAACACTTTGTTTCTCTAATATCCGTGAATTACTTAGACAAAACTCAGACGTTAAAATCGGTCAGATTGAGAAGGAGGCGGGTATCCGTTTGGGTTATATGTCCCGTCTCGAAAAAGAAGGTAACACTGCTGAGCCGAGCATAGAATTCATTGTTACTGCAGCAAAACTGCTCAAGGTTAGCATTGATACCCTTATTACGGTTGACCTTACGGGTCTTACGCCTACAGAGCAATACATCGTCAGTTTCTTCGATAAATTAAAAGCAGACACGCTTAAGGACAAGTTGGATTGGAATAGAGAAACCGCTTTCAATCTTAATAGAATGGAGGCAGACATCAATGGTTGGATTTATCATCCACTGTTTGCCGAAGAAACATTCTATGAGGAAACTGAGTGTGAATACCCAGAGGAAGTAACACGTATTGTTTTTAATTCTAAGACGTTTGGTCCTCACACATATATTAGCGGTGATTGCTTCAATCTGAGATTGAAAAATGGTACAACGCTTTACCTTATGGACATTGAAAAAAATGTTCACAGGACGGGTGACATGACCGCTTATGCAAAGGAAGCGGTCATGTTTGTTCCTCATAAAGGTTGTCAGCTATTGGTTGCATCGCAGGATGATACACCCGTTGCACCACTTCTTGAGGTGTTGTTTTCAATAGTGAAGGAACGAATGGAGCATCCGAAGGTAAACAATGACGTGATGTATGCAATTGATGCATTCATGAAAGATGATATATCTGATGACATGGATGAAATGCCATTCTAAGAAGGGAGTCGAGTTGATTGATAAAGACGCCTATTAGAAATCTTCACAGCGACAAAGATATACCCCCTCGTTTCTGCAATGTTATTGTAAATGGAGAAGATGTAACGCTTGAGGTAAAGATAAATAAAAATAAGTTTGAAACGATTTCTTGGGAAGACATGCAATATCAAGTAAATCAAGCAATAATGAAAGCAGCAAAAGAATAAATTAGAAACTACCGCAAACTGCCCCGTAACGAATCGAGGAGCTAACCGCCGGAGTTATCTACAAAAGCCTTTATAGGCAAAGTAGGTAACTCCGGCTTTTTGTGTTTTACGGCAGTTTTCAGCGGACATGGCGTGTCCATCACGAGAAAAATTTCCAGTGTACACTATAAATAAAAACACCTGACACTGAGATGAGTACACAGAAATGCGTATCCATCTCAGTGCCAGAGGCACTTAAAAAATAATATCACAAGGCCTGATTAGCTATAAGGGCATTGGGATACAGATATCGGCATCAATCACAGGGTAACCTGTGAAAGGTGCGATAGAAGTACCCTTATTTCCTTATGCTCTTTTTCAAGCAATTCATGGGTCGGTACTTCTATAAGCACCGACCCTGTTTGTTTCCTATGCCCTTCTGCAAGAACCAGGCAGAAAGGCAGGAACATATGAAACTGAAGATTCGTTATGAGAATGAGTATCAGACCCTTGAGGTCGAAAACGTGGAATTGGAGAGATGGCTTAATATCTCCATTTCAGAAGAAGAAAGTCAGGAAGACTACGAAAAGAGAATCCAAGATGTAATCGAAGAGAGATTTAACAGACCCGATTACAACAGCTGGCACAAGCATGACCGTCATACCGGTAATGCTTACATGAAGAGCAAGGATGGAACAGGTGAGGTTAACACCGAAGAGGCAATCATGCACAGAGCTGCTGATAAGTCAGCCTTAATCAGTTTCATTGATGAAGTAGACAATCAGCTTCAGTACGAGCATTACTGTGATTACCTAAGAAGCATCTTAAAGCCGGATGCAGCAGAGATGGTTATTGCAATCGTTCTTGATGGTATGACCGTTGGTGAGTATGCAGCATCAATCGATGATGATGCCAATAATGTCAGTCATCGTTACAGACGTGCAATCAACAAATTAAAAAAAGTTTTTTCAAAAACGTCCTTTTAACCCTTCTCCCAAGGCTACCGGGTAGGAGGGCGACACCTCCAAAGAATTTTCATTTTGAAGGAGGTAATTCGTATGGAATTACGAGTATTTAACAGCACAGAGTTTGGCTCTGTAAGAACAGCAACTGTAAACGGTGAGGTTCTGTTTGTCGGTAAGGATGTAGCTGACATCCTCGGATACCAAAACGGTAGTCGAGATATTAACCGTCATGTAGATGAAGAGGACAGACATAAAGTCATGATCTTTGATGGTAACCAGGATAAGGAAACCATCATTATCAATGAGTCAGGTCTTTACAGTCTTATCCTTTCAAGCAAGATGCCTAATGCGAAGAAGTTCAAACATTGGGTAACGGCAGAGGTTCTTCCGGCTATCCGTAAGCATGGAATGTATGCCATCGATGAGATTTTGGAGAATCCTGATCTTGCGATTGCAGCACTTACACAGCTTAAGGAAGAGCGTGAGAGAAGAAAACAGCTTGAATGCCAGACACTAATTCAGCGTCAGCAGATTGCAGAGATGCAGCCAAAGGCAAGTTATTACGATTTGATTTTACAGAACAAAAACACCGTTCCTGTTACACAGATTGCAAAGGACTACGGCATGAGCGGCCGTAAGTTTAACGAACTGCTTCACGAACTGGGAGTTCAGTACAAGTTTAGAAAGACATGGCTCTTATATCAGCAGTATGCAGAGTGCGGATATACACAGTCCCGTACATATGCAATCAACGATAACAGAAGTGTGATGCATACCTATTGGACGCAGAAGGGCAGACTTTTCCTTTATGACCTTCTGAAGAATGAGGGCATATTACCAGCTATTGCACAGGAGGATTAAAAGCTTTGCTACAACAATCCATAATAGAATCTAACACTCGCACCTTGTACTTGCGACGCAAATGTCGTAACCTTATCATGAACTTTCTGCAGCACTATTGATAATTCGAGAAACTTGTGGCATACTATACATAAAAGTAGCGACGCAAATGTCGAAAGTTCGAGGTGAGTGTAATGATTAAACGAGATTTTTATTTGAATCGTATGATTCATCATATGTGGAACGGCGAGGTAAAAGTAATCACCGGCATCCGTCGCTGCGGAAAGTCGGTGCTGCTGTTTGACCTGTTCTATGAGTACCTTTTATCGCAGGGAGTTCAGGAAGACCATATCATAAAAATCGAATTGGACCAGAGACGTTACTATAAGTTCAGAAATCCAATCTCTCTTTGCGAATATATTGAGGAACTTGTTTCCGGAAAGAAAGATGAGAAGTTCTACCTTTTCATTGATGAGGCTCAATTTACCACAAAAGTGATCGATAAAGAAAATGGCGGCATCGAGGTTTCCATCTATGATATGCTGAATGAACTTAAGGCATATAAGAATTTGGATGTATATGTGACCGGCAGTAACTCGAAAGGATTGTCTAAGGACATCGCTACAGAGTTCCGTGGCCGTGCTGCTCAAATTCATGTGTTCCCACTGTCCTTTGAGGAGTTCTACTCTTATGTAGGCGGTGATGAGCGAAAGGCTCTGGATACCTATATGCTTTACGGCGGTATGCCACGCCTCTTGTCGCTGACAGATGAGAAAGACAAAAAGGATTACCTTTCCTCCCTCTACAGCGAATTGTATGTGAAAGATATTGTAGAGCGCAACGGTATCGAGCGTGAGGATATTCTGAATGACATTCTGGATTTTCTCGCTTCACAGATTAGCTCTCTGACCAATCCTGCGAATATTGCCAATGCGCTGACCAGTATGAAGAACGAAAAGGTTAACTCCACTCTGGTTTCCAATTATGTGCAGCACATCATTGATTCGTTCCTCATTTCGGTGGTAAAGCGCTATGATGTGAAAGGAAAGACCTATTTCAAATATCCAAACAAATACTACTACACGGATATTGGTCTTCGTAATGCCAGGTTGAACTACCGTCAATACGATCCCGCGCGCATTATGGAAAACATCATCTATAACGAACTTCTGCGTAGAGGATATTCCGTTGATGTTGGTGTTGTAACGGATCGAACCGGCGGTGCAAATGTGCAAAAAGAAATCGACTTCGTTGTCAATGATGCAGATAAAAAAATCTATATCCAGTCAGCTTTCCGGGTGGATACAGATAAAAAGGAATCCTCTGAACTTGTATCATTGATACTGACAAAGGATTTTTTCAAAAAAATCATTGTTCGCCTAGATATTCCTCACAATTTCTATGATGACAACGGAATTTTCCATTGCAATCTGATAGACCTGCTGCTTGGTCGGGTAGAACTGTTCTAACCAACAAACATCGCTATTGGATATATTAACAAAATAAAAGGCAGGTGCTTTATTTGGCAAAGAAAAAACAGGAAATAACCATCCGCTCAAGTGCAGCGGAATACTTAACCTATGTTGCCTCTGTTGGCGACCAGCAGGACAGCATTGAAATGCGCTACGAGGATGAAAATATATGGCTGACACAGAAGATGATGGCCACATTGTATGATGTAGGAACAAATACAATCAATTATCATATTAAAAAGATATTCGAGGACAGTGAGTTACAGGAGGATTCAGTTATTCGAAAATTTCGAATAACTGCGCTTGATGGAAAAAGCTACAATACAAATCACTATTCCCTGGAGATGATCATTGCCGTAGGCTTCAAGGTCAATTCCGAGCGTGCCGTACAGTTTCGTAAATGGGTAAACCAGATCGCCAAGGACTACACCATCAAAGGCTGGGTGATGGATGATGAACGGCTGAAACGAGGAACGTATCTGACAGAGAAGTATTTCGACGAGCAGTTAGAGCGCATCCGTGAGATCCGTGCCAGCGAAAGAAAGTTTTATCAGAAGATCACTGACCTGTATGCGACAGCCATTGATTATGATAAAAATGCTGCAACGACGAGAAGATTCTATGCGACTGTTCAGAATAAAATGCATTATGCCGTTCATGGACATACGGCGGCGGAGCTGATCGTGGAAAGAGCGGATCACACAAAAGAGTACATGGGATTAACCACCTGGGCAGATGCACCTGATGGAAAGATTAAGAAAAGCGATGTTACAGTTGCGAAGAATTATCTGAGTCAGGATGAAATGAAGCAGTTAAACCGTATGGTTACTGCATACCTGGATTTCGCGGAAAACATGACATTACGGCATATTCCGCTTACGATGCAGGATTGGGAGAAAAGACTCAACAGCTTCATCGAAATGTTTGATTATGGCATTTTACAGGATGCAGGCAAGGTGTCCGCAGAAATTGCAAAGCTTCATGCTGAGACAGAATTTGAAAAATATCGTGTCATTCAGGACAGATTATTTATGTCTGATTTTGATAAGTATATGCTGGAACTGGAAGAGAATGCGAAGAAGTAGCAGTATGGGTTCCCCAAAACTGACATCAATCAGGACGTATCGTGCCATGTGGAGACGGTGGGACTGATGTCAAAGGTGAACCCTAACAAGTAAATAGAGTGTAGTAATTATAAGACTTTCTGAAAGACTATCGTTGCAAGGTATAACGAGCCTCTCGGAAAGCCTTATTTTGTTGCTCAGATATAGCTAAGTAAGAACATGTCTACAAGGGGGAATTAACACTACAGGATGGATAACGCTGATTTTAAAATATGGACCGGAATTATCGATTGTATGAAAGCTATTGTATAAAATGACACAACATGACAAAATCGGATTGACTAAAGAAACACAGATATTTATAATATAGACAAAACGAAAATGACATGAATGGAGGACAGGGTAATGGAGAAAACTGTAACACTTGAAGAGGCATTAAAAAGAATTGAGGAGCTGGAAAAAGAGAATGCAGAACTTCGGGAGGAATTGGAGTATTACAGAAATCGTAAATTAAGCGGTCGTCAGAAACATAACGCCAAGTGGATGGCAATTTATAATGATTTTATTGTTGGGTATGAGAGCGGCATGACAATGGTAGAAATTGCGAAGCGGAACAATGTTAGTGAGCGGACGATTTACCGATATAAGGCTTATTATGACAAGGCGAGGAAAGTAGATGATAATGAGTAGAGCATTTTCACAGCACTAAAAAAATGATTGTATCGATTTTTGCGGTGGATTTTATGTAACACAAATATGAAACGGAAAATGTTTGCGGTCACAGTTTTTGACCGCAAAACAAGGAAGGAAATTTATGGAAGATGATAAAAAGAAGGAAATTGCAGTAATCGAAATTACAGAAGAATACATGAAGGACCGGCTTTATGAATTCAGAGGGAAAAAAGTTATGCTTGATTCAGATTTGGCAGAAATTTATGGGTATGAGACCAAAAATTTTAAAAGGTAGGTTAAGAATAATATTGCCAAATTTGAAGGCGATGATTTTATGTTTGAATTGAATGATGTAGAAGTGGAAAATCTTTCAAGGTGCAAAAATTTCACCTTGAATATGGGAAGAGGTTCAAATATAAAATACAAACCTT
>CAKRPJ010000074.1:0-7912 GCA_934376955.1 uncultured Lachnospiraceae bacterium | reverse complement strand
ACGTTTCGCCTTGCATGGGAATGTGCAAGACCAAATGCGGTCGTGACGGTCGTTGCTCTTTATGACAAGGCTCAGACTCTGCCGCTGCCGGATATGTACGGCAAGAACCTCACGTTCAAGACCGGCGGTGTAGACGGCTGCAATTGTGAGGAAACACTACGGCTGATCGCAGAGGGCAGACTGAATACGGAACCACTTATCACACATACATACCCATTAGACAGGATCGAAGAAGCATACACACTCTTTGAAAATAAGATGGATGGTGTAATCAAGGTAGCCATAGAGTGGTGAACTACATCGGCAATTGAATTACCGAGCTTCTGATTACGAAGCATAACTTCATAGTTTCAGGGGTGCGTCCATGACACCCTTACTGCTACCCGAATAGGTTACACAGCTACTTTTATTGTTTTTGTACTTTTCAGCCCGGTTACAGGCATATCAATTTCTTCGCCGGATACGGCATGATATTTTCTTAAGATGTTATAGGCTCCTACGGCATCTGCATTGTAGATCACGGTATCTACAATGTAGATGCCGCGCTTCTTCCGATTCTTTTTCTCTGCATAAATGCGTGATACTTCTTCTGACTGTGGCGGACATTGACTGGAATAACTTTCTTCCTGTCTTATCAGGCGAATCCCCTGCATTTTCAGCTTATATTCTAACTGCATATAGATACGGGCATAGGGCAGGCTGTGAAGTTTCTGGTTCGTTTTCCTTCCCAGATTTTTCTCTTCGCGAATCCCCTTTATATCTCCGATTACAACCGTATGAATATTATTCTCCACGCAATAGTTCGTAATATACCGGGTCATCTTATGTATATAATCTTTGATACCGTTATTTTTCTTCCGATAAAGTTTCTGCAGATGTTTAGATGTTCTCGGGCACTCCATTTCCTGTGCGGACCGGATCCTGTCCCATTGTGACTGGACTCTTGCAATTTCCTTGTTATAAAAATATGAAAATGAAAGATATTTTCTCCCAAGAATAAAAGTTTTTCCTGCATTATCATAACAAGTCATAAGATTATGCAAGCCAAGATCAATCGACAGATAACGCCCATTGTTCTCTTCAGGCAAAACATCTTCCACCTCATAGATAGCTAGAATTCTGCTGGTTCCATCATTTGCCGGAGGGTATATTTTTATCTGTTTTATGGTATCCATGTTTGAAAAAACAGGATTTTTCAAATAAAGGTATGCAGCATGAATATCATAGATATCGGCCATATATTTATTCCTTCAGCTTTTTCGGTAAAGAAAGTCTTACATGGGAAGAACTTCTTTCATGTTGAATACCGTTTTGCATATAGGTAATTGGCATTTTATCTTTCTTGTATCTTGGCGATCTTGGGTTCTCGATGCCGCCACTTTCTTTAAGCCGGTAAAAGGATTTCCATGACTTATCCAAAAGCTTGCAGATTTCCTGTGCGGTCTGTGAGGGGAGTGATTTGAACCACAGATCATCTTTATGTTTTGATTTTTAATAATACCAGTCCGGATATTTTTCCAGTCCTAGGATTTTATAGTTGTTTCTCTCACAATTACAGACATTCCAAAGTTTGTAAGCCGCATAACACATGTGTCCTACAATATTGGCATCATTTTTGTTTAATACAATGCTTGTTTCATGTGTTAACAGCATATTTACTCCTCTCTACACACAAAGGCACTGCAAAAACCTTCACTCTATCAGATTTCACAGTGCCCGCTTATTTACAGATTACATTTATATCTTTTTTCTTTCCCTAAAGCTCACTTTCATCCCATATCTGCCTCGACTGCTGCTGCCAAGTCAATCGTCGCCAATGGATTAGAAACAATATTGACACCAAATGGAACTTTTATCTCTTTTTTTAATTCTCCCACAACCCGTCCCATCGCTGCCACAGTTACGTAGGAAACCTTTTTTTCATACGGAAGGCTGAATTCATTGGCAATCAAAACTCCATCTACTCCTCCCTCCTGGAGCGCCTGAAGCTCTCTGGCTGCATTTTCAATTACCTCTCCCATCGTTGCGTCTTTTTCATACAGAGGATCCCCCCGGCAGCGCCCGCAAATGCAACAGTGCAATGATTGGCTTTTTTACATGAAATAATTCATCTGTCCACATAGTCTTTCTCTCCTCTATTCCATGTACATTCTCAAATTCTGCACATTTCTTTTGTCATAACGAAATGGATCCAGGTAATACGCTGGTGCTGTCAGTTCCTGCGTAAAATATCCCTCATATCCATTTTTTACCATGTCCTCTAAATCCTTTCTTAAGTTTCTCTTCCCTTCACCCCAGATGTAATGCCCATAGGGATCACAATCCTGAAAATGTGCATGTACAATGTTTTCCTTTCCAAAAACATCAAACCACTGCTGAATCGTTTCACCAGAAACCGACATTGCTGTCAAATCAATCATAACTTTAAAGCGCGGATGATCGACTAAATCAAATAACTGTTTCATTTGCTGCAAACTATACCCAATTCTTGATTCCTGCGGCCGTAAAGTCTCTGCCACAATTGTCACGCCATTTTCCTCTGCGACCTCACAAAGTCTCTGATGCATCTCAGCTGCCCGCTTCAACCCATCCTCCTCCGCTTCATCCCAGTAACCCCATCCAGAATTTGCTTCCATCTTGTCTGCCCCCAGCGCAGCCCCCAGACGTATCGCATTTGCAAAAAATCCAAATGTTTTTTCTCTCAGTTCTGGTTCTTTTACACCAAATTGATAACCAAACCGGCAATTCTGTGGTGTAAATACTGGGCACTTCAAACCGTGTTCCTGTAATTTTTTACGGACTGGCTCTGGATCCTGATATTCATTTGGATCCAGCCAAAGTCCTTGATGCCCTCCCAGCAATTCTACATTTTTGATTCCCAGTTCCTGCATACAATCCAGGAAATAATCCAACGTATATTGGCAATAATGAAGATTCAATACCGAAAGTTTATCAAAATCAACTATTTTCATTTTCGCTTCCTCCTCATACAATTAATCCATTATAAACGGTTCCAATTCACGCATATTCTGCCGATCGGCTGCAGTCGGATCCTCCAGGTAGCGTGCATCATTCAGTGCCAGGCTTAGCAATCCTTTATATTTGTACTGATCCAGACAAATCAATTGATCCTCTAACGGTCTCAAACCATCTCCCCATGCAAGGCATCCCTGCGGACGTCCATCCACAAAACGGATATGATATATTTTGTCTCCTAATGCTTCAAACCAGTCTTTCATCGACTCTCCTGCCACTCCGGCACTCGTCAAATTCAGGGCAGCCTGTATCTGCGGCTCATTAACCGACTCCAAAAGTTTTTTTAGCTCTGGAAGCATATTAATAACCGTTGCGTCTTCTGGCCGTACTGTTTCCACTGCAAGAACAACCCCCTCTTCCGCAGCAGTTTTTGAAAGCCGACGCAAGGTTTGAACCGCACGTTCAAAAATACGTCTCGGATCTTCATTTCTTGCACCGCCGCAGCAATTGAGTACCATCACTTTCGCACCAGCTTCTGCCGCTGCACGGATTCCATTTTCAAAATATCCGATTGAATGCTTTCTTGCCGTCTCATCATGACAGCAAAGTGCATAATTATAAATCGTACACTCCGGTGAAAAAGCTCCGATTGTCAATCCATAATCTGCTGCATTCTTTTTTAATTCAGCCGCATCCTCAAACCCATAATCATCTAGCAGGAAATGCGGTCTTGCACACCAAAACTCTATATTTTTTATTCCGAGAGCCTGCTGCGTTTTAAAGAAATAATCCAAAGTTCTGTATTTATAGTGCATATTCATTCCTGCAATCTGTTCCCGCCTTATCTTTATCATCCAGTTGTTACTCCTCGTATTATATAGTAGTAGTGTTTATAGTCCCTCTCCAAGGACTGTATGTTATACTATTGGAGATACTGTGGATTGTTTATTTTCTCCTACCACTTGATGGTTTTAGAGAGGCTACAACCACAGTCTCTTTGTATATTTGTTAATCAGTTAGATACCGCATGACGGTTTATTTAGAACGAGGTTACAATTGTAAAGAGTACCAGTGGTTCTATAAACAGTATCAAAATATTTACTCAAAGGAGATTTTTTTATGATATATGTTGGAATTGATGTTGCCAAAGACAAACACGACCGCTTCATTACTAACTCAGACGGTGAGGTATTATTTAAATCCTTTACCATCTCTAACAACCGTGATGGGTTTGAAACCCTATGTAAAGCGGACATTCGCAATCCGCTTCGCTACTTGCTCATGAACGCAGTCGCTTCGCGATCTGTCAGTGGGAGCTTTCAACTCCCACTGACATAAGCATCCTCCTCACCCACCGCTTAGTGCTCCGCGCACTTGAAGCGGGGGAATGCTTATCTGCGTTCAAAAAATTGAATCCGTATCAGATGATTTAACCAAAGTAAAAGTAGGACTGGAAGCCACTGGACACTATAGTTACAATCTTCTGGGATTTCTTCTCGATAAAGGTCTGACCACCTTTGTTATCAACCCGTTACATACAAATCTTTACAGAAAAAGTCTTAGCCTTAGAAAGACGAAAACAGATAGAGTTGATGCCCATACAATCGCTTCTATGATTATGTCTGACGTGAACTTAAAGTCCTACTCAGACACATCTTACCACAACGAAGAATTAAAGTCATTAACTCGTTATCGTTTTGATAAGGTAAAAGAACGGGCAAAACTAAAATCTTCCGTTTCCAGACTTGTGTGTATCCTTTTTCCAGAACTTGAAAAACTTGTTCCGACACTCCATATGGCATCTGTATATGCTTTATTATCTGAATTTCCATCTGCTCATGCTGTCGCATCGGTACATCTTACCCGCCTTACCAACTTGCTCTCTGAAAGTTCAAAGAACAGATACGGGAAAGACACTGCTGTCAGGTTTCGTGAAGCTGCCAGAAACTCAATCGGTTCAAATATGCCTGCAAAATCCTTGGAACTGAAACACACCATTAAACTTATTCAAGAATTGACTTCTGAAATTGATGAAATCGAAACCGAGATCAAATCCATAATGGATACAATCCATTCTCCAATCCTTACAATTCCTGGTATCAGTTATCGTATGGGAGCAATGATTCTTGCAGAAATCGGGGATTTCAGCCGTTTTGATTCTCCTGATAAGATACTTGCTTATGCAGGAATGTCTCCGTCTACTTACCAATCAGGACAATTAGATAACTGTTATTCCCATATGGAAAAACGTGGTTCTCGTTATCTTCGATACGCTCTTTATAACGCAACGAAATATGTCTGCCATTGGGATAAATCCTTTGGAACATATCTTGCTAAGAAGCGAGCTGAGGGTAAGCATTATAACGTTGCTTTATCTCATGCTACAAAGAAACTTGTAAGAACCATTTATGCAATGGAAAAATCTGGTCAGGCATACAACAAAGCATCTTAGTTATTTTTTGCAAATATCTCCTTTTTTTGAGTGCCGAAAACGACACTCTATTTGTCATGCAGTTTTCAATGTTCAAATATATCTGAAATGCATTTCTGCAATTCATTCAAAAAATTTCATTTTGAGACTTGACTTTTAATAGTTAGTCTTTCTAGTAAGATTTGCTCTGATGCTCAATATATCGTCGGATATTTTCTTCCGATACTGAGCCGATTGTCTCTACATAATATGAGTGATTCCAAAGTTGACCTTTCCATAGTTTCTGGCGGATCACCGGATATTTTTCAAAGAGCTTTCTTCCTGTGATTCCCTTTAAATACTTCACAATATCAGTCACTGACATTTTCGGCGGTGCAGACACAAAGCAATGGATATGATCGCCTTCACCAACTTCAAAAAGATGAACCGTAAAACCTTTATCGGATGCTATTTTCTGAACCAGTTCTTTAAGATAAGTCTCGATCTCTGCTGATAAAATATTCCTGCGATATTTCACAGTCCACACCACATGATAGTTGATATTGTATACACAAGTTCTTGAATGTATTAAATTATCTTTCATACACATAATATACAATCATACAGAAAAAAACGCAAGCAGAAATCGAACGAATTTTCGATTTTGCCTGCGTTTGGACAATCTCATCTCGGTAATTGAATAGCCGAGGATTCCCGCTTATCTTCCTAAAACAAACAGGTTTAACCACCACAGCACTTTTTATGGTCAACGCTTTAAAGGATGAGGCAATTGCAAAATTGAGATCCCTGCAATGCCTCATCCTCCTATTTCTACAGATATCCCTTCATCTCTGCCATAAATGCTTCTTCCGTCTTAACAATCCGGTCTGCAAGCTCCATACTTTTCTTCGATGCACCCGGGTACTGATTCTTAAATCCACTGATGGACTGGATCCCCATGTTGCATCCATCCATCATGATCTTGGCCACCTGCCTGTCATCTCCCTTTATCATCATCTTCATATCTGTCGAGAACTTGGAAAACATTGATGCAACCCTTTCCGGCTCTTTTCCTGTTTCATCAAGAATATTTAACTGCTTAAATGCTTCATATTCCAGATCCTGATGCCTTTTCTCATAATCCTCTATCGTTTTCCGCAGCTTTTCATTCGATACATATTCCAGAACCTGATCCATACTGTTTACTGCCATTTTGCAGCCGGAATCACATTCCTTTAACAGACTTATGGTATGATCCTTCAAAAATATCACTCCTTCCTTGCAAATCAGTATGTACGATCACTCCGGCTTTTATTCATCTTACCTTACACATTCTCGCGCCGAGCACGGTCGCTTGCGACATGTTTCTGCTTCGCGCGAGTGTGCATCCACGCGGAGCGTTTTTTGTTTCATAGGACGCAATTTCCTATGAAACAAAAAGCCGCTGTCCACACAGAATTTTCTGCATAGACAGCGGCATTCGACTTGAATTTTATTCTCACCTCCGGTGGCCAAATATGCCACCGGAAGCTTTACCTTCTATTCCTTGATCAGCCTTCGATCGCGATCTGCTTCTTCGTTTCGATCTGCTTCTGCTCAGTCGGTTTCGGAACAGACAGGCTTAAGATACCATTTTCAAATTTGGCTTTGATATCTTCCTCCTTAACATTTTCACCAACATAGAAGGTTCTGCTCATTGCTCCGGAATAACGCTCCTGACGAATGTAATGACCCTTCTTGTCCTTCTCGTCTTTGTCAAGACCCTTTGCAGCACTTACAGTCAGGTAACCATCGTTCAGCTCTGCTGTGATCTCGTCCTTCTTGAAGCCCGGAAGGTCAATGTCTAATTCATAAGAACCATCTGTTTCCTTAATATCTGTCTTCATAAGTCTGGAAGCGTTCTTTCCGTAAAGCGGATTTTTCTTTGACGGTGCAAAGAAACTATCATCAAAGGTAAACATATCATCAAACAAATTCTCTCCAAAAATACTCGGCATATACATAAATCATTCCTCCAATCAGAATATTTAAAATCTATAGTTTTAGAAGCTTTCCGGAAATCTTCGGGATTTTTTGTATCCCTTTTGATTTCTTTTCTTCTTCCTTTGTTCTGTCTGTAATATAACACTTATTATTAGCCATGTCAAGAGTTGAGTGCTAATTTTTTGTGAAAAATTTGTGAACACTACGAGCCATGCAAAATAGTGAAAATAACGCCCTGCAAGTTTACTTGCGAGGACGTTTATTTTTACTATTTTATAGGGCGACAGCCCTACAGCGAGGGAATTCTTTCCCGTGCTGTGCATGGCGTATCCGGTAAAAAAATAAAGCACAAGACGTTCTGCGACGATTGGAATGGAACCAAGACTTCGAACCATTCGAGCCCGACAAAATCTGAATGTACGAAAAAAGGAGGTATCCAACGGATATCTCCTTTTTATATAAAAAGAGCACGAGACGGGATTCGAACCCGCGACCCTCGCCTTGGCAAGGCGATACTCCACCACTGAGCCACTCGTGCATTGC
>CAKRPJ010000073.1:0-7950 GCA_934376955.1 uncultured Lachnospiraceae bacterium | reverse complement strand
AGAGCACGAGACGGGATTCGAACCCGCGACCCTCGCCTTGGCAAGGCGATACTCCACCACTGAGCCACTCGTGCATAAGTTTTATGAACACCTGTATTATATACCAGAAACATAGAAAATGTCAAGCTATATCTCAAAAAAGGAGGAACAGCAGAGGGCTGCCGCACCGGCAAATATTTTCTGCCGTCGACAGCCATTTCTTCCCTACGACCCGCATTTCTAAGCATTGCCGCCTTCATATACATAAAGAGAGAATCTGTCTCCGTTAATCAGCTGGATCCCGGCATAAAACGGCTCTCCGGCTTTATCGTATGCCGTGCTGCGAACAAACAGAAGATTGTCTCCCTTTCGTACTCCCAGCTGTGCCGCTTCCTCCGTGGTTGCCCGACAAAGCTCGATCACTTTCTCAGAACCAGCTACGCTTGAGCCTGTCTTTTCTCTGAGGATCTCGAACAGAGAATTATTATCAAAATTTATATCCAGTAAAAACGAGAACTTTAACGGGAAATAGTTGCGTTCGATCTGAACAGGTTCGTTATCGGCATAACGAAGCCTTGATATATAGATCACTTTGCTGCCTTTTTCGATGCCAAGACTTTTGGCCACCTTTTCATCGGCCTTAACCAGACGGTTCTCCAGCATCTTTGCCCCCGGAACGGCTCCCATCTGTTCACACATTTCACTAAAGCTTTGGAGCTTTTTCATGTCCCGGGAAATCTTCGGCTTTGTCACAAAGGTTCCTTTTCCCTGTCTCCGCACGACAAGGCCCTTTTCCATAAGTGAACCGATGGCTTTTCTTACCGTGATCAGGCTGACGCCATAGAATTTCGCCATCTCCGCCTCAGTCATGATCTTATCTCCCGGCTTATATTTTCCCTCCCGGATGTCTTTTTCAACCTCGTCCATCAGCTGGACATACAACGGGGTCATTACATCCTGATTCAGCATACGGCCCCTCCTTTCTGCTATACCTGTTATTAATTCATTCTATATTCTAATATGGACAACTACAAATATCAAGCCACAAAGGAAAAAATACGCTGTGAACGGGTCGGGACAAACGGAACAATATTATCAGCAGAGGCTGATCAGGTATTCAAAAAGCTTTGTTCCGTCCGGTCCGTTGACCGGGTTTTTCTCATCGCCCCGCATACGCTCCGGGTGGAACTGAACGCTGAAGATCGGAAGTGTTTCATGCTCGATCGCCTCGATAACTCCGTCCTCGGATCTCGCTGACACGATCACGCCCGGACCTGCCTGATCTGCACAATCTCTATGATAGCTGTTTACCATAAATTTATTTCCGTACAGACGGTTTAAGATAGAGCCTTCCTCTGTCAGAATGCTGTGCTGGATCCCTTCTGAGTGCTCTACCGGATGGATCCTCGGGAAGTTCAGCATGTTATGGCCGCCTAAAGCCGCATTGACCAGCTGATGTCCGCGGCAGATCCCCATGATTGGCTTCTTTCTCTTATAAAAAGCCTGAAATGCCGCAAATTCCATCTCATCCCGTGCCGTGTTGCAGCCTGCCTTGAGATTGTGAGCAACGGCCGCATCACCGCCTGCGAGATTATTAAAGGTATCATTATATCTTGCCGGATGAACGCTCTCTCCGCCTGTCAGCAGCAGTCCGTCTGCAATCTCTGCATACTGCTCTGCCAGTGCCGTACAGCCCATTACGAGGGGAATGCCTCCCGCTGCCTCAATAGCGTTCATATACGATGTATTGACACTGATCGCAGACATTCCTCTCGGATTCTTTCCGAGGGCTCCTGTTACAAGAATGATCTTTTTATCCATAATTCCATATCCTCCGTTTGAAAAGCCCGCTGCTCTTACTGATGAAGAAAGCAGGCAACGCTCCGTTTATTTCCATTAGGATCCACCAGCTCCTTAAGAGCCGGAGCCTCCTTATGGCATCGTTCTGTCGCATAAGCACATCTGGTACTGAACAGACATCCCTTGGGCGGGTTTAACGGGCTGGGAACCTCTCCCTCCAGGATGATTTCTTCCTTTTTGGCATGAATATCCGGAACCGGGATTGCTGAAAGCAGCGCCTTTGTGTAGGGATGAAGCGGAGCTTCAAACAGCGGCTTTTTATCTGCAAGCTCCATGATCCTGCCCAGATACATAACTGCGACTCTGTCACACAGATATTCTACCACACTAAGGTCATGAGAAATAAAAATATAGGTAAGATTTCTCTTTTTCTGCAGATCCTTTAACAGATTCAGTACCTGAGAACGAACAGACACGTCCAATGCAGAAACAGGTTCATCACAGATCACGATCTCCGGATCATTGATGAGGGCACGGGCGATCACGACTCTCTGTCTCTGTCCTCCTGACATTTCATGAGGATACTTGTCCAAATACTTCTCATCAAGGCCTACCTCCTTCAGCATGTTTTTGACTTTCTGAAGTTTTTCCTCCTGCGTGTATTTTTTTGACACGTTTAAAGGGGCCATGACAGACTGAACAACCTTCTTTTTAGGATTTAACGATGCGTAAGGGTCCTGAAAGATCATCTGAATCTTCTCCCGGAGCGGGCGCATCTGTTTTTCTGAATAGTGGGTGATATCTTCCCCGTGGAAAAAGATATTTCCGCCTGTGATCTCGTGAAGTTTGATGATCGTTTTTCCCAGTGTGGATTTTCCGCAGCCGGATTCTCCTACCAGCCCCAGTATCTCACCCTGATTAACCGTAAGATCGATCTGGTCGACTGCTTTGACAACGATATCCTCTCCATTTCTGACTTTCTTTACCGGAAAATATTTCTTTGCATCACGAATTTCAAGTAATGGCGCTTCCATTATTTTTCACCCTCCTCTCCATACAGGAAACAGCGTACCTGATGTCCTCCTGCACGTCTCATGCCCGGATCCTCCTGTCTGCAGCGCTCTGTGGCATGCTCGCATCTTGTGCAGAAGCGGCAGCCCTTCGGCATCTCATCCAGCCCCGGAACCGTTCCTTCGATCGTATACAAATGGCCCTCCTGTCCGCTTCCAAGCTTAGGGATCGACCGTAAAAGTCCGATCGTATACGGATGCATCGGATGATCGAAGATCTCCTCAACCGTTCCGTATTCCACGGATTTTCCTGCGTACATGACCATAACGTTATCTGCGGTCTCTGCCACAACGCCCATATCATGGGTGATAAGAATAACAGAGGTATTGGATTCCTTCGTCAGCTTTTTAATAATTCTTAAGATCTGTGCCTGAATCGTTACATCCAGCGCTGTTGTCGGTTCATCCGCGATCAAAAGCTTCGGATTACATAAGAGTGCCATTGCGATCATGACTCTCTGGCGCATTCCTCCGGAAAGCTGGTGCGGAAATTCCTTCACCCTCTGTTCCGGTGAAGGGATCCCGACACGCTTCAGCATCTCCACACATTGCTTCAGGGCGTCAGCCTTGGATATTTCTTTATTGTGGGTACGGATCATCTCCATCATCTGATCGCCGATCCGGTATACCGGATTCAGCGATGACATCGGCTCCTGAAAGATCATGGAAATTTCATTTCCGCGGATCTCCCGCATCCGTGCCTCAGATGCCTTGGTAAGATCTTCTCCTTTAAACAGGATCTCACTGTTTTCGTCTATCACACATACCGCAGGAGGGACAAGCCGTAAAATAGAAGTTGCTGTCACACTTTTTCCACATCCGGACTCTCCTACGATTCCAATGATCTTTCCCTGATCCAGAGAAAATTCTACATTTTCCACTGCCGTAAGCTTTTTCTTTCCGACATTAAAAGAGACTTTCAGCTTTTTTATCTCCAGCAATTTATCTCCCATCTGCTTTCCCTCCTGCAATTATCTTTTTACTTAGATACAGACCATTCCCATACCTTCTGGTTGTTTACACCGCTCTCGAATGGGTTGTAGCCCTGGAAGCGATCTGACTTTACATTATACAGATATCCGTGATACAGCATTACTAACGGCATTTCATCATAGAGCAGCTCCTGATACTGATTGATCAGCTCTTTTCTCTTTGTTTCATCTGTCTCTGATGCGATCGCATCCTGGATCTCTGCAAACTTTGTATCTGTAATCTGGCAATATGTAGCATTCTTGTTGTCATAGTATCCGGACATCCATAACGGATAACCCATAGCGGTGGAACCGCAGATACCAAGATCATATGTACCATCCTGAAGTCCTGCGAACATAGTTGCAAGCTCTACTGTCTGCACTTCGATGTTGATGCCTGCCTCTGCAAGGTTCTGCTGGATAACGGCTGCCATACTCTCTCTTGCGGATGTTACGACCATGTGAAGAACTTTACCGGAATCCCAGCCTGCCTCTGTAAGAAGCTCTTTTGCCTTATCTACGTTTCTCTCCCACTTGATTCCGCAGTCATATTCGGATCCCGGGATAATGCATGTGGTGGACGGAACGCCATGTCCCTGAAGGCTCTGCTCAACTAACAGCTCCTTATCGATCGCATAGCTCATTGCCTGACGGACTCTCTTATCCGGTACATTCTGGTTGTTGATAAGGAAGATCGCTGTACTTACCGGATTTTCGGACTGCTCTACATCCATTCCCATATCTTTTGCTGCCATAGCATCGTCTACAGTCGGGTTCTGGAAGAAGCCATCCATCTCACCGGCAGCGATAGAAGTGATCGTATTGGTAGCAGCGATCACCTTAAGCACCAGCTTGCCCCACTTCGGAGCGCCGAGATGATAATCCGCAAAGGAACCGAGCTGTAATTCACTTCCGGAAAGCTCAGAAATAAAGGTACACGGTCCGGATCCTACCGGAGATTTCCAGAAGGCATCCTCTTTCATGTTTTCCGGTGCGATATCCTTTAAAAGATGCTCCGGAAGAACGTAGTAATACTTGTTATGAAGGATCAGCCAGTCTTCTGCCGGCATTACATTCTTTAATGTCATCTTTAAGGTGTAATCGTCCAGAGCTTCCATTCCGACTGAATTTTCGGAAACTTCAACACCGGTATCGTCCGTTCCGGCCCATGTATTAAATTCACTTCTTAAACCATAATCAAATTTCGGATTTGTGATCAGGCGTGCTGTATATACCCAGTCGTTTGCTGTAACCGGCTCACCATCATGCCATTTTGCATTTTCATCCAGATGGAAGATGACTGCTTTTCCTTCATCCGCCATTTCCCAGCTTTTTGCTCCGCGCGGGCTTACGCCGGTTCCTGCCTCCTCGATAAAAGCAAGACGGTCATACAGCTTATCGCAGACAAGGTTCTGATAAATAGAACCGGTAGAGGAGCCATAGGGATTGATCGTATCCCATGCCTGTGTCATGCCGTATACGATGACATCATCGGAATAGTCCGTGTTTTCCTGTGCATCGGCCTTTGTATCTTCTGCTTTGGCAGAGCTCTCCTCTGTGGTGTTTCCGGTCGATGCTGTAGATTCTGCAGTCTTATTGTCTGCTCCTCCGCCACATCCGGAAAGAAGGCTGCAGGCCATAGCTGCTGCAAGCATAACGCTTGCGATCTGTCGTGTTGTCTTTCTCATAATAACGTTCTCCTTTCATATAATTCCTTATTTCTTTATCTCTATCGGCCCTTCTTATAATATCCTCTGCTATTTTTAAGAAGGAACTGAACAAGAAGCTTATCTGCCTTTTCCTATTCCCGGGTCTTCGGATCCAGAGCACTTCTCACTCCCTCACCGATGAAGTTAAATCCGATTACCACAAGGATGATACAGATTCCCGGTGGAAGCCATACCCACGGTCTGGCTGTCAGCACCAGAAGATTCTGGGCTGCAAAGATGATATTTCCCCATGAAGCCTGCGGTGTCTGTACGCCCATTCCCAAAAAGCTCAGGGAGGATTCTGTCAGGATCGCACCGGCGACACGGAAGGATATATTCGCCCACACCGGTGGGATCGCATTGGGAAGTACCTCGGAAAACAGGATCTTAACTGTTGGGATACCCGCTGTCTTTGCCGCCTGTATATATTCCTGCTCTCGGATCGAGAGAACATTTCCGTAGATCAGCTTTGCGATCGCCGTCCAGCCCAGCACACCGATCACGACCGTTACCGTAAGGATAGACGGGCCAAAAACTGCCACAAGAACAAGGATCAGTACCATGGACGGGAATGACATAAATGCATCTGCGGTACGCATGATGATCGATTCTGCCGCGCCTCTGAAGTAGCCTGCCACCAGTCCCAGCGGAATACCGACAAGAACGGAAATGATCGTTGAGGTGATCCCGACAAACAGGGAAATCCTGCCGCCGTAGAGAAGTCTTGCAAACAGGTCGCGTCCTACATCATCTGTACCGAAAAGATGTCCGGCTGACGGGCCCTTATTAAATCCGGCTGCCTTGTCTGTCGTATAGGGATCCAGATCCATAAATACCGGAAGAAGTGTCACCGCCAAAACAAGGAACAAAACAATAAACAAACCCAGCATGGCTTTTTTATTGTGCAAAAATTTCTTTACTGATTTATTGCTTAATATTTTTTTCATGACGCCCCTCCTTTACTTAAATTTAATTCTCGGATCCAGCGCCGCATAAATAAGATCCAGTATCAGGTTTGCTACAAGAACGACTCCGCATATCATCACTGCGACTCCCATAATGACCGGATAATCACGGCCGGTGATTGCGGTGATCATAAGGCTTCCGATTCCCGGCCATGCAAAGATCTGCTCCGTCACAACGGCACCGCCGATCAGGAATGGGATCGTAAGGCTGATGGTCGTTACGACCGGAATCAGCGCATTGCGGAAGGCGTGCTTTAAAACGATAACTGTATTGGTAAGTCCTTTCGATCTTGCTGTCTTTATGTATTCCTCATTTAAGACCTCAAGCACACTTGATTTTGTCTGCTTGATGTAGTTTCCTATCGGCTGGATTCCGCATACAAAGGCCGGCAATGCCAGATGTCTTAAAAAGTCCGCTATATTTCCGGCCTGTCCTGAGGACTGCATGCCGCTGGTGGGGAACAGCTTCAGCTTTACTGCCAGTATATAGATCAGTAAAAGGCTAAGGAAAAAATTCGGAACGGATGCACCGATAAAAGCAATAAATGTGCTGATGTGATCCCAGATCGAATTCTGTTTATATGCAGAAATGATACCAAGGGGTACACCGATGAGAACCGCGCCGATGATTCCCGTTCCGGTCAGAGTTAAGGATGGGATCACTCTCTGGGAGATCATCAGGCTTACCTCCTGACTCGTTCTGTAGGAAACTCCCATATCTCCCCGGAACAGATCTCCGAGCCATATAAAATATCTCACCACGATCGGCTTATCCAGTCCCATGGAGATCTTCAGGGCCTCCAGATCGCTCAGTGACATTTCTCCGGAAGATGCCAGAACAGAAAGCGGGCCGCCCGGCGCCAGATTGATCAGAAGATAGATTGCAAATGTTATTCCTAAAAATACAGGAATCGCATATAGCAGTCTTTTGATTATGTACTTAAACATATAAATTCCTCCCATCCCTTTCGCTAATTGCTGATTTTTATTCGTGCTATATAATGATATGTATTATATCATTATATATGATTATATGTCAAGTTTATTATTTACATATCTTTATAATGTTTTTTTTGGTCATTTTTTACAATAACGGCGCACACCTCAAACACGTTCGGGATTTTTTGTTCTATATAGAGTAAAAAAAAGAGCGCCGCCCGACCATCAGATCTTATAAGATCCGGCAGTCGGGCAGCGCCCTCATGAAAAAGAAATGGTCAAGCGGATATTCGCAATCCGCTTCGCTACTTGCTCATAACCGAATAACTGCTCCGCAGTTTATCAGAAGGAGCTTGCACTCCTCCTGATACAAGCAAGTCCCCTGCTTATTGCTTTTCGCAATTGAAGCAGGGGACTTACTTGATTCGGTTAAAAAACTATAACAAAAAAGCGGGTGATGGGAATCGAACCCACGTATCCAGCTTGGAAGGCTGGTGTTCTACCATTGAACTACACC
>CAKRPJ010000072.1:0-8144 GCA_934376955.1 uncultured Lachnospiraceae bacterium | reverse complement strand
GCCAAGAAAGTCGAGGATGGCATCGAGGAGACACTGACCTACTGTGACTTTCCCAGCGAACACTGGACCCGCATCCGCACCAACAACGTGATCGAGCGGCTGAACCGTGAGATCCGCCGCAGAACCCGCGTGGTGGGGTCGTTCCCTGACGGAAATTCCGCCCTGATGCTGGTCTGCGCGAGGCTACGCCACGTGGCAGGCACCCAGTGGGGCAACAAGAAATACATGAACATGAAGCACTTGGAGGCGGCTCTGGACAACGCCTCTATTGCCGGCTGACTTCATTCAGCCGGAGCCTGCAAACAATTTTGCGCATAAATCTTGACGGGACCAGCAGCGGCGCCAGCGCCGCATCGAGGAAACGGACGATCGACAAAAAATACCCCGAGCCCGGCACGATCGCTGGGTCCGGGGGTACATAGGCTTAGTTTTGATGGCCGCACCTCCCGATTGATTTTTCAATGGGTGCTTTCTTTCATTGCGAGCCGGCCATTGAACCTCCGTACTGCGTCTGAACAGCCAGCGCCATAGCACGGTTGAGCGCTTCAAGCGTAGGCGCGCCCTGCTGCCAGATCTTTTCGAATGCCTGCATGGCTGCCTGCGCTTCCCGGAACGGACCGGGAAGATTAAGAACAAGCGTCCGGTGCAGCATTCCGCAGACCAGACGGCTCCACAGGTGTCCATTTTTTCCATATAGAGACACCGCATAGCAGGGAGAGAGCAGCTCTTCCATCGCGGAATGCGTGTAGTCGCAGGCAAGGGTGTTGCTGAAGCGGTGTCCCCCGCCCGAGCCGCCAATGAGAAGAACAAGGTCATTCTCCTCGGCAGCCCGCTCAATGCGCGAGCGGATGCTTTGCTGGACATCTGAGACGGGCGTTTCGCGCGTGATCCGGCAATCTGGCCAGAGGCCGCGCAGAACGTCGGCAGCCATAGGGCTGTCCGTATCCTGCACAATGCCGGAAAGGACCTCGTCGCCAGTCGGCAGAATGGCGGCACGCTTAAAGCCAGCGTTCACTCATGCACTCCCCCTCCCTGTGCTCCGGGATATGGTCAAAGTCCACGCTGCGGATCCTATGCGCGGATTCGAGCTGCGTGACGTCAGACACATGGACGCCGTCCGCAGTAGCGATGGCTTGGATCACGCCCTGCGCGCTGCGAAGAATATCCGCCTCATCCAGCCCGTATACATCCATTTCCAGCGTACTGCCTGTTACGCCGATGATGCGCAGCATGGTTTTGAGCTTTTTCTGTAAGATCTCCTCCAGCTGCTGGAGGTTCAGGTTTTGGACCGAAAGCCCCGTGATCCGGACAACGGTTTTATCGACCTGAACAAAGATATGCGTATCCTCCATACCGATTACACCTCGACCATATGAATGGGAGCCAGCTCATCTGCTGCACAGGTATGCCAGTTTTCCAATCCGGGAATGATCTCCTCAGCACGCTCAAGGATCTCCTGTTCGCTCAGACGTTCGACCGGCTCCTCCATCCATTCGCGCGTACACCCGACGTCAGACAGCTCAAAGAATGCCATCTCCGTCATGTTTTCGTAATCGGGCCGGACGCCAAAGTATTTGGATACGGCCAAAATAGCCGGAGAGGGGCTGATGTCGCGTCCGGGGACCATACCAATCTTCAACGCACGCAGGATATCCCGCGCATAAGCGCGCTTGCTGCCGGCAATACAGGGAATATGGCTCTTGAGATATTTGGCATAGGTCCCGGAATTATGGCCCGTGTCGCCGCAGCGATACTGCCTGTGGGGAACGATACGCCCATACTCCTCGGCAACCATCATGCCGATGCCGACGGAGACGACGAAGCCGGTTTTCCCGACCTCGAGCATCCCGCCGCGCATAAGCTCCATCTGGCCGGACACGGGAAAGAGCAGCTCCTCCATGTTGATGCAGTGCATAAATTCGGTGGCCGAGTTGTTGTTGCCCGCGCGGCCGGAGAGCACGGCGTTGTGGATCGGGAGCGGCTTATTGTGGGGATCAGGACCCATGATGAGCCGCCGGCCGGGGAAGCATACATCCCACTGGCGGAGATGCGGCTCTTCGGCAATCAACTTCTCATCGTGCGGAACCTCCATCATTTCTACGAAGCCGAACTCCTTGTCAATACGGCCATAATCCGAGGCAGCCATGCAGGTCATGGAGCCTTCGATCATAATTCCGTCGCTGTTGGTGGTCACAGCATCCATGTCGAACATATTGATAGCGGCGGGGCCCGGGAGAGTCGCCGCGATGGCGTCGCAGGCCTGCTTCATGGTAAGGCCGCCGGCCTTAACGTCCCGGTAATCGACAAAGGCAAGCGACAGAGGGCAATAAATTCCCTGAACCTCTCCCTCAGGGATCAGGCGATACGGTATTTTCAAAATAGGTCCCCCCTTAATGATGGCCGAGCGGCGGCCGGCGATCGTCGATATCCGGACAGTCATGAAGCAGAACATCTGTTGTCGGATGGATAATGGCGATCGTGTCAAGAATAGCATGGATCGGCTTGCCGTCGGCATCGAAGGCTCGGATGATGACCGAGTGCATAGTCTCCGGAATGCGGGGCACAACCGTCGCCTCGATGCGCACGACGCCGTCCATCTGCGAGAGTGACTCGATCTCGCCCTCCAGGCGTCCGGTACGGACGGACTGCATTTTTGCCGTCTTCAGATTTTCAAGGCCGGTAATCTCGCAGGGGATCTCCTTCCCGTGCTTATTGGATGCCGCCTTGAGCTGCCGCAAAAATTCCGGCAGCTTCGTATGCATTAACTTCATAAAAGCTCCTTTTCTGAATCTGCCGCCGTCCGCTTGGAGACAGTCGGCATCCTTACCGTTCCCATAAAAAGTTGGCCCGGATGATGTGCGCCGGCATCGCAGACAAGTAGAAATGTCAGGCCGCGCAGGCATTTTAAAGCGTCCCCCACACTCGCTTCCTCAAGCTGCCGAAGAAGGCGTGCAGCCTCCGCTGGCGATCGCGTGCAGAAAGCTGCGCCGTAGCGCCCCGGGCGGCATAAGGCATAGCAGCCGTTTCCGATGGTCTCCGGGCGGCCGTCGGCGGATTCCGGCGCAGAGAATGGCGCGCCGAGCACTGCCCCGCTTTCCGCACAGGAAAACGGAGCGACCGCGCCCAGCACCGCCACGCTGCGCTTTACCCATGCACAGGATGCAGCAGCCTGCGCTGCGATACGATGCACCTTGACATCGGTAAGGTACGCATCTCCATCGACCGGGGCAAAAACCGTCCTTTGCAGAGCCTCCCGCAGTTCGCCTCGCGCTTCATCATCCGGAAGAGCGGCGCACAGCCCGCCAAGGAGGATCAAAACGCCGTCCCCGGTCCTGCCGGATAGTGCAAAGCTGTTCATGTCCGGAGGGTAAGCACCGACTCGCAGCCCTCTGTAACGATCAAAACATGTGGGTTCTTTACGGCGCTGACAGCCTCGTCAAAGGCATGCTGCAAATCACATTCGGGATACCAGCCGTAGTGGGCCTCTGCGATCTCTTCCGGACGGATACCGTCGCTGATGAGGGATATCCTGCAGTTCCGGTTCATTTTGCTCATGCTGACGCCGACAGCCATGGTCAGAAGCTCCTCGCCAGTTTCGCCCTGCTCGATCTTCCTGCGCAGCGTATCCTCGCCGTTCTCCATGCCGATGTAGCGCGAGACCTCGGGATGCGGTCCCATGCCTTCCTCGCAGGCCGCGAGCAAAAGCAGCGAGCCGCCCTTCTGTATCACATCAGAACTGCTATACAGCGCCTTGGTGCATTGCCAAAAATCAGCGGTCAATGGCATAGCGGTGGCCAGAATAACATCGGGCCGCTGATCCAGCATTGTTCCGCAGACGTCCTTTCCAAATTCCACACCGGCACGATGCGCCTTGACGTAATCGCCGGCAACAGCACGGTAGAGCTTCATCTCACCGGTCAAAATAGTATTTATAATGAAATGCAGCCCGATCTGTCTGGTCCATTCCTCCACGGCAAGACGGGTGCTGCAATCCTCCTTGCCGAACAGAACGCCGTCGGCAAGGCCCTGCATACTGTGAAACTCTGACACAATATCGCCGGAGGTAATGCCGGGATAAAGAATTTTTGCGCCGCCGGACCATCCCATACAGCCGTGCGGGACGATCGTTCCGACGCCGATGCGGATATCCGCCTCCATCGCGGGGCGGAACACGCGGATCGGCGTTCCGAGCTGGCTTTTTCCGACCTCGACAAGTTCCGCCGAATCTCGAAACTCGGAATTGAGAACGCGGTAGTTCTGCCACACCTGCGTACCAACTTTCGCTTCCAGCTCGGCATCAGTCATTT
Source organism: uncultured Lachnospiraceae bacterium (assembly GCA_934376955.1). Classification (GTDB taxonomy): domain Bacteria; phylum Bacillota; class Clostridia; order Lachnospirales; family Lachnospiraceae; genus CAKRPJ01. The sequence continues at coordinate 3,837 of CAKRPJ010000072.1, read as the reverse complement.
TGCGGTGACTGCCGAGCGCTACGGTGATGAAAATGTCAGGCCGAGCAACGCCGGCGCCTTCGATCCGGGGCAAAAGCTCCTGCAAGATCAAGGGAACGGGGGTCAGTCGCGTGATATCGTCCACGATGACGCAGACGCGCTGTCCGGCTCTGACGATCTTTTCAATAGGGGCAGAGCCGATGGGATGATCAAGTGCATCGCGGATACACTGCCGCGAGTCCGGTGCGGGCTGCACATGGTTCGGCGCGGCGATCTGTACGGAAAGGCCATTCCGCAGGCGAAGGGAATACTGCTTCGCACCGCAGGCAAGAGTGATGCTTTGCTCAGACATATGAAACGCTCCTTTTATCGATAAACGCTCTTATCCTATATAAGCATATTGTATACAATTTGTCAACTGTTTTCAGAAAAAAAGATTGACAAAACCGGAAATCAAAGATATTATGTGAAAAAATGTATACAAAGTGAGGACTGTGATGGAGAAAAATGAGAGCAATGTGCCTCTGTATGAAAAGGCGTACCGGATCATCAAGGCGGATATCACTTTCAACCGTTTGAAGCCGGGAGACGCATTGATCGAAAAGAAGCTGTGCGAACAGCTGGAGATCAGCCGCACGCCTCTGCGGACAGCACTGCAAAAGCTGGTATCCGACGGTCTTGCAACGGCGGACTCCAACAAAAGCGTGGTGGTGTCCAATGTGACGGAGACGGACATTCAGGAGCTTACCCCGGTGCGCACTGCGCTGGAGACGCTGGCGATTTCGATGCTGGCGGAAAAGATCGATCCGGAGGCATTTGGGACACTGGAGAGCGTGCAGGAGAAAGAAACGCGGTTTGTCGGTGAGGAGGATTTTCTGAGCCTTGTGGACACAGGGTATCAGTTCCATACGTCGCTTGCGCGCCTGACAGGAAATCGGTTTTTGACCGAGATGATCGAGCGGATCGAGACCGTGTCGAGCCGTTACCTAATCCTTTCCGGAACAATGGATCGTTACGGAAAAATCGGAGCGGAGGAGCACTGGGAGATCCTGGATTATTTGAAACGGGGGCAGTATGAGTACGCAGCCCTTTCCATGCGGGATCATATTTTAAAGAGCGGCGGAAGAATTCTGGTCAGCAAATAACAGCCCGTAAACGGCTTAAGAAAGGAAGAGTTTTCTATGAAAATCGTGATCTGTGATTATCCCGATACGCTTCAGCAGCGCAAGCTGGACTATGAAGTACAGCTTCTGCACACAGCCTTACCGGGCAGCGAGGTGTGCATCGTCCCTTATGAATCGCAGGCGCAGCTGTCGGATACGCTCAAGAATGCCGACGCCTTGCTTACGGCATTTGCCCCCGTCGACGGCGCGCTGCTGGCACACTGTCCGAATCTTCGCTGCATCAGCGTAAACGCGACCGGCTTTGACGCGATCGACGTTGAGGCTGCGACAGCGTATGGTGTGCGCGTCTGTGCGATCCGGGAATATTGTACAGAGGACGTGGCGGACTTTACGATGTCGCTGCTGTTGGCGTTGGGGAAAAAGCTCAAGGCGCACGGCCGCCTTGTGGAGCAGGAAAAGCTCTGGCAGTACCGCGCAGTGGGGCCTGTCATGCGCCTGCGCGGAAAGACGCTGGCAGTATTCGGCTTCGGACGGATCGGTCAGGCGGTCACGCAGCGGGCAAGGGCGTTCGGCATGAGGATCCTTGCCGTCGATCCCTACCTTCCTCTTTCTGTGGCAGAAGCGCATGGGGCCGAGCTGGTGAACCGAGAGACCGCCTGCCGCGAAGCGCATTTCATCACAAACCACATGATGGCTACGCCGCAGAACCGCGGCTATTTTGACGAAGCGTTCTTTCGGATGCTGCAAAACCAGCCGATATTTGTCAATGCGGCGCGGGCGGAAACAGTGGACGAGGCGGCGCTGGCCGCAGCGCTGGACGAGGGGCTCGTAAGCGCGGCAGGACTGGATGTGCTGGAAAACATGGGGCTTGATCTGATGGAGAATCCGCTCGTCGGGCGGGACAACGTCATCATCACGCCGCACGCAGCATTCTACACCACGGAGTCTCTCAAGGCATTGCAGGACATCTCCTGCCAGAATATGATCGCCTGTCTGCAGGGACGGGCACAAGAGGCATTTATCTGTCTCAACGAAAAAGCTCTCGCAGAGCGAAGAGCGTAGCATACGATCAAGGTCACATTGCCCGGAACAAGGACACACAGCCCGACAAAATCGTTGCTTTTTTTAAAGCGATCAATGGCTCACGTCTTGAAGCCCTCCTGGTGCCGTCCCTCTTCACGGGTATGCGCGAGGAAGAAGCGCTGGGACTATGGAGCTGCTAAAGCATCACAAGACCACGCAAGCGCAGGAGTTCATGCAGCTTCGTATTCCGCGGGACGAGCGCGGCTGCGTCTTTACGAATGAGGCCGGAGAACACCTCGACAATTCGACCGTGCGGGTCCGTCGGCGGATTTCCCGGTTCAGCCGCAGAACCCGCGTGGTGGGAACATTCCCCGATGGCAACTCCGCCCTGATGCTGGTCTGCGCCCGACTTCGCCACGTGGCAGGTACTCAGTGGGGCTGCAAGAAATACATGAACATGAAGCATTTGGAGGCGGCTCTGGACGACGCCTCTATTGCCGGCTGACTTCATTCAGCCGGAGCCTGCAAATAATTTTGCGCATAAATCTTGACGGGACCAGCGAATGTGTGGCAGTCCCGCATCTTTTAGTATCTTCTTATGCAGGTTTACGATGGAATCGGGATAGTACATCTCCCCTGTGATCGGTGACGGAAACATATAGGGGTTATCAGGGTGTTTGTCATGCTCGGAGATCAGTAAGTCAACGGCTTCTTGCGGTATGCTGACCTTGCGGGCCGAAGTCTCTGTTTTTGGCCGTGTTGGCGCCGGTTCGCCGTTCGGATTCTTGACATACTGCTTGCTGACGGATATGGTTCGGTTCTGGATGTCGAGGTCGGACCAGAGGAGCGCGGTCAACTCACCTTTGCGTAATCCGCTGACCAGTTCCAAATAGAACATGGGGAGGAGGCTGCGGGCATTTGCTGCATCGAGATATTCTTTGATATGTTCCGGCTGGAGGATCTGCATCTCGAACTTCTGAATTTTGGGAGCAATGCAGTCCTCAGTCGGATTGCGCAGAATCAGGCGTTCTTTGACCGCCCGCTCGAAGGCATTGTGCAGCATCAGGTGGAGACTGCGGACGGTCGTGCTGCTGAGCCCTGGGTTGCCGTGACCGCTCTTGCGGTCGATACGCCCATTTTCCATCAGATCGTTGTAGAGCTTTTGCAGGTCACGGGTGGTGAGCTTATTCAGCGGGATATTCCCGATAGCAGGGATGATATGCTGTTCGATGTTCCGGTAGTAGTAGTTCATGGTGGACGGGCGAATGTGCGGTTTGGCATACAATTCAAACCACGTCCGCAGCCATGTTGCTACCGTGTACTCATCTGCGCGGCTGACATCGATTCCTCTGGTAGCTTCCATTGCGGCACTGAGCTTTGCCTTGCATTCTGCCTGCGTCTTGCCGAGTACATTTTTGATGATCCGCTTGCCTGTCTCGGAATGGTAGCCTGCGGTATAGCGGCCATCCCAGCGACCATCGGACCTCTTGCGAATGCGGCCCTCGCCGTTGGCGCGTTTCTTAGCCATATAGAGAATCAACTCCTTTCTATGTAGCCACCAGCCATGAGCAAAACGCAGGAAATGCAGTAATTGCAATGGTTCCCAGCCATGGCTGAAACCGAAAATCACTCAAATGGTATAGAAAGCGGAGCCCCTTTTTGGTAAAATTGACTTGAGAGAAAACCAACCAGAAAGGGGCTGGCCGCTATC
>CAKRPJ010000071.1:0-8191 GCA_934376955.1 uncultured Lachnospiraceae bacterium | reverse complement strand
GCACGAGTGGCTCAGTGGTGGAGTATCGCCTTGCCAAGGCGAGGGTCGCGGGTTCGAATCCCGTCTCGTGCTCTTTTAATATAAAAAAGGAGATATCCGTTGGGTAGCTCCTTTTTTCGTACATTCAGATTCTGCCGGGCTCGAACGGTTCGAAGTCTTGGTTTCACTTCGGTTGTCGCAGGCGACCGTCTCGTGCTTTACCACATCTCTTTCCCCCTTGCAACCATGACCGTGATATGATACATTGATATTATCAAGCATATATTTTTCTTTATCATCACTTCATATTTATCTTATATTCTGTTCTGGAATCGATCTGAGAAAATCTTATGCTTATCCAATTTATCAACAATTGAAGGGCAGGAGATTTTTGATGAGTTTTTGCTCGTAACTGCGCATCCTCGCGGAGCGTTTATCTCGGTTGACAAGAGCAAGGAGAGATCATAAGGACACCTTGTTCCGGATGATTTTCAGCACAAGGGAAAATCTGCTAAGTCTATACAATGCGGTGAATCATTCGCATTATACGGATCCGACGGAACTGGAAATCGTGACATTGAAAAATGCAGTATACATGAACATGAAAAATGATCAGGCATTTCTGTTGGACATGCAGCTAAATCTGTATGAACATCAGTCAACATGGAATCCCAATATGCCGCTGCGTTTTCTGATCTATGTGGCGAAAGAGTTCCAGATGCTGATCCGGGATCGGACGCTGTACGCGTCAACCTTAGTGGAACTTCCTACTCCTCATTTCGTGGTGTTTTACAATGGTGAGGAGGATCGCGCGGCGGAAAGTGAACTTAGATTGTCACACTCCTTTAAACAGAAAACAGATACGCCGGAATTAGAGCTGATCGTAAAGGTTTTAAACATCAATCCAGACAAACAGCAGGCGGTTCTGGACGCATGTAAGCTGCTGAAGGAATATATGTTGTTAGTGAACAAAATTCGGAAATATGCAGCCGGGGACGGAGACATAAATATGGCAGTCGAGCAGGCGGTAACGGAATGTATCGAGGAAAATATACTGGGTGATTTCCTGAGGAAGAATCGAACGGAGGCGATCGAAGTGTGTATCTTTGAATATGATGAAAAACGTGAGAAGGAACTGATCCGAAAAGCAGAATTTGCGGAAGGCGAGAAAATCGGCCGTGAAGCTGGTGAGAAAATCGGCCGAGAGGCTGGCGAGAAAATCGGCCGTGAAACCGGTGTGAAGGAAGGAATTGACCGTGTACTTGAGATCTACAGCCTTTTCCGAAAAAAGCACACAGAAAGCCAGATCGCAGCAGAAACCGGCTTGGAGCTGCAGGTGGTTCGGGAAATTCTGGAACGATTTGAGCAGGCATAAAATTCAAGTCGAACGTCCGTTGATCTATCTGGAAAAGGCAGAAAAGATGACCTGCAGTATCTGCGGATGCACGGAGGCCCGCGCTGCTGTAAAAGAAATTCCCGCATCGCTGTTCTCGAGGCCATTTTTTATGATTTATTCTTGACAAATGACCCGGCGTGAGCTATTATACATAATATAACATTATATAATGATATACAACCTATAAAGGAGATCGACAATGCGGGTAATCGGTATTGGAGACAACGTGTGCGATAAGTATGAGCACCTGAAGACCATGTTCCCCGGCGGACAGGCACTCAACTTTTCGGTTTACGCAAAAATGCTTGGCGCGGATGCTTCCTATATGGGAGTGTTCGGACGTGATGAGGTTGCAAGCCATGTCATAGCAACATTGGATGAGCTGGGAGTGGAACATGGACATTGCAGACAGTATGATGGGGAAAACGGCTATGCGAGAGTTACTCTGGTAGACGGAGACCGCGTTTTTCTCGGCAGCAATAAAGGTGGGATCACAAAAGAAAGACCGATAAAGCTGACGGAGGACGATATCCGCTATATTAAGAGCTTTTCGCATGTCCACACAAGTAATAACGGCTATTTTGACAGCCAGCTGGCAAAGGTTAAGGAGGCGGGCATTTCTCTGTCCTATGATTTCTCCGGCCAGTGGAAGGTTGAAGAAAAGGTAGCTGCTGCGGCACCGTATGCGGACTATGCATTCTTATCCTGCGGTGAGATGCCGGAGGATGAGGTACAGGAGATCTGTAAAAAAATGAAGAAGGCAGGCTGCGGGAAGGTCATTGCGACCTGCGGAAGCCGTGGGGCCGTATTCTATGACGGAGAGATATTTATGTCACAGGCTCCGAAGCTGGTAGAGGCAGTCGATACGCTCGGTGCCGGAGATTCCTTTGCGACGGCCTTTCTTCTTTCGATCCTCGAAAGTGAGGAAAAGGAACCGGAGAAGATGCGGTCAGATAAAGCCTTTTATCAGGCAGAATTAAAGAAAGCCATGGAAGCAGGGGCGGAATTTGCGTCCCAGACCTGTATGGTTCAGGGAGCTTTCGGACACGGAAAACATTTTGAACGCAGATAAGCATTCCCCCGCTTCAAGTGCGCGGAGCACTAAGCGGTGGGTTAGGGGGATGCTTATGTCAGTGGGAGTTGAAAGCTCCCACTGACAGATCGCGAAGCGACTGCGTTCATGAGCAAGTAGCGAAGCGGATTGCGAATGTCCGCTTTACTGCAGATAAGCATTCCCCCGCTTAAAGTGTGCGGAACAATAGGCGAAGCAACTGTGTTCATGAGCAAGCTGCGAAAGCGGATTGCGATCGTTCACTTCATTTATGAGTAATCAGGAGGAATAAAAATGACAGTAAAAGAAATCGTAGCAGAAATCAAACAGAAAATGGATAAAGTCGGCGGATTAAAACATGTATACTTTGTAGCCTGCGGCGGCTCCAAGGCAGCAATTTTCCCGGGATTATATCTTTTACAGAGTGAGGCAAAGAATTTTAGTGCCACAACCTATACAAGTAACGAATTTGTTCATGCAACACCGAAGGAACTGGATGAGAGATGCGTGGCTGTAATCTGCTCCTTAAAGGCAACAGCAGAAACAGTAGAGGCAGTAAAGACCGCAAATGCGGCAGGAGCTATCACCATCGCCATGACAGGAAACATGCAGACAGGAATGGCAAAGGTTGGACAGTATGTAGTTACATATTCCAACGGTGACGATCAGGTATACAGCGATTCCAACCAGGCCAATGCTTTAAGGATCGGCTTTGAGCTGCTCCATCAGTTTGAAAACTGGGATAAGTACGAAAAGGCAATGGATGCCTATAAATATATTGATGAGATCGTTGAAAACGGCAAGAAGAACTGCCTCGCTGCAGCAAAGGAATGGGCAGAGAAAGAAAAAGACGAGCCGATCTTCTACGTACTGGCTTCCGGCCCGAACTACGGAGTTGCTTACTCCATGTGCTGCTGTCACTTCATGGAGATGCAGTGGAAGCATGCCGTATGCCTCCATACAGGTGAATACTTCCATGGCCCGTTTGAGACGACCGATAAAAAGCTTCCGATGATCCTTCTTATGAGCGAGGGCAGAACAAGAGCTCTTGATGAGAGATGCCTGAAATTCTTAAATACTTATGCAGAGAATTTCATCGTCATTGACTTCAAGGAATTAAACGGCGGAAAGATCGATGCAGATGTTGTTGAATTCTTCAATCCGGTCGTAATGATCCCGATCGAGCGTTATTATGTATCCCAGATGGCTGAGGTTCGCGGCCATTCCATGGATCACAGAAGATATATGTGGAAGGTTGAGTATTAATTAGAGCAGACGAAAAGTCATTAGCTAAAATCTCACAAAAGGCTTGCAAGGCCATTTTATAAATGATATAGTGAATTCAGACAGAATATTTTTAAAGAGCTATCTGCGGATAGCTCTTTAAGCGTTTCACGAGCTTTGCACATCGCAATGCTCTTACGGATGCGGAATCTGTAACGGCAGATATAAGGGGAGGCGCTTTGTGGAAGAAAGATTGAAAAAACAGCTTGAATTTGCGCTGGAGATCGACAAGGAAAAAAATATATTCAGACAGACGCATCTGTCCGGACACGGAAGAAATGAAAACGATGCCGAACATGCATGGCACATGGCGATCATGGCATATCTGCTGCGGGAGTATTCCAACGAAAAGGTGGATATCGCCCGGGTCATGCTGATGTGCCTGATCCACGATATTGTGGAGATCGAGGCGGGGGATACGTATGCGTATGACGAGGAAGGTCTGAAAACGCAGAAGGCCCGTGAAGATGCAGCTAAGGAGAAGATATACTCCCTGCTCCCGGAGGATCAGAAAAAGGAACTGATCGAGCTGTTTGATGAATTTGAGGAATATCAGACGGCAGAAGCAAGATTTGCCCATGTACTGGATAATCTTCAGCCGCTGCTCTTAAATGACAGCAACGACGGGGCAGACTGGGTAGAGCATGAAGTAAACGCAGATCAGGTGTATGGACGCCAGAGAAAAACAAGACTGGGATCGGAAACGCTTTTTGAGGTGACAGACCGGATCATTAAAAAGAACATTGAGAAGGGGTATATAAAGCCGGGCAGACAGGAGTGATCCTGCCTGCCTTTCTTTGAACGCAGATAAGCATTCCCCCACTTCAAGTTTACCGGATCTTAATTTTTTTACCGCCTTCCCAGCTGCCAGAAAGCAACGGCACTTGCGGCGGCAACGTTCAGAGAGTCGACGCCATGTGACATGGGAATACGAACGGTATAATCACAGTTGGCGATCGTAGCTGCGGAAAGTCCGTCTCCTTCGGTGCCGAGAAGGATTGCCAGCTTGTCGATCTCGGCCAGTCTGGGATCATCGATCCGGAGAGAATCTTCGCACAGAGCCATAGACACAGTGGAAAAGCCCAGCTTTTTTATAAGCGGCAGTCCATCCCTTTCCCAAGAATGGGGAGCGGTGTTGAAATATGTCCATGGGATCTGAAAAACAGTTCCCATGCTGACGCGTATGGAGCGGCGGTACAGAGGATCACTGCAGGCGGGGGTGAGGAGAATGGCGTCTATATTAAGGGCGGCGGCTGAGCGGAATATAGCCCCTACATTTGTCGGGTTCATGACATTTTCAAGAATGGCGATCCGCTTTGCCCCGGCACATACATCCTCTATTGCAGGAAGCGGCGGGCGCAGCATGGCGCAGAGGACGCCGCGTGTAAGCTTAAAGCCGGTGATCTGGGTGAGGACGTCAAGCTCGGCTGTGTAAACAGGAATATTCCCGCAGCGTTCGATGATCTCCTTGGCCTGAGTTTCTATGTGGCGTGTTTCCAAAAGAAGGGACAGCGGCTTGCAGCCTGCGTCCAGAGCCCGCTCGATCACCTTTGGGCTTTCGGCGATAAAAATCCCTTTTTCGGGTTCATGGCGGTTTAAAAGCTGATTTTCGTTGAGCCGGGCATATACATCCAGCTCAGGAGCGGAAAAATCGGAAATATTTATAATATTGGGCATGTGTGTCTCCTTAAAATATGTTAAAATTAGACTTGAAAATTATTATAGTGCAAGGCAGAATGGATGTAAAGTGACGCATGAATATAATCAATATAAAGGAGAAGATGTATTGGATATGGGAGAATTGGTACTGACTAATGGAAAGATCTATGTGGAACGTGGAGCTTTTGCGCAGGCGGTCTATGCACAGGACGGAGAGATCCGGGCTGTCGGAAGCAACGAGGAGGTCCTTAAGGCGGCAGGCCCTGCAGCGAAAGTGATCGACCTGAAGGGAAAAACAGTGATTCCGGGATTGAATGATAGCCATCTGCATCTTTTAAACTACGGAATGTCCTACGCACGTGCAGATATCATCGGTGTTACATCCATCGAGGAAATGATCGAACGTGTGCGGAAGTTTGTGGCAGAAAGACCGGAGGAGTCCCGCAACGGTATCCTCAGTAAAGGATGGAACCAGGATCTTTTTACGGGTGAAAAGCGTATGCCGAATCGATATGATCTGGATCGGATCTCAACAGAGGTGCCGGTTGTAATGGTAAGGATCTGCGGACATCTGGCGGCAGCCAACAGCCGTGCCATCGAGCTTCTGGGCTTGGATAAACAGATGATAGAGGTCAGCGGCGGCACCATCGAAACAGATGAGAATGGAGTGCCGAATGGCATATTCGCAGAAAATGCCATGAATCTGGTAACGGATCTGATCCCACGCTTTACGATCGAGGACACCAAACGTCTTTTCTTAAAGGCAGCCGATTATGCGGTGGCCCATGGAATTACAAGCGTTCAGTCGAATGATATCGGCAACACCTCCACATCAATGGAGGAGATTTTCCAAATGATGCATGAGATTTATGATGAGGGGCTTTGCAAGCTCCGCTATCGTCATCAGGTGTGCATTACCGACCCGGAGACGTTTAAGAAGTACATTGAGTCGGGAGAATTTAAAAACGGCAAATATAAAGATCCGAGAAGACTGGCCCTCGGGCCGTTGAAGCTTTTTAAAGATGGTTCTCTGGGAGGAAGGACTGCGGCTCTCAGAAAAGGGTATGCGGATGATCCGGGCAATTTTGGAGTGGAGTGTATCAGCAAGGAGGAAATGGACGAATTCTGCCGGATCGCCGATGAAAACGGAATTCAGGTCGTGACACATGCAATTGGTGACCGCGCTATCGCAGATGTAATGGAAAGCTATGAGAAGGTGCTTCGGAATGGAAAGAATCCGCTGCGCCATGGTCTGATCCATTGCCAGATCACAGACAGACAGATGCTTGAAAAGGCGGCGAAGGATGATATTTTGATCTCCTATCAGCCTATATTCTTGGATTATGATATGCACATCCTGCTGGATCGCTGCGGAAAAGAATTAGGAAGCACCTCGTATGCCTTCCATACTGCAGATAAGCTTGGGATCCATGTGTCCTATGGCACAGACTGTCCGGTCGAAGGCTGTAATCCATTCCCGAACCTGTATTCGGCTGTGACGAGAAAGGATCAGAAGGGCTGGCCGGAAGGCGGATTCTTCCCTGAGGAATGTGTAGATATCTGCGAAGCTATCGATGCATATACCATTGAATCGGCATATCAGGAGTTCAGTGAAGACTTTAAGGGCAGGATAAAAGAGGGATATCTTGCGGACATGGTTGTTTTAGACCGTGACATATTTACCTGCGATCCGATGGAAATCAAGGATATTCTTCCGGATATGACGATCATCGGCGGCGAGATCGTTTATCAAAGCGAAAAAGCCCTGTAGTGCTTACAGAACGGAAAGCATGTTATAAAGCCGCAGCAGCCGGATGTCTTCTCGGGAAATTTTAAGACGCTGTGCCAAAGCGGCATCCGGGTGGAGCCGTTTGCGCGAAAAAAGCATTTTTGCAGCAATAGGCATCATAGGCCGTGTGGAAAAGCCGGTGAACAATCCCCATTTTGTATCGGAGTCCAGATAGGACGCAAGGATCTTGGCACTGGCTTTTTCCATGGGGCTGTCCTGATTGGTCAGCTGGATATTGGTGACTGCGTCATAATGCTCAATATAACCATAATAGGTATTTTCGCAGATCTGATAGTTAGAGAAATCCTTATAATTCATATACATCCGGAGCTTGCATTCATAGTCGCCGTCTGTGGGCTGGACATCAAAGACACATTGAATGAGCTGGTTATCTCTGCCGTCAAACAGATAAGAATAAAACTGGGAGCAATCCTTAAAGAAGGCCGGGCCGCTTCCGGATAAACCGCTTCCTGTCGAGCCGGTACCCGCAGAGGAAAACGGATCTGCTTTTTCTGGCATGTAAAGCAGCTGATCCACATGGATAAGCAGTGCATTCGCAATTTCATAGAGCGTTTCGATATCCATGGGGATCTCTCCCCGTTCATATTTAGATACGGTAGATTTGCTTTTGCAGATGGAATGAGCCAGATCATCCAAGGTCATGGACCGCTTCTTGCGAAAAATACGAATATGTTGTCCAATCTGTATACTAATGTCTGACATAGGCATTCTCCTTTGCAAAATCATTCCGGCCTCTCCGGCTGCTTAATAATTATACCATCAATGATCCTTGATACCAAGGATAAAAAATTCTATTATAAGGACTCTAAAAAAATATAAAAATACTATTGACAAAATGAAGATATTCTGGTATTCTAATACACGTCCTTGAGACACAAAACTTATTAAGAATCATAAGGAATGCTTCTAAAGCATACCGAACGTTCGAAAAAAGTTTTTAAAAAGTTGTTGACAAACAGAAACACTTATGATAATATATCAGAGTTGCTTCTGAAACAGCAACAAAGAAACA
>CAKRPJ010000070.1:0-8753 GCA_934376955.1 uncultured Lachnospiraceae bacterium | reverse complement strand
TTTACTAGTCATAATTTATTATACCATGAATGGCAGGTTCTTCGGAGCCTGCTTTTTCATTTTTGGCACAAACTTTTGACACAAAAAGGAGCTGCTGCTCCATAAATGATTACTCATCTATTTTGCAACAGCCCCTTTCTTTTTCAGTATCATCATTTAATGAATTTACAATAGATCTCGGATCCGGATCGTGAGTCCCGGATAGATTCCGACTGGAATATCAACATCGAAGGAATAGAAGTATGGATCGCTGTCATTTAAAAGCGAAGAAAGTCCATATTCGTAATAAAGAAATCGTAACAACGGGAACAGGTAACGGCTCCTACGGGATATGGAAAAATATAAAGAGCATTGATGGAGATTTACTTGTTTTTTCAGAATTGCAGAAAGGTTGACTTTCCCCGCCGGATTCGATAAGATGGATATCAGGTAGGGAAGCATTTACAAAGGGAGGAATTTACAAATGGGAGGAGTATACAAATGGCAGATATCACAAAGAGTCCGTTAGAGATTGATAGGGAAAAGATTAAAAGAACGTTATTAAATCCGTTAAAGTGTGATTCAATGGAATCCTATGTGAACAAAGAAGAACCGCGTTACAGGCCGGACGGACCGTTCCAGAGAGATTATGCCCGGATTATGTATTCCTCATCATTCAGAAGGCTGCAGGGGAAAATGCAGCTTTTAGGGATCAAAAATGACCAGTTTTTCCGAAACAGATTAACGCACAGCCTTGAGGTAGCACAGATCGCCCGTTCGATCGCAGGCACAATACAATACGATGCCGGAGAGAGCTATATTGTTGAAGCCGGAGCTCTGGCCCATGATTTGGGAAATCCACCCTTCGGACATGCCGGGGAGAGGGTTTTACATGAGCTGTTTGTTGATGTCGGAGGCTTTGAAGGAAATGCACAGACACTTCGTATCCTGACAAAGCTGGAAAAAAAAGCGCCCGGATTTTCAGGGACTGAACCTGACCTACAGAACCATGCTTTCTGTCGTGAAATATTTTCGTACATTTGATGCCGAGCTTTATAAAGAAGAATGCAAGCGGGAGAAAGAACACGAAAAACAGAAGTTTATTTATCAGGACGACTATGATCTGCTTTGCAGCTTTATAAAGGAAAAAGAAATACGAGTGAGGACGCTGGATGTCCAGATCGTAGATATTGCAGATGAGATTGCGTATGCCGCACATGATCTCGAGGATGGTCTGCGCGTAAAGGCTTATACGATAGATGAGATCCTCCATGATTATAATGCTGCCTATGGGAACAGCGATTCATACCAAAAGCTGGAGGAGCTGGTGAGAACGGCCAGAGAAAAGGCCGGATACGGGAAAAATAAGATCGATTCCACGCAGTATTCCAAGCTGTTTAGGCAGGAGCTGGCCTCCAGCCTGATCAATCTGGCTTTAAATGATATCGGTCTGGTTGATGTGAGTGATAAAATGAGGGAAAAGACAGGAACCCTGCAGTCGCAGGAGCTGGGCTTTTTGCATTATAAAGAGCTGATCCATGGTTTAAAAGATATCGTGTTCAGATGTATCAACCACAACGATGAGGTATATCATTATGAACAGGAGGGCCGAAAGGTCATCTGTTTCTTAAAGGAGCTTTACTCGGGAGACCGTATGTATCTTCCTCCGGAATACAGAGCAAAGGAGCTGATAAAGCAGTATGACAACCTTGCAGCTCGGGATGAAGGAGAGCTTCAGCAGCGCCTGATCTGTGACTATATCGCCGGAATGATGGATTCCTATGCGATCGCTGTGTATGAAAAATTTTCCGGACAAAAATTTAATGCATGATCATGGAGACTCGAATGAATAAACTGATGGGATTTTATGAATTAAAAAACATGCGCCTTCCCTCGATTCCATGGAGAGAATATACAGGAAATGAGTTCATGGACGGCAATTATCTGTGGACGATCCGCAGTGCCGTGTTTGCGGGAGATGACCTTAATCTTCCGCGTCTGGTGGGCGCAGACAGCAGCACGGCAAAGGAGTTTGCGGACAGGCTTTCGCATGAGCTCGGGAATAAGGGGATCGTTATTTACTATCCCTATTTTCTTGCCAACAAAAGCGGGACATTGAATATTTATGCAGACGAGATCGTGATCGAGGCGGTAAATAAAGACCTGTGGAACCTGGTCACCTATATGGACCGCGAGGTAACGATTCGCATCAAAGGAGATGTCGAGCTTATAGATGGAAATGACCATTTTCTCTCGACCTCAGAAAAGAAGGAGCTTTTGAGACATGTAAATGAGATCAGGAGGCTGTTTCGCGACGATATGCTCGAAGGCAGAGGGGTATTGCTGGAATGGAGTTTTGCCCAAAACTGTGATGCCAATAAGGAACCGGCAGGGGATGAGTACCTGATTTTCTACGAGGCAAGGACTGTTTAACCGAATCAAGTAAGTAGCGAAGCGGATTGCGAATATCCGCTTGACCAAGTATGCGACCTCAACATTATGTGTACGAATAGACCATACAGAGAAAGGAAGCCTTTAAATGGGAATGGGAGAGGAAGAAAGGCGCCTTCGCCGGGAAATGCGGCGAATGGAAAGAAGACGACAGGAAAAAATAAGAAGGAATCTGTTTTTAGCGCTGCTGGGAGTGTCTATCCTTATTATTCTGGCTGCTGTGGCAGTCCTTATAAAGATGGCAGTGGGAAAAGGAACGGTCGATCCGGGAAATGTGGAAATGCCGGAATATGTAAAGGCTGCTTATCTGACCCCCAATCCATATTCGAGGCCGCAGAAGCCATTGGAAAAGGTTAACGGGATCGTCGTGCATTATGTGGCGAATCCCTGCAGCACAGCGCGGGAGAACAGAAACTATTTTGAATCTCTAAAGGATCAGAGCGGAAGCAATACCACTTCGGTCAGCAGCCATTTTGTCATCGGTCTGGAGGGAGAGGTGGTGCAGTGCATCCCGTTAAATGAGGTTGCATACGCCTCCAACAACCGAAACAGCGATACGATTTCCATCGAATGCTGCCATCCGGACGAAACCGGAGAATTTTATGACAGTACATACCAGTCCCTTGTAAAGCTCTGTGCGTATCTTTGTGTGGAATTTCGCCTGAAGCCGGAGGATGTGATCCGCCATTACGATGTGACAGGAAAGATCTGCCCTAAATATTTTGTGGATCATGAAGATAAATGGGAGCAGTTCCACAAAGAGGTGAAGACTGCCATGAAGAAGCTTAAGTAAAAGAAAAAAATAAAGAAAAGCAACAAAATCAGCAGTTCTTTTTCATGATATTTACCTATTATTTACAAATATTTCAAATACAATTGAAAAAGAATGGATCCCTATGATATGATAACGTAGACGGATCTTGACTATAACATGGGGGATAAATTTTATGAACATCGATATGCTATCGAGTATTTTTACGTTTCTCGGAGGACTGGGAATGTTCCTTTACGGAATGAGTATAATGGGAGACGGAATGCAGAAATCTGCGGGGGGCCGGATGAATAACTTCCTGCGGATGGTGACAAATAACCGTATACTGGCAATTGCTCTGGGCGCCCTGATCACGGCGATCCTGCACAGCAGTGGTGCTACAACAGTTATGGTTGTTGGATTTGTAAATGCCGGGATATTAGATCTGACTCAGGCGGTCGGAGTTATCATGGGTGCCAATATCGGTACGACGATCACGGCATGGATGGTGTCCCTAAATGAGCTGGGAGATGCGATGAAGGTACTGCAGCCTTCATTTTTTGCGCCTCTGTTCGTAGGTATCGGTGCCTTTGGGCTCATGTTTTCTAAAAAGAAAAAAGACAGTCTGGTAGGAGAAATCTGTATCGGTATCGGATTTCTCTTTGTGGGTCTGACATTTATGTCTAGCTCTGTCGCACCATATACAGACGCCCCGATCTTTTCAAAAGCCTTTGCCGTACTCGGCGGAAATCCGATCCTTGGTATTATGGTAGGAGCGCTCGTAACTGCGCTGATCCAAAGCTCCACGGCATCCGTCGGTATCCTGCAGACACTGGCAATGAGCGGTGTTGTCAATGCCAGTGCAGCTATTTATATTACTCTGGGACAGAATATCGGTTCCTGTCTTACTGCGATGCTCTCAAGTACCGGTGCCAGCCGTAATGCAAAAAGAGCTTCCGTGATCCATCTGACCTTCAATATGATCGGAGCGATTATATTCGGTGTTGGTATGTATGTGATCTCTATTATCAATCCGGCGATCGCGAACAGCAGTATTGATTCCCTCGGAATTTCCACATTCCATACGTTTTTTAACCTGACCAATACGATCCTTCTTTTCCCGTTTGCAAAACAGCTGGTGGCCTTCTCCGGTCTCATCGTAAAGGAGAGTGCAGCAGATATTGCAGCGGAGGAGGAGCAGGCGCAAAAGCAGCCTGACAGACCCCAGCTGGATAAGCGTATTTTCCAGTCTCCGCCTCTTGCCCTTGAGATCGGCGTTATGGAAGTAGTCCATATGGGCAATATGGCACGCAGCAATCTGAAGCTGGCAATTGAGGTACTTCTGTCCGGAAATATAGAAAACGCGGAAAAAGTTCAGAAGAACGAAAGCGCGATCGATGCGATGAACAAGAAACTGACCGAATACCTGATCCAGGTCAATAATCTGTCTCTCAACGAGAAGCAGAAGCGTCTGGTCAGCGATCTGTTCTACAGCATCAGTGATCTGGAGCGTGTCGGCGACCACGCGGAAAACCTTCTGGAGGCGGCTCAGTATATGCATGAGCATGATCTGGAATTTTCTGAGACCGGTCTGGATGACCTTCGCCACATTACGACAGTCACTCTCGATGCCGTGACACATGCGGTATCCAGCAGAAGGGACAAGAGTATGGATGATGTCCGTATGGTAAGCAAGCTGGAGGATGAGGTAGACAGCCTTGAGGAGGAGATGCGTGACAAGCATATCGAGCGTCTCTCTCAGCAGGTATGCAATCCGTCTGCCGGTGTAGTATTCCTTGACATCCTGAGCAATCTGGAGCGTATCTCCGACCATGCCTATAACGTGGCAGGATACGTAAAGGACGAGATGTAGGACGCGTTTATACAAAAACAATTGTCAATTTTGTGACATTTCCGGATCAGATTTCAGGGAGGGGGGATTTCTGGGAATAGTGCTAGAAATACAACTGAGATCAGACAAAAATAGAAAAATGCTAATAAACAAAGAAAAAAATCAGACAAAAAGCTAAATATTACTGTGAATACGCACAAAAATTCTGTTTAAAAAAATAGGACAGAATGGCCAAAATGTAAAGGGCTCAAAACTTTGTTAAAAAAACTTTGTTTTTTTAAAAAAAAAGCTTGCTATTTCTGAAAGAATTAGGTACAATACACACAAGGTTGATTAATATTTAACAATCATATAAACTAAGTTATAGAATCTAAGTCTTTTAGGAGGAATGAAAAATGGCAGTTAGAGTTGCAATTAATGGTTTTGGTCGTATCGGTCGTCTTGCTTTTAGACAGATGTTTGGTGCAGAAGGATTCGAGATCGTAGCAATCAACGATTTAACATCCCCGGATATGCTGGCACACCTGTTAAAATATGATTCTACTCAGGGCAGATATGCACTTGCAGATACAGTTACCAGCAGTGAAGATTCCATCACTGTTGACGGAAAAGAGATCAAGATCTACGCAAAGGCAAACGCAGCAGAGCTTCCGTGGGGCGAGGTCGGTGTTGACGTTGTTCTTGAGTGTACCGGTTTCTACACATCCAAGGCAAAAGCACAGGCTCATATCGATGCAGGTGCTAAGTACGTTATTATTTCCGCTCCGGCAGGAAACGATCTCCCGACAATTGTTTATAATGTAAACCATGAGATCTTAAGCAAGGATGATCATATCATTTCCGCTGCATCCTGCACAACAAACTGCCTTGCTCCGATGGCAAAGGCACTGAACGATGCATTCCCGATCCAGACTGGTATTATGTGTACGATCCATGCTTACACCGGTGATCAGATGACTCTGGACGGACCGCAGAGAAAGGGCGATAAGAGAAGAAGCCGTGCAGCTGCTATCAATATCGTTCCGAACAGCACCGGCGCTGCAAAGGCAATCGGCCTTGTAATTCCGGAGCTGAGCGGTAAGCTTATCGGATCCGCACAGCGTGTTCCTACTCCTACAGGCTCCACAACAATTTTAACTGCCGTAGTTAAGGGACAGCCGACCAAGGAATCCGTTAACGCTGCGATGAAGGCTGCTTCTAATGAGTCCTTCGGCTACAACACAGATGAGATCGTATCCAGTGATATCGTTGGAATGAGATACGGCTCCCTGTTTGATGCAACTCAGACGATGGTTCTTCCGATCGATGAGAATACAGCAGAGGTTCAGGTTGTATCTTGGTATGATAATGAGAATTCTTACACAAGCCAGATGGTTCGCACCATTAAGCATTTCGGAAAGCTGTTAAACGCTTAATTTAGCCGTAGAAAACAGGCTCAGTAAGGGTCCGGTCTGATGAGGGCCGGATCCTTTTTTGCTCTATGTAATAGGAAACTTTGCAGACAGCTGACCGGATGAAGTGAAAGTAAAGAAATAAGGAGGTATCTTAACATGTCTTTAAACAAAAAAACTGTGGATGATATCAATGTAAAAGGAAAAAGAGTTTTAGTTCGTTGTGATTTCAATGTGCCGCTCAAAAATGGCCAGATTACGGATGAGACTCGTATCGTTGCAGCTCTCCCGACGATCAAAAAACTGATCAATGACGGCGGAAGGGTTATTCTCTGCTCTCATCTCGGCAAGGTGAAAAACGGCCCCAACGAGGGAGAATCTCTTGCTCCGGTTGCAAAGAGCCTTTCTGAAAAGCTCGGCAAGGAAGTTGTTTTTGTATCTGACTATAATGTAACAGGCGAAGCTGCTACAAAGGCAGTCAATGCAATGAAGGATGGAGATGTGATCCTTCTTCAGAACACACGCTTCCGTGGAGCCGAGGAGACAAAGAACGGCGAACAGTTCAGCAAGGAGCTGGCTGACCTTGCCGATGATTACGTATGCGATGCATTCGGATCCTCCCACAGAGCCCATGCTTCCGTAGCCGGTGTTACCAAATTCATTACGGCAAAGGGCGGCTCCAATGTTGTCGGCTATCTGATGGAAAAAGAGATCGCTTTCCTCGGAAATGCAGTTGAGAATCCGGTAAGACCGTTTGTTGCTATCCTTGGCGGTGCAAAGGTTGCCGATAAGTTAAACGTTATTTCCAATCTGCTTGAGAAGTGTGATACCCTGATTATCGGCGGCGGTATGGCATATACCTTCTTAAAGGCCCAGGGAAAAGAGATCGGTAAATCTCTCGTAGATGACTCCAAGCTGGATTACTGTAAGGAAATGATGGAAAAGGCAGAAAAGCTCGGAAAGAAGCTTCTTCTTCCGGTCGATACAACCGTTGTAGCAGAATTCCCGAACCCGATCGATGCTCCGGTCGAGATCGAGCATGTATCCGTTGATGCGATCCCGGCAGACAAAGAGGGCGTTGATATCGGACCGGAGACCTGCAAGCTGTATGCAGAAGCCATCAAGAATGCAAAAACTGTTGTCTGGAATGGGCCGATGGGCGTATTTGAGAACCCGACACTGGCAGCCGGAACCATCGCAGTTGCAAAAGCCCTTGCCGATGCAGATGCAACGACCATTATCGGCGGCGGAGATTCTGCAGCAGCTGTAAACCAGCTGGGCTTTGGCGATAAGATGAGCCATATTTCCACAGGCGGCGGTGCATCCTTAGAGTTTTTGGAAGGAAAAGAGCTTCCGGGCGTTGCAGCAGCAGACGACAAATAAAAAACGACAGCTCAGGACAGAAAACAGATATATAAAACAGATATACAAAACAGACATATAAAACAGATATATAAAACGATATCGATATAATAAAGACCGATATAGAAATAGGGGAGATAGCCATGGCAAGAAAGAAGATTATCGCTGGAAACTGGAAGATGAATATGACTCCGACGGAGGCGGTTGCACTTATTGAAATGTTAAAGCCTCTTGTAAAGACCGATAAGGCAGATGTTGTATTCTGCGTGCCGGCCATTGATATTATTCCGGCTGTAAAGGCCTGTGAGGGAACAAATATTCAGATCGGCGCTGAAAATATGTACTTTGAGGAAAAGGGCGCATATACAGGAGAGATTTCTCCGAATATGCTGACAGATGCCGGTGTAAAATATGTGATCCTTGGTCACTCCGAGAGAAGGGAATATTTTGCAGAGACAGATGAGACGGTCAACAAGAAGGTTTTAAAGGCATTTGAGCATGGTCTTACCCCGATCGTATGCTGCGGTGAAACATTGACTCAGAGAGAGCAGGGGATCACACTTGACTGGATCAGAAAGCAGGTCAAGGTCGCATTCCAGAATGTGACTGCCAAACAGGCTAAAACTGCCGTAATCGCTTATGAGCCGATCTGGGCGATCGGTACAGGCAAGACAGCGACGACCGAGCAGGCAGAGGAGGTTTGTGCAGCGATCCGTGCATGTATCGGCGAGGTATATGATGAAGCAACTGCAGAGGCGATCCGTATCCAGTACGGCGGATCGGTAAATGCAGGCAATGCAGCAGAGCTGTTTGCACAGGCAGATATCGATGGCGGTCTTGTAGGCGGCGCATCCTTAAAGGTTGACTTTGGAAAGATCGTCAATTATTAAAATTTAACCGAATCAAGTAAGTCCCCTGCTTCAATTGCGAAAAGCAATAAGCAGTGGGTGGGGACTTGCTTGTATCA
>CAKRPJ010000069.1:0-9302 GCA_934376955.1 uncultured Lachnospiraceae bacterium | reverse complement strand
AGCGCGCCAGAGAAGATTCGAACTCCCGACACTACGGTCCGTAGCCGTATGCTCTATCCAGCTGAGCTACTGACGCACACTGAGCAATTTGTTTCACTCGCTCAACGAAACATAGTTTACTACATATATCTTCATCTGTCAACACTTTTTTTATTATTTTTAAATTATTTTTTCTCCGGGACGATCCCGCCTGAAAGCTGCGGGAGCTGTACCCCTCTTTACCAGATCTCCGGCTTCACATCCTTCGGAAGCGGATTCGGATAAACCTCACCATCCAGCTCCTCGATCCAGTCCTTATGGGCTTTCTCAAGCAGCTTGGGATCCATAAGAAGCTCAGCGCCGGTAGCCGCCATGACCTTTGCCGCCGCAAGCATGCCCTTATGAGCGATCGTAGACTTACCCTGAGCAACTGCCTGCCAGGAATGAAGTGCCGTTCCGGCAGCATAGCAGTTCACATTCACCTGACCCGTCGGAACTACCCAGCTGACATCACCAACGTCTGTAGATCCGCCGCCGCCAAAGGTAAACTTGCGGTCAAGCACAAAGTCAAGAAGGGGCATATCCAAAAGCTCACGCCGCTTTGATTTGCCGCCGATCGCTGCCAGCATATCCTTTAAGCCTTCTTTGTCCAGCTCTGTCGTGACCTCTTGGAATTTCTTCGCATAGGCAAGCTCCTCCTCCGTATAGCCGATCGGGATATAATGCCTGAGGTTCTCATCCATGAGCTCCTCTAACGTGTTATTCTTGATGACGTTAGAATATGCCGCAACCTGACGGATATCCACCGTCGTTCCGGTGATCAGTGCGGCTCCCTTTGCGATATCGCAGATCCGCTCATAAAGCTTTTTCACCTGCGTTACCTTCGGAGCACGGATCGCATAAAGGATCTGCGCCTCGGCCGGAATCACGTTCGGAGCAATACCGCCGGAATTTGTGATGGCGCCGTGGACTCTTGCCGCATCCATCATGTGCTCTCTCAGATAGTTGACGCCGATATCCATGATCTCAACTGCATCTAAAGCAGATCGTCCAAGCTCCGGGGCGCCTGCCGCATGGGAGGAAATCCCGTGGAAGGTGAAGAATACGCGGAAATTGGCGAGGAATTTGTCTTCGCCCATGGTCTTATTTGTGTCACTGGGATGCCAGGTTATCGCCGCATCACAGTCTCCGAAAAGACCGTCACGGACGAGATATGCCTTTCCGCCTGCGTTTTCTTCGGCCGGACAGCCATAGTAGCGGATCGTTCCCGGAAGCTTATGCTCCTCCATATAGGTCTTTAACGCATCCACCGCTGCCACGGAGGCTGTTCCGAGAAGATGATGACCGCAGCCATGGCCGTTTGTCTTTCCGGCGATCGGGCAATGCACGGTATTATCCGCTTCCTGCTGAAGACTGGATAACGCATCAAATTCACCGAGGAAAGCAAGGATCGGTTTTCCGCTTCCATATTCCGCGATAAATGCCGTTTCTTCCCCTGCCAGATCCGCCCGGACGGAAAAGCCTCTCGACTTTAAATACTCCTGCTGGGCTTTTGAGGAATCATACTCCTGGAAACGCGGCTCCGCATATCCCCAGATCTCATCACTCAGATCTGTGTAGGCCTTTTTTCTCTCATCGATCAAAGTGCCAAGTTCTTCTCTGAAATCTTTTCCCATAATTTGACCTGCCTTTCATTTTTGTGGATATCACCATTTTATCTGACAATATGATAGCACAAACCCCGTTTTTTCTCAATCTTTATTTCATCGGGCTGCATCTGTGGCAGGCAACAAAATGTCCCGGTTCCGCTTCAACAAGCTCCGGCCGCTTTTCCCGGCAGATATCGGAGGCATAGCGGCACCGGTTAATAAAGCGGCAGCCCTCCGGCGGATCGATGGGGCTTGGAAGCTCGCCCTCAAGACGGATCCTCTCCTTCTTCTCCTCCACCTGCGGATCCGGGATCGGGATCGCAGATAAGAGTGCCTGAGTATAAGGATGAAGGGGATTCTTATAAAGGGAATCCGAGTCCGTCAATTCCGCCACTGTTCCCAGGTACATAACAGCAACGCGGTCTGAAATATGCTTTACCATAGCCAGATCATGGGCAATGAACAGATAGGTCAGCCCTTTTTCCTTCTGAAGGCGGATCAGAAGATTTACGATCTGGGCCTGTATCGATACGTCCAGCGCGGAGATCGGCTCATCGCATACGATAAATTCCGGCTCCACGGCAAGAGCTCTGGCAATTCCGATCCTCTGGCGCTGACCGCCGGAAAACTCGTGGATATATCTTGTCGCATGCTCGGCATTCAGACCGACCGTTTCCAGAAGCTCCTCTACTTTTTTTCTCTCCTCATCACGGCTTCCGCACATTTTATGTGCCCGAAGTCCTTCCGCAATGATATCTCCTACCTTCATTTTCGGATCCAGAGAGGAATAGGGATCCTGGAAAATGATCTGAACCTCTTTGGTGAAATTCTTTTTTTCTTCTCCCCTGAGGCTGTGGACATCCTTTCCTTTATAGAGCACCGTTCCGTCTGTCCTTCCATAGATGCCCATGCAGGTACGTCCGCAGGTCGTCTTGCCGCAGCCGGACTCCCCCACGATCCCCAGTGTTTCTCCCTTATTTACATAAAAGGAAACGTCATCCACCGCCTTCAGTGTTCCTTTTCCAGCCGCAAAATACTTTTTCAGGTGGCTGACTTCCAAAATTTTTTCTCCGTTTTTCATCTCGACAACCTCCTGTTATTCTTCCGTATATCCCGCCATCGGATGATACAGCCAGCAATGAGCCGTATGTCCGTCTTCAAATTCAAATTCCGGCGGTTCACTCTTTTGGCAGATCTTCATGCAATGACTGCAGCGTGTGGAAAATGCACAGCCGGTGGGAGGATTGATCATGTCAGGCGGTGTTCCCTCGATCGACTCCAGCACCTGATCCTCCTCTGAATCCAGTCTCGGGACTGCACGCAAAAGTGCCTTCGTGTACGGATGTCTGGGATGATAAAAGATATCGTAATTGCTTCCGTTTTCCACTACCTTGCCGGCATACATAACAACGATCCTTTTTGCGATATCGGCAACGATGCCAAGATCATGGGTGATCATGATGACTGCCATGCCAAATTCCTTCTGCAGATTTTTAAGAAGCTCGATGATATCAGCCTGAATGGTAACATCCAGTGCCGTTGTCGGCTCATCTGCAATCAAAAGCCTCGGCTGACATGCCAAAGCGATCGCGATCATTGCTCTCTGACGCATACCGCCGGAAAATTCATGGGGATACTGCTTCAGGCGCTTTGCAGGATTCGGGATCCCCACAAGGGTCAACAGACGCTCTGCCTCCGCATAAGCCTCCTCCTTTTTCATATCCGTATGGATCTGAAGCTTTTCCGCGATCTGCCGTCCGATGGTCAACGTAGGATTTAATGCTGCTAGCGCATCCTGAAACACGATCGAGCATTCTTTTCCCCTGTAGCTTTCCCATTCCTGACGGGTCTGCTCCAGAATATTTTTCCCGTCGAACAGGATCTGACTGCCTTCCTTGATCTCACCCGGAGGGGTCTGGATCAGACCCATGATCGTCTTTGCCGTCACGGATTTTCCACAGCCGGATTCTCCGACGATGGCCACGGACTCACCCTCGCCTACAAAAAAGGATACGCCGCGCACGGACTTTACTTCCCCTGCATAGCTGTGATATGAGACCTTTAAGTCCTTCACTTCCAGAATATTTTTCATTTTTCTCCTCCTATTTGTGCAAGCGTGGATCCAGCGCATACTGAAGCGTATCACCCAGAATGTTAAGGCATAATACAGTCAGCAGGATGAACACACCGGGGATCAATGCCAGAAGGGGATCATACAGGATATACTGCTGGGCATTCTGAAGCATGCTGCCCCAGGATGATTTGGGGAGAGCCACTCCATAGCCCAAAAAGCTTAACGCAGATTCATCCAGAATGGCACCGGCAATACTTAAGGAAGCTGCCACAATGATCTGGGTTATCATATTCGGAACAATATGTCTTACGATGATCCTTGCATGACCGACGCCTAAGGCTCTGGCCGCGATCACAAAATCCCTCTCCTTCAATGTCAGCGTCTGGGCGCGGACGATCCTCGCCACTCCGGTCCATGAGAACAGAGCCAGCATGAGTACGAGAGTTATCATATTGTTTGGCACAAAAGAGAAAATTACAATTATCATAAGGAGGCTCGGAACTGACTGGAACATATCCACGATCCTCATAAGTAAAACATCTGTTTTTCCACCGGCATAGCCGCTGACTGCACCGACAAGGGTTCCTGCAAATACGGAAACGATCATTGTCGCAAAGCCAACCAGAAGGGAAACACGGCTGCCGTAAAGAACGCGGGTAAAGGAATCGCGTCCAAGCTCATCCGTTCCGAACCAGTGCTCTGCACTGGGCCCTGCCATTTTATTCATCACATCCATATTGTCCGGGTCCTGCGGACAGAAGGGAGCAAAAATTGCGGCGACAAGGATAATGCACAGAATGATCAGGCAGATCAACGCCATTTTATTTTCTGAAAACGCCTTTTTCAGATTCTGTTTCAATCCGCGGTCATAATCGGCCTGGGTTTTCCGGATCTCCTTTTCTGCTTTGCAGAATTCCTCTGCCTTCAGCGCGGCCTGATTTAAGGGGGTCAACATTTTTGCCATTGCTTTACTCCTTTCCCTGTTTGATTCTCGGATCTGCAAAGCCATACAGAATATCCGCCATGAAGTTGCCGAGCAGCAGGATCGTACATGAGAACATGGTGATTCCCATTATCATCGGATAATCCCTATTGTTGATGGCAGACATTCCGAGGGTGCCGAGTCCCGGCCATGCAAAAATGGATTCTACGATAAAGGAGCCTGTAACAAGTGTTCCTAAACGGGAACCGACAACAGTAATGACCGGAAGCATACAATTCTTTAACACCTGTCCGTACATGATCCCTCTCTGGGAAATGCCCTTAGAAACAGCCGTCAGGACATATTCCTCCTCCATCTGGGTGATGGTATTTGAACGGATATAACGGACAAATACAGCCATATTGTTAAGGCTTAAAACGATAGCCGGCATGATTCCATGACGGATGACATCCAGTGCCGAATTGACGCCTATCGTCCGCATTCCGGAGGAGGGCAAAAGCTTAAGCTGCATGGAAAAAATGATGATCAGCATAATGCCCAGCCAGAAGGCAGGTACCGATATTCCTAAATACGTCAGTCCGCTTATGATATTGTCCGCCAGCTTGTTTTTATGGGTTCCAGCAATCAGCCCCAGAGGGATCGCCACGATCAGTGAGATCAAAAGGGAAGCCCCCATCAGACCGGCGGTGCATGGAAGCTTCTCCACGATCTGATCCAGCACCGGCTGCTTATTATTGATCGACATGCCGAGGTTTCCATGGGCCAGCTTTTCAGCCCAGCTTACATACTGCTCCACCACGTTGCCGTCCAAGCCTAAGGATTCCCGCATTCTCGCCAGCTCCTCGTCCGTCATCTTATGTCCTGTTGCTCCCGGGGTCATGTAGATATACAGCGGATCGCCCGGTGCAAAGTAGATGATCGAGAAGGAAAAAACGGAAACCAGGATCCATACAAACACCATTTGCAATAATCGTTTTCCAATAAATTTTTTCACAGGTATCTCCTTTCTCATGTTTACTGATGTTTACTGAGATAAACAAATACCGCCTCTCTGCTGTTTCAGGAAAGGCGGTATTCTTTCATTCTTACTTAAAAGAATTACTCAATCGTTAATTTTGTATAGTCCTCGAAGATCGGGGTTCTCTTGATCGCATCTGCTCCCTTAACATTGGAAGTAGTAACAAACACATAGTTCGGATATGCGATCGGATAGCAGGTATACTCATCTCTTGTCATTTCCTGAATCTTCTTGCAGAGCTCTTTACGCTCAGCCTCATCAAATACAGTACGGGATTCCTTCCATAAATCTGCCAGCTCATCGCTGATTCCAAGGTTAACACCCCATGTTCCGTTATACATACCGGAAACGACCTTGTCCGGATCACCTACTGCACCATATCCATTCAGATAAAGCTCATAATCGCTGTCTGTACCGAATACCTTCTCAAAAAATCCTGAGGACTCAAGCGGGATAATATCCAGATTGATTCCAACGTTCTTTAACTGCTGCTGGATGATCTGGGCTGATTCCTTCATGTATGCACGCTCGGAGTTGAAGTAAAGTGTCATTGTCTTTCCTTCGAGTCCGGCTTCCTTAACAAGCTCCTTTGCCTTCTCGATATCCTGTGTGTAGCCCTCGATTGTGCTGTCATAGAATGTGTTTACGTTACTGAAGCAGGTGTTCGCCGGCTCAGCCATTCCTGTTCCGTAAGCGCCGGCAATAATCTCGTCGCGGTTCATTGCGGCAAAGATAGCCTGAACGACTCTCGGATCCTCAAAGGTCGGGCAGAACTTGTTTACGCCCATAATGTTTACACGGCCTTCCGGATACTTAACAACGGTATAGTTGGGATCAGCGGCATATTTCTCAACGGCCGGAGCACTTGCAAGCTCCATGAAGTTTACCTCTCCGTTCATAAGAGCAACCTCCTGAGCAGAAAGATCGGAAATGATCTTGAAGGTCACTGTATCGATAGACGGAGCGCCTAAGTAGTAATCTTCATTCTTTTCAAGGAGAAGATACTGATCCTGCTTGAATTCAGCAACCTTATAGGAACCGGAACCGATACCGGACATATTTTCCTCAAGACCTACGATGCTTGTGTTTCCTTCAAATACATGCTTCGGGATAAGCTCTAAGCTTCCAAGAAGATCCGGATAGGAAACGGAGGCTACCGGCAGAGTGATCTTAACGGTAAGATCGTCAACCTTTTCGTAAGCAACCTTCTCATCATTGATGATAACAGCGTTAGTGTTGGATGCACCGTTATTGGTGTCTGCACAAACATCCATTGTATAGATCATATCGTCAGCTGTGATCGGCTCGCCGTCATGCCACTTTAAGCCATCTCTTAATTTAACCGTGATCTCTTTACCATCCTCAGAAACATTGTAGGACTCAGCAAGATAATATCTTGTCTCATTTACGTCGATCACATAGAGCGGATCATAGATCGGATTTAACATGATCGCACCCTCTTTGTAGCTCTCAAGAAGCGGGTTCAGGTTTGCAACACAGCTTGCGCTCGGGATAATAAGACTTGTCGGAGCCTTCTCTGCTGTTGCTGCTGTTGTTTCTTCTGCCTTCTCTGTTTCTTTAGCCGCCTCTGTCTGAGCTGCTGCTGCTGTTGTTTCAGCAGTCTTAGAACCGCCGCAGGCTGTAATAGAAGCTGCTGCCATGGCCACTCCTACGATCAGGTTAATAAGCCTCTTTCTCATAAATAAATACCTCCAAAATTTCAACTATCACTATATCTCCATAGCTGGACTTTTCAAAGCCGAACGTTGTTTATTGTACTGATATTTCCAGCAAAAGTCCAATTGATTTTTTAAATAATATGGTAGTGTATTATTTGTAATGACTATGTAAATTTTATATATAATTCAATAAGCAGGAATAACTAAAGAAATTGCGTTTGAATTGTATAGAAATGTATGTATACAGCAAAAGAATATTTAATACTGCGATCCCCCCGGAGGGATTTTTTGCTCTATAGAAATCCCTTGACCTCATATCCGGCCTGCCGCAGCAGCTCCAGCAGCGCTTCAAAGCTGTCGGGCTTTTGCGCCAGCGCATCGTCAATGGCCGCGCAGATTCGCTCCCGGTGGGAGGGTTTCTTTTTGTCGCCCAGCCACTTGTTGTAGCTCTTGCCGTGGCGCTTCGGATTCTCCACGATGGAGTAACCGTTCTCAATGCAGATGGTGTCGTTGAGCCACCGCACGGCGCGGCTGCTGCCTCAAAAGTTTCGGAATTTCCGAGTCTGACTGAGCGCGGTGAAGTTCCAAATCACATGATTGTGAATATGGGCTTTGTCGATATGGGTGCAGACGATATATGCATGATTGCCTTTGGTGAAGCGCTTGGCCAGCTCGCAGACCAACCGGTTCGCTTCCTCCGGTGTGATCTCACCGGGAACAAAGGATTGCCGCAGATGATAGGCAATCACATCATCCTCGCCGTGTACTCTGCCGGTCTTTTGAATGTACTGATTCTTGTTTTATTCCTATATTTTGATATCAAATGTTATAGGATAATGATCAGAAAAGTTTATGTTATCATGTACTTTTACATTCTCGCATTTAGTAATCAATTCTCTCTTGATAAATATATGATCAATACATGTTTTTCGAATCAATTTTCCCATTGCATCCACGACATATTTTGTAGGTAGATTACATGCACATACATGCGTTGGAAGTATTTTTCTGAAAGTTTTCCAATCAGGATATTCTTGATAATCACCAGCATTAAAGTCACCTACTATAACATCTGCAATTCCGTTAATACCTTTTATATAAGGCAAATTTTCTTTACCATTTTTCGCATGTAATCCCAATAATGAAAATACATTCTCTATTTCTATAGCCACTTCTCTATTAGTAGGCATCCCATTAGTATATATGTTATTATCCTTTGGTGGAAACGTTTTAATTCTAGTCACAATTACAGTCTGCATAAATATAAAACCGTTATTAAAGGTATTATTACTAATGATTTTATATTTCTCACTTGAAAATGTAGTTACAAATTCATTATATGAATCGCTATATATCCATCTGCCATCTTCATTTTTCATTTTAAATGGGATTTGTTGCAATACGGCTATGGTATTTTCTCCGTCTAAAAATGTCTTTATAAATTGTAATATATCTAAAAGATTTGTCGTGTCTTCTGTTAAACCAGTATTCCAATTCAATATTTGGTACATATATTTTCACTCCATTTCGCCAAATCATTTTTATCAACTCGATAACTTTCGATTTGCTGCTCTATTACTTCCGCACCAGCTCATATAGACTGCGGATAGATTCCATAACTGTATGCCACGACAGGTCAGCAGCATAGGAGAACTTCTTCTGATAAGCCCGCCACAGCTTTTCCATATTTTGGGCGGCCTCGACTTCATCAAAGGCCGCAGGCGCGTCGGCAAGATACTTCTCTGTACCGCGTTTCTTGGCCGTTGCAATGAGCGCCGCCTGGAGATCAGCAGGGATGATGCTCCGGCCGTGGAGCTGGCTCAGAATATGCAGATCATAAAAATCCCTCATACGGGTGTTGGTGGTGGCGCGGGACACGACGGTTTCCAGCTTTTCGGCCAGAACGGTTTCCAGATTGTACGCCCAAATCTCAATGGAGCGATCCTCCAGCATCAGCTTG
>CAKRPJ010000068.1:0-9620 GCA_934376955.1 uncultured Lachnospiraceae bacterium | reverse complement strand
GGGGTTATAGCTCAGCTGGTTAGAGCGCTTCGTTGACATCGAAGAGGTCTTTGGTTCGAATCCAAATAGTCCCACCAAAATTACCATTTTGCGAACCGGAAAGGTCGCCTTCATAATTGTACTGGACTTCGATGATATCATTATCGGCCAGTACTTTTTTGATGAAGCATTTAAATAAGATAGTTTTAAATCGTGCAGACGTAGTAGCTTTCATATTGATTGAGTCAAAGAAGAACCTGATTTTTTCTTCTGTAATTTTCCCGCTTTCTGTACGAATCTTTGCCTTTGCAAACTGGACTTCTAAATCTTTTAATAAAGTTTCGCTACTTGACAGTGTATTTGCAAGTGTTTCTGAAACAATCCTGTTCTCAACCGCTTTAATGCAATTTTGCACTTTTTTCTTTGCATCTGCTATGCGATTTTTGATAGACGATAACTCAATATCTTCGGCTGTATCTTGCTGTAGTAACATCGCTTGTTTGGTGATGTTTGCTACAGTTTTTTGTTGGACAAAAACTTATGGGTAAACGAAGAGATGCTGAATGCTGAGGCCGACAAGTTTTTCCATCATTCCGATTACAGATCAGTCCCGTATGACTGGTTAGGCCCGCAATTCTTTGAGGATGCGGAAAAAACTAAAGGCAAGAAATGAAAGGGCGTATCGTCATGAATATCTGGGCGAAGTGACCGGGACAAGCTGCACAGTCTTTGAAAATGTGGTACAGCAGGCGTTCATGAAGGATGATTTACAATAATTCGATCGCAGGCGCTACGGTCTAGATTTTGGCTTTGCGCTGGATCCGCTGGCCTTTGAGTGTATGCATTACGAAGCAAAGCACGAACGGCTATACATCTTTGATGAGATATACCAGACGCACCTGACGAACTCTACAGCGGTTAGGTTGATACAAAGCAAAATGGTCGGCAAGGCTGTCATCCGCGCCGATTCTGCAGCGCCTAAGAGCATTAGAGAGATGCAAGATGCGGGTCTGTGCGTATACGGTGCTAAGAAATACCCCGATAGCGTGGACTATGGAATCAGATAGCTGCAGAGCCTGGAGGCCATCGTTATAGATAAAGCACGCTGTCCGAACATCTGTAAAGAATTCGTGAATTATGAATACGCCCGCACGAAGGATGGAGAATTCATTTCTGCCTATTCAGACAAGAACAACCACGCTATTGATGCCGTGCGGTACGGATGCGAGGATCTGATGCCGGCATTCACCGCGGCACAATGCTACATGGATATCGATGGCAAGAGAATTGTATGATGGCTATAATAGCGGGAAGGCTGTAACTATGCAGCAGGCACTTCCAAAGTACCTGCAGGCAGTGAGAAACGCCTACGGCACCCCTAGAATCGTCGCTGAGAGCCGCAAGGCTTTGAGGAATATAAGAAAAAGACTATCCCAAAACGGAGCGCTTACAAAGGCGCTTAAGACAGCGTATAAGCAGCTCATAGAAACAGCGCAAACAGGGGCAGAAGAGGCCCTGAATAAAGCGTGTTGGGTAGCCATGCAAGAGAAAAGCCGTTATATCGCGGACCGTATTGCCCAGACAGAGATGGCAAGGGCATGGGCCGATGGTTTTTTAGCGGATATCATGCAGGATGATGACGTGGTGGCCGTGAAATGGAAATTATCCAGCCGCCACCCTGTTTTTGATGTTTGTGATATGTACAGCAAGGCCAATATGTACAACCTTGGATCCGGTATCTATCCGAAATCTAAAATACCGCCGCTTCCTGCGCATCCTCACTGCCTGTGCAGCTGCATAACTGTTTATGCTGGGGAAGTCGACCTGAAGAAACAAAAGGACTGTATCAAGGCGGAAGGCAAAAAATGGCTTGCTAATCTATCGGATGACCATAGACGTAAAGTGCTGGGCATTCAGGGAAACAAGGCATTCAAGCGTGGTGCAGACTGGCGCGAGTATATGAGGAATTGGACAGCGCCCCAGAGCATGGAAAGCAGGATTTCTGGGCTTCTGGAGAAAAACCTATTCCCTCCCACAGATACATTCATTGCATCACTTGCCCGGAAGTACGGTATGACGTATACTAAGGGTAAGAAAGGCGAAGATAGATTCTACTCTGATGATGATGAGCCAATTTACCCTCCAAACGATGGCGCTGTAGGATCCCCAAGAACTATCACATTAAAAGCTGGTACTATCGTTGACCGCTATGGGCGACCCAATGGTGGTTATGTAAGCCCCAAAGGAACTCCTTATAGAGACCGTGCGTTATCGAGAGATACAAGTCCGCAGGGATACTATATATTTGAAGTTATCAAAGATATTGAGAACGTTCAAGAAGCTGAAGTAGCTGCTTGGTTTGGGCAACCTGGTGGGGGGATTCAATATAAACTACCAAGAAAAATCGTGGAATTGTCAAAATATCTAAAAGAGGTAAAGTCATGAATATTAGCGCATTGAAAGTGATCTTGGAAAAAGAAAAAATCAACCCGCACGAATATGACATTTTGGATAAGAATTTTATAACCAGTTATGACGGGTTTATAATTAACAAATCGGCTGAAGGGGCATTCAGGATGTATTATGTGGAACGGGGACAGCGTGATTTACTACTCCAAACAGATTCAGAGGAGCAGGTTTGCATCGCACTTTTGCGCGAAATGGGTAGAGCTGATAAGTGCCTTTTGAAATATATCCCATAACCGAGATCTAACATAGTTAATTAAGCACGTGTAACAGCGTGCTTTTTTATTGCCCAGGAGAGGGCGCAATATAGGGCGGAGGCCCATTATACGGAGGTATAAAAACATGGATATGAAAGATGTTTACGCTGCACTCGAGAAGCTGGATAACGGCGCAGATCTGATTACAGCCATTAAGGGCGAAATCAACACACTGAACAACGAGGCAAAGAAGAACCGCATTGCAGGAGAGCATACCGCGGAAAAACTCAAGAATGTACTCGCGGGACTGGACCTCGAGGATGCAGATGATGTGGCAGACAAGGCAAAGAACCTGAAGGCTGCACTCGACACGTTCGCACAGGGCGGAAAGAAACCGACCGAAGTAGCCAAGCAGATCACCGACCTGACTGCACAGGTCAACACGGTGACCAAACAGCTTGATGCTATGACCAAGACAGCCCAGGCAGAGAAAACAAAACGCTTGGACAGTTTGAAAATGGCTAAGACAGTGGAGCTGCTCAGTAAAGGTCATGCGGCGAGCCCGGAAAACATGGCTAAACTGCTGGAGGGCAGCATCATCGTTAAGGAGGATGAAAGTCTCGCCTATAATGACAAGGATGGAGAAATCAGCCTTGAAGATGGTGTAGCCGACTGGCTGAAGGGAAATAGCTGGGCGGTCAAGGCTAACGGCGGCGGAAGCGGCAGCCCTAACGGAGGGAACGGAGAAGGAAGCTCCGCCCCATTCCTTGCCGGATTTAATTCTTAATCGGATGACCATAGACGAAAAGTGCTGGGCATTCAGGGAAACAAGGCATTCAAGCGTGATGCAGACTGGCGCGAGTATATGAGGAATTGGGCAGCGCCCCAGAGCATGGAAAGCAGAATTTCTGGGCTCATGGAGAAAAACCTATTCCCTCCCACAGATACATTCATCGCATCGCTTGCTCAGAAGTACGGTATGACGTATACTAAGGGCAAGAAGGGGGAGGAACGGTTTTACTCTGATGATGAGAAACCGATTTATCCACCTAATGATGGCGCGGTAGGAACCGCCAAAACGATTACGCTAAAAGCGGGGATGATGATTGATCGTTACGGATGGGTAAATGGTAGTTATACAAGCCCTAAAGGTGTTTCTTACGGGGAACGGGCGTTATCAAGGACAACAACGCAAGAATATCATGTTTATCGAATTTTAAAAGATATCGAGAATGTACAAGAGGTGGAAGTCGCTCCATGGTTTGGACAACCTGGTGGAGGGATTCAATATAAATTGCCTAGAAAAATTTCTGATTTAACAGAATATTTAGAAGAGGTGCAGCCATGAACCTTAGCGAGTTGAAAGCAATTTTAGAAAAAGAAAAAATTAATCCTATTAATTATGATATTTTACAGGATGATTATCTGCGCGGTTATGATGGATTTATCATCAACAAGGCGGACAATGGGGATTTTAGGCTGTACTATATGGAACGAGGACAGCGAGATTTACTGCTTCAAACAAGTTCAGAGGATCAGGTCTGCAGGGCGCTTTTAAGGGAAATGGGTAGAAGCCATAAGGACCTTATAAGATACGTTATAAATATCAAAATTCTGAAAGAAATTCTGAAAACAGAGCATATTGACCCTGCTGCCTATGATATCCTGCAAGATGATTATTTGACAGGCTACGACGGCTTTATTATCAACAAGGCAGACAATGGCGATTTTAGGCTGTATTATGTGGAACGGGGACAGCGCGATTTACTACTCCAAACAGATTCAGAGGAACAGGTTTGCATTGCACTTTTGCGTGAAATGGGTAGAGGCTGTAAAACCCTTTTGAAGTATATTCCATAAGGAAGAGTTTTATCCGGAGGCACTCAATGGCGAAAAATGATTACGGTGTTATCGTATGCATTATTTTGTCGTACATGTACGAATGCCTGAAAACGGGGAAGCGGGTTGAGCTTGAATTGATGAACCCTGAAGCATTGAAACTCTGTGATAATTACTGGATGTACATTATCAGGCATTTAGTAAAAGATGGATATATCGAGGGTGTGCTTTGCACCCATACGAAAGAGGGCTATAGCTTTACTTTTGATGATATCAATATCACGCCTAAAGGGATTGAATACTTGCAAGAAAATAGCTACATGCAGAAAGCGAAAGAAACTGTGAGCAGTTTGGCGAATTTTACCAGTCTGACGTCAGCCTTGGTAAAAATGGGCTTAACTGTGGCTAAATTGTGAATTGAATAATTAAGCGCGCGAAAGCGTGCTTTTTTATTGCCGTGGAGACGGCTCAATACAGGGCGGAGGCCCATTATACGGAGGTATAAAAACATGGATATGAAAGATGTTTACGCTGCACTCGAGAAGCTGGATAACGGCGCGGATCTGATTACAGCCATTAAGGGTGAAATCAACACGCTGAACAACGAGGCAAAGAAGAACCGCATTGCAGGAGAGCATACCGCGGAAAAACTCAAGAATGTACTCGCTGGACTGGAGCTCGAGGATGCAGACGATGTAGCCGACAAGGCAAGGAACCTGAAGGCTGCACTCGACACATTCGCACAGGACGGAAAGAAACCGACCGAAGTAGCCAAGCAGATCACCGACCTGACTGCACAGGTCAACAAGGTGACCAAACAGCTTGATGCTATGACCAAGACAGCCCAGGCAGAGAAAACAAAACGCTTGGACAGCTTGAATATGGCCAAGGTAGTGGAGCTACTCAGTAAAGGTCATGCGGCGAGCCCGGAAAACATGGCTAAACTGCTGGAGGGCAGCATCATCGTTAAGGACGATGAAAGTCTCGCCTATAATGGCAAGGATGGAGAAATCAGCCTTGAAGATGGTGTAGCCGACTGGTTGAAGGAAAATAGCTGGGCGGTCAAGGCTAACGGCGGCGGAAGCGGCAGCCCCAACGGTGGGAACGGAGGAGGAAGCTCCGCCCCATTCCTTGCCGGATTTAATTCTTAATCGGATGACCATAGACGAAAAGTGCTGGGCATTCAGGGAAACAAGGCATTCAAGCGTGATGCAGACTGGCGCGAGTATATGAGGAATTGGGCAGCGCCCCAGAGCATGGAAAGCAGGATTTCTGGGCTCCTGGAGAAAAACCTATTTCCTCCCACAGATACATTCATCGCATCGATTGCCCAGAAGTATGGGATGCCTTATACTAAGGGTAAGAAAGGCAAAGATAGATTCTACTCTGATGATGATGAGCCAATATATCCGTTGAATGATGGATTTATAGGAGAGCCTAAGAAAATAACGCTAAAAGCTGGCAGTATTGTTTTAGACAGATATGGCGGAGAAAAAGGTACTTTTGTGGCTATTTATGGTACAGCTCTGGAAATGCGAGCTCTTCCTAGAGGCTCAAGAAAGAATACTGAATACCATATATATAGTTACTGAAGATTTAGAGGGTGTATTTGCTGGAAAAACGGCGCCATGGTTTAATCAAAAAGGTGGAGGAATGCAGTTTAAACTTCCAGATAAAATTGTAAACATAAAGTCTCATTTACAAGAGGTGTTTATAAATGACGTGTGATGAGCTGAAAGTATTATTGGAAAGAGAAAATGTTCCTGATTACTGTTATAATATCTTAGGATATAGCAGGCAAGTACGGGCAGAAGAGGGCTTCGTTATTTGGAAAGAAGATGGCGTATTTGTTACTGCCTATGTTGAGCGTAATCAGCATGATATTATTGCCAAATCAAGAAATGAATCTACCATTGTGGAGTTATTTTTAAAAGAAATTAGTGACTATTACCCTAAACTTAAAAAGTATGTATGATAAAAACTCATAGCTGTACTCTGAGTTCTTAATTAGCAAACAAGTTAATAATTAGCGTATTTTGTGAATTTCACACAACTGGTTCTATTATTGTGGACAGGTATGGAGGGGCGACCGGTCAATATTTAAGCCCGAGAGAGCCCCATTACGAGCAGCGTTCTTTACCACGTGGCTCTAAAAAACGTGGATATCATGTATATCAAATTGTAAAGGATATCGATAATGTTCAAGCGGCTGAAATTAGTGCTTGGTTTGGGTAGCCCGGTGGCGGGATTCAATACAAATTACCAAAGAAAATTTTCGAGCTGAGTGAATATTTGAAGGAGATAAAGTAATGAACATCAAAGAGTTAAAAGGGATCCTAGACAAGGAAGAAGTCTGGGAAGGCGCTTATGATATTCTGGATAAGAATTTTGTACCTAGCTATGATGGTTTTATTATCAACAAGGCAGATAATGGAGATTTTAGACTGTATTATGTGGAACGGGGGCAGCGCGATTTACTGCTTCAAACGGATTCAGAAGAACAGGTCTGCATTGAATTTTTGCGCGTAATGGGCAGAGATGACAAGAACCTTTTGAAATATATCCCATAACCGAGATCTAACATAGTTAATTAAGCACGTGTAACGGAGAAGGAAGCTCCGACCCATTCCTTGCCGGATTTAATTCTTAATCGGATGACCATAGACGAAAAGTACTAGGCATTCAGGGAAATAAGGCATTCAAGCGTGGTGCAGACTGGCGAGTATATGAGGAATTGGGCAGCGCCCCAGAGCATGGAAAGCAGGATTTCTGGGCTTCTGGAGAAAAACCTATTCCTTCCTACCGATACATTCATCGCATCGCTTGCCCAGAAGCATGGGATGCCCTATACTAAGGGCAAGAAGGGGGAAGAGCGGTTTTATTCTGATGATGGACGGCCAATTTACCCGCCTAATAATGGTGCTGTAGGAACTTCCAGGACTATTACATTAAAAACTGGTACTATTATTGGCCGCTATGGGCGACCTAATGGTGGTTATGTAAGCCCCAAGGGGACTCCTTATAGAGAACGTGCGTTATTGAGAAATACAAGCCCTGAACGATACCATTTGTTTGAAGTTATCAAGGATATTGAGAACGTCAAAGAGGCGGAAGTAGCTGCTTGGTTTGGACAACCTGGCGGTGGGATCCAATATAAATTACCAAAGAAAATATCTGAGCTAAAAGAATATTTGGTGGAGGTGTAGTCATGAATATCAGTGAATTAAGAGCAATTTTGGAAAAAGAAAAAATCAACCCGCACGAATATGATATTTTAGATAAGAATTTTATAACTAGCTGGGATGGTTTTATTATCAACAAGGCAGATAATGGAGATTTTAGACTGTATTATGTGGAACGGGGGCAGCGCGATTTACTGCTTCAAACGGATTCAGAAGAACAGGTCTGCATTGAATTTTTGCGCGTAATGGGTAGAGATGACAAGAACCTTTTGAAATATATTCCATAACCGCGATCTAACATAGTTAATTAAGCACGTGTAACAGCTTGTCGCTTATCAATTTGGCGTTAGCATTATCAAAGTAAGGAGACACGCATGAAGTACGATTTCACGGACATCATGACAACTGCGGAGGCCGGGGAGCGCTGGGGGATCGCCCAGTCGTCCGTGAAGCAGCTCTGCACTGGCGCACAGGGAAGACCACCGCGTCTGATCGAGGGTGAGGAGTTCCGCAAGTCCGGCCGCACGTGGCTGGTAACGAAGGCAGGCATGGAACGGCTATATGGTCCAGAGAAGAAGTAAAAAAAGAGGGTACAGTCATTAGTTAGTCGCTAGTGATTGTGCCCTCTCTTTTTTATTGGAATTACTGATGAAAATAGCAAAGTAATGACAAATATTACCATAAAAGGTTTGATACTATACCCTAAGAATGGTATGATGAATACACAAGGAGGTGAGAATGTGGATGATATAAAAGAAGCGATTCAACTCATTGGCTTAATCGTCGCATCAGTAGTCGCAATACTGACTGGGATTGAAAAAGTATTATCAATCCTACTTAAGCTTGAAGAGCTGAACCGCAAATAACACGAAGGGAGGGGATAGGAATCCCCTCGTTCCCTTCCTTTATATCATACCATAAAATGAATGAAGGTAAAAATATTATTAGGCTTATTTCTTGTGTGTACTAGCGTAGCATGGTGGGCTAGTGATTACGACACGACATGCGCTATACTTGCAGGGCTTGCTATTGTATTAAATGTAGGAGAGTGGGTAAAATGACAGTAGATGATGTAATGACGACATTAGAAGCAGGAGAACGCTGGGGCGTGACGCCGAATTCTCTAAAGCAGAATTGCCAGGGGCGAGTAAAGAATGGCTTTAAGGAAAATGAATTTAGAAAATCAGGGCGAACCTGGTTAGTAACCAGGGCAGGCATGGAACGGCTGTACGGAAAAGAGAAGGAATAGCTTGGGACATATCGGGCGCAGTTGAAATTACGGAAGCTCGCAAAATGAGAAAAGAGGACTTGATTTAGCAAGGTTTTATTTCAAGCCCTCTTTTTATTCGCATAATTGTATGTGATTTGCGATAGCTAATCCTTTATATGCTATAATAGTGGTCTAAGAAGACGCTGGAAGAAATAATGTTTCGTGAAATATAGATTGGCGTATCCGCAAGCGTGACAAATAGTCCCACCATGAAAAACCCGCCAATGGCGGTTTTTTGTGCTATATAAAGGAAGGTGACGGGAAATTTCGAGTGGCGGTCATAAAGCTGACTCATGCCCGAGATCAGGCCAATGGTGAAAGAGCGGCTTACGGAATGTCCCGTTTCATGCTTTTCGAGTCTCTTAGTCTCTCTTTTTTTAGTCTCCTTTTCACTCCAAGGACTGACCCTGAAAGCGTATTTTATTACTTTTTATAATAACAGGTGACCTCTATGCATCTTATCGCTATTCTTCTCGTTATGACAGCAGGCGTCATGTGGGCGGGGTGCGGGCTTGCGGCGCAGGATTTTTTCCAAAAAAGTACACATGATTCGATGGATCTTACGGTCTTCCGCATGTTTTGTGCGAGCGGTATCATGCTGCTTGTGACTATTGCCAAAGGACAGCTGAAAGACAGCTGGCGGAAGCTGGGGCAGCATCCATCTCTCTGGTGGGGACTGATCTTCTA
>CAKRPJ010000067.1:0-9900 GCA_934376955.1 uncultured Lachnospiraceae bacterium | reverse complement strand
CTCCATTTTCATCAACGTATGTATTGAACAGAGTTATATCTGTTGCCGCATAATAATATTTCCCTGTTTCTTCGACAGGTTGTTCATTACCATCTAATTCATATAAAAACTGCCACGTTTCCCGAACATACAGAATATCTCCCTTTTGATAGGGCAGCTTAAAAAACTTCTCGCCATATCCAACAGGAAACGTGCCTCTGCACGATATGTACCCTTTGGGTGTAAAAACGGTATAGCCCCAGATTGCATCGTCTGGGATGAAGCCTTTTACAATTCTTCTTGTGCAGGTCTTCCGCCCATCCAGAATCGCGCGCACCATATATGTATTAAACAAAATTGATTTAATTGCCATTGTTATTCTCCTTCAACCGGTGTGTTCCAGCAGTTAGGACAATCATCGGAACACAAGTATTCATATTCCACGATTCCAAAAATCTTGACACAAGTGTACGGGATTCCATACATGTCCAGTGGCGCATTTGGGTAGTATTTCAGAAACCGAGATAATCTTGTTTCCTGCGGATGCTCTTTCGACCATTTTTCTACAATAGAAACTGCCTGTTCCGGATATTTTTCTATGTATGTACTACAACACAGGTTAAGTTTTTTCCTGTGAATTTCACATCCAGTACAGTTTTCATCGGAACTATCGCACATCCTATTTTTCTCCTTGATAAATCTTACTACATCCATGCTAATTCCTCCTTTCAATATCTGATATTCATATTCCCGTGTTCATTTATCCAATCAATAGCGTCTGCGTATGTCACGCCATTGTTTTTCAAAATATACAGTAGATTATGAAATTTGGGGTGTGTTTCCTTTAACCTCAAAAATCTGCTTTCCTTTTCCAAATGACAACCAAATCCGCATAGAACGCAACCTGTTCTGTCACACCCCGTTGTTTTTAACAGCGGTCTTTCCTCTCCGAATATCCCGTAATCCGAAAATGTCATCTGATTTTCGCATTGTCCCATTGCATCATAATCAACGACTATTTCGCCATAAACCGAACAAATAGGCAAATTGTTTTCTTTTATGTACCAAAGTACATCCTGTTCCGTCCAAAAGCTCATAGGCGTACTTGTTGGAATGGTTAAATTAAAACTATTGCAACCATTCTGTAACCATTTTTGCGTCCTTAATCTGCTTTCACTTGCCATAGTAGCCAAAATTGGCTTTCTTCCTGTTTTGCGATAATATGTATGTGCAGGTTCTTTCTTCATTACATTGCAACATTTATTGCTAATTTCAAATGGCGCTTCAAGGAAAAATTTATATTTCTCCTGTGAATACTGCGACCTATCGCAGCTAGGGATATTCGCCTTTTTCTGATTGTCCTTTGTCAACATTCCTAGAATTAAAGCTGTCCTGCATGTCATATTCTCCAATTCCTCGGAGTTTACGATACTTGTTATCTCCCCCCCCTCTTGTCATTTGAACCATAGCTTGACTGTCTATTTGTTCCAAAGAAGTGCGAGACCTCGTACTGATATTTGCGCCGTTGCCCCGCCTAATAGCTTGTAGATGCTCCTGTTCCTGCGACACACTCATAAAAGTATTTATGCTTGCTTGCCTAGGGATTGCGTTTTGCTTTTGTAGGCTTGTCAAGTATCTTCTTGCGCCCTGCACACATTCCGCAACTTCTTTGCTTATCATAGGAAATCCATATTTTTCACACACCTGAGCGAATGATATTTTCGGTTTTAAAATATCCACGTTGTCAAATGTCAAAGCAAACTCTTTCAGTTCAGGATATTGTGTGGGAACGTCAACGAACATAGCTTTCATATCCGGGAACATCTGTCTGGCTATGTCAAGTAAAACGGTGCTATCCTTACCGCCGCTGAATGAAACATAAACGCCATCAACCCCAAATTCATCTACCCACGTTTGAATCCTGTGTTTTGTCATCATGATTTTTGATTCTAACGGCAACGCCTGCATCTGCCGCAGCTCCCATATTTCATGTTTGTTCTGCATTCCCTCACTCCTCAGAATGGCAAATCATCATCTTCCAGTGTTTCTTCAATGGGATAGAATCCCTCCTGCTCCGCCAACCCCATTTGTTTTCCGTTCTGCGCCGCAGGCTTACTCTGTGCCGCTGCGGGTCTGCTCTGTTCCGATGCCGGCTTGCTTCCGCCGTTCTTTTCACTGTCATGCTTTCCTTCAGCGAAATACTGTTCCTCCACAATCACATCCGTGCTCCACCGTCTTTCGCCGTCCTTATCCCAGCTACGCACCTGCAATCTACAGACAACAGAAACCATCTGCCCTTTTTTGAAATATTTCTCCGCAAACTCTCCCGTTTTGCCAAATGCCACGCAGTTGATGAAGTCCGCCTCAGGTTCTCCCTGCCGCTTGAATCTACGGTTCACCGCAAGCGTGTATCTTGCCACCGCAATAGGCTCTGCCCCTTGCGAATACCGCACCTCCGGCTCTTTTACCAGCCGTCCCATCAGAATCACTTTATTCATACCTCAAGCTCCTCTCTCGTTCTGTAGTTCCGCCCTTCTCCTCTGCCGATTTTCAGCTTATATTTGCCGCACCGCTGATAAATTCTGCTGCCCATGGCTTCGTCAAGCTCCATGATTTCATTCAGCCCTCTTTCGCCTGAAAAAATCGTCCGCAGGGCGCGATTATTATACCTCGCGTTGATGATTTCAAACGCAAGGTTGATGTCCCCATCGGTCGGCAGTGCGCCGTTTCTGGTTTTCAGAAAATCGTCGATATACAGCAC
The DNA here is from genome assembly GCA_934376955.1 of uncultured Lachnospiraceae bacterium. Lineage (GTDB taxonomy): Bacteria > Bacillota > Clostridia > Lachnospirales > Lachnospiraceae > CAKRPJ01. Next base: position 7,160 of record CAKRPJ010000067.1, on the reverse strand, counting down.
CTCTGCCGTTTTCCATTTGTTGATTTCGCGCTCGTAGCCTTCGTCATCCGTCTTGAGGGCTTTCAGCTTGGTGGCCTCCTCCGTCCAAATCATGTAGCGCACGCCCTTGCCCTGGAGCATCAGCCGATTCGCAATGGCGGTGCAGATATGCGTTTTGCCTGCCCCGACCTGTCCGCCGATGTAAAACCACCCCTCTCTTTCCTCACAGAAGCACTCCGCCGCCGCAAGGATGGATTTCTGCCAGCTCGTTTTCGCGTCATAGGTCTCGAAGCGATACCGCTCCGCCATATCCTGCAAGCCGCTTTTTTGCAGTCTCCACTTGCCCCTGCGCTTCTCCATGCACTCGCACTCCATGGTGTATTCATACCCATCTCGCATCAAAAACACAAACCCCTTGTTGCGGCAAATCGGGCAGTCATACCCCGTCAGGTCGCCCCTTCTGCTGTTGTATAACGCCATCCGCTCCTCACAGGACGGTGCCGTCGTATCTTCCTTCTTCGCCTCTGCCATAATCCGTTCCAGAATCGTCATCATACTTCCCCTCCAATACCTTCGGCAAATTGCCGTCCTTCATCAGCCAGTCAAAATCCGCCTGCCAGTTATTCTTATTTCCGCCTCGTAAAAACCTGCTGCGCTCCGCCTTTGTAAATGCCTGCTCGAAATCCGTAAGCGTGTAGCCGCTGTTCAACCTTGCATGGATTGCCTTCTTCCGCTTGTCCGAAATCACTTTTACCGCAGGGAAGGAAGGACAGAGCCTGTGGTAGGCAGCCACCACTGTGGATGCCGTTATGGTTTTCGGTTTTTCATTTTCATTACCATTTTCATTTACATTTTCATTTACATTTTCATTTACATTTTCATTAGGTTTTTCAAAAGCGTCCTTTTCTGCCCTGTTTTCAAAACCATAGGTTTCTGTTTTCTCCTCTTTTTCAAAACCATAGGTTTCCGTTTTTCCTTCTTTTTCAGAATCAACGGTTTTCGTTTTTTCCTCTTTTTTATTGCTATCGGTTTTGCTTGGTCTGCCGCCCTTTTTCCCTGCGGTATACCGATGGTTATTTGCGTCAATCTGCGGCTTGATTAAAAGAAAGATGCTCAGCACCGCATCCGATGCCTGTGTCGGCTCCGTACCGTTCAGCGCATAATCCGCAATCGTGTTGTAAATATCCGCCTGCACCTTCTTTGGCTGCCGCCGTATTGCCTCATAAAAGCTGCGGTAAAATACAAAGCTATCTCTCTCCATCTTCGTCACCTGCCTTATCTGCAAACGGCACAGGCGGTTCATAGTCCCGGTACAGCCGCATGAAATCCGCCAGCGGCATTGTCACCAGCCAACCGAAGTTGTTCTTCCGGTGAAAGACCGCCGGCAGCTCTCCTGCTCTGCTGTCTCTGACGGACTGTGCCACCGCATCCTCAAGATTCAGCCGTTCTACCCGTTTACATTCAATATGTATCCCCTCTAATCCGACTACATCCGCATCACCGTTTGCACCGCAGTATTGCTGCCCCCGGCGGCAGTCATAGCCGTATTCCCGCAGGATACGGGCAAGCTCACGCTCACCCCTCGCTCCCTTCTGTCTGCTGTTTGTCAATTTCATTCCCCCTTATTTTTGCTTTGCGGAGCTTTTTCCCCACTCCTTTAACAGCATATCTAATTCCGATGGCGGAATAGTCTCAATCTGCAATGCCGCGCAATCCTGTATCACGCTGTCAATCAGGCGGCTCATTTCCTTTGTATCATAGGTGCTGCTGCCATAATAGGCGAACACCTTCTTGCATCCGTCCAGCGTGCTGTCCACTACCTCTGTCAGCCAGCCTGTGCCGTTTCTCTGCCATGTTTCGCAGAACCGCTCCACCGCATCGGCACGCAATGCCAGCGGCTCATATTTCCCCACAAGGTGGATATGCTTGCGGTAAACCTCCTCCTTGCTGATGCTGAGCTTGCTGTCCTGTAGCCGTTCTGCAATCTTCGTGCAAAGCACCCAGAGGTAATCGTTGGCATCCAGAGAACGCTTTTTCCGTTTCTTCTTTGCCGTAATCTCTAAGGTCGGCATGCCTGCCTGCGTGATTTCATCAATACTCGCCAGCAGGCGGCTCTTTTCGTGGTGCGGCACCAGAAAGGAAAGCTCCATGCTCCCATCCATCAGAAACTTAATGCCGTTGTATGTACCATAGGTTTCCATCATTCGCCCTCACCCTTGTTCTTTCTTGCCGCGTAGTCCGCTGTAGCACAATCGGGGCAAAGACCACCGAATTTATCAAAATATTCCTGCGCCGTAAAGGTTCTTTTGGAGGTCTTGATTTCATCCTTCAGCTTCTGTTTGCATCTGGTGCAGTATACAGGCTCCTTCTTTTCGTCCTGACTGTATTTTGTTCTGCCTGCCGCCCAGTAAACATCCGCCCCGATACCTAATGCCTTCGCCGCCACGCTGATGGCATCCGTATACGCCATCTTGTAGCACTCGTCCGAGGTTTCGGGCGAACCCTTGAATACGTTCACCAGCATAGAGCCACCGATGCCCTCAATGGGTCTGCTCCATTCCCCGTCCACCTTCACATACAGGTGAATCTCGCAGAAAGCAGCTACCCTGCCATCCTTGCCTTCCTCTGCCCAGATGCGCTTGATTTCCGTGTACCAGCCGACACCGCATACACCAAACAGCTCCGTCAGTTTCTGGATACGCCACATCGGGTTGATATCCGTAAAGCCGCTCAGCTTGCCGCCCTTGATGGTTTTTTTCGCCGCATCCGGCACCTCTCTGCCTGCGTTGTAATATCTCATGTTATCCATAAACATCTTCCCTTCTGATACAATCGTCACAGCCGATGATTTCACCATGCTTTTTGTAGAAATAGTCGCATTTCACACTGCCGCATACAGGGCACATCGGTTCTTCGGGTTCGTATTCTTCCTCTTTTCTGGGGTCTTCCGTGTATGTAAATGCCATCACAACACCTTCCTGCAAATCTCCGCAGGGAAGCTCTCCCCGTTTAAGTACCAGCAGTTCCACCAAGGGTCATACTGCCATTCTCCGCTTTTCAGCAAAGGCTCCCCGTCCACACGGTTGATCTGCATCGTGCCTGTCCAGTTTTCCATTGCATTTCCCTCCTGTTTCTGTTATTCTGTAAGTGAATAATTATCCAGTCCCCTTAACGGTGCGCCAACACCTCTGGGGACGTTTTTATTTCTTAGGCAATTCCCTGCCGTAAAACACATTACCGATTGCAAAGGCAATCACCGTGCCGGAAATCAGATAAAACATCATCCTGCTGTCGGGGTTCTCCAGAATCCATACTAATCCGCACTGCGCCAGTAGCGTCCCGAAGAATACCACCGCCCAACGCAGCAAACCACGGCGGATATAGAAAAACGTCCGTTTCCAGTTTCTCATGGTCTCACCTCCTCTCCCTGTTCCAGAGGAACGATGTTGTTCGGGTCGGACACATCGTAGCCCTCATACTTCCGCAGGAATTCCTCCACCGCCTCTCTGCGACATTTCAACTGCCCCAGCTTCAGAAACGGCAGTAGCCCTGCATCCTTCAAACCATATACTCTGGTCGCATTGCATTTCAGAATCTGCGCAACTTCCTTTACTGTGTAAAGCATCGGCTCCATAAGAACACCTCCTTTTAGCGACCTCTTTTTCACTTTGCTTGACATTTTCAGTCTATTCACTTTCTTTGTTAATTAAAAAACAGCAACACATGAAAAATCACACCCATGTGTATTCTATAGCAACCATCTGCTGAAAACTTTGTCTTTTCATTAAAACACATACAATATATTGTTAACAAAAATACTTTCAATCAATATGTTGTATCTTTCCATAAAATGTGATATAATCGTCACATACCACGAAAAGGAGGTGAAGTTCATGGCAAATACCAAACAGACCAGCAAATCTGTCGCTTCCACGGCATCTAAAATTCTGAAAGACGGCAGATACAGCAAGGCTTCTAAAAGCGTTGCAGGCAGTGCCTTGGCACAAACTAAAAAAACTAAATAACCTCACCAGCTGAGCAAGGTACCCTAACGCCTTGCTCTTTTCCATATTCAGAGAAAATCTCAAGGAAATCTAAATCCCAAAAATACAGTCTATGTAAAGTGACTGCCTCTCGCAGATAAAATGGATATTGTCCCGAAAGCTTTCTCTGTAAAGTTTCTCTTTTTATCCCCAATTCCTTGGCCGCCTGGGTGATAGTGATATTTCTTTGCCTAAGCAGATGACGCAAATTTGTTTCCACTTCCCTCACCTCCTCTTAGCTTGCATCTTTACATCTGTCAATCTTCCAAGAAATACTCAATGCTGACACCGAAATAGTCTGCAAGGACTTTCAGCTTGTCCACTTTTGGCTTGCTTCTGCCTGTTTTCCAATCAGACAAAACAGATTGTGCAATCCCTGTATCCTTGGATACTTGGTATGCCGTTTTGTTGTTTTTGTCCAATAATTCTGCAAATTTTTCGTACACAATTACACCGCCTTTCCGTACCGTTTTATATTTACATTACTTCGGAAATGTGATATTCTATGTTTACCAGACAAGAATAATATTCCCGTAGCATTACATTAGAAATCGCAACGGATTTCTTTTGTATGCTCATACTATACTACGGTTATCCGTTTAAGTCAACATATTTTTTACGGGTTTCTTTAGTATTATCATATTTTGTAAAGGGTGAACAAATTATGTATGAGATTTTTAGTAAATTGCTACAGAAAAACGGAGTAACTCCGTACAAAGTATCAAAGGAAACTGGGGTTTCGCAATCCACGCTTAGCGATTGGAAAAGAGGAATTAGTACGCCAAAATCCGATAAACTGCAAAAAATAGCAGATTACTTCGGTGTGTCTCTTGGCTACCTAATGGGGACAGAAGAAGAACCCAACGCCATCGACAAGGAAAACAACCCTATCGTTCTGGATGATGATGCACTGGAGCTTTTGGAAGAATTAAAAGAAAGACCGGAAATGAGAACCCTGTTCAGCATTTCCAGAAAAGCCACAAAAGAGGATATTTTGAAAGCGGTTAAAATCATCGAGGCATTAAAAGGGGATGATTGATGGTGGATTATTACATCAGATACGTTGATATGCCATCCGTCACAAAGGGAATGACTATCGAAGATTCAGATGGATTTTTCAATATTTACATAAATGCAAGCCTGTCCGCCGCAGAGCAGGAGGAGGCTATCAAACACGAAATCAGACATTTGGAACGAAAAGATTTTGACACAGAAAAAAGTCTCCGAGAGGCAGAGGCTCTGTAACATATAAGGGAGGGTAAACTATGTCTATACAAGAAGTTATTCTTGATAAAATTTCCTCTACTCAGCAGCATCCATTTCTCTTTATTGGATCAGGATTTACAAAACGGTATCTGAATACAGAAAATTGGGAAGCTCTGTTAAGGAAATTTGCAACCGAAATAGATGGCAATGAATTCAAATATGATTATTACTATGCTAAAACAACTTCTTCCGAACAATATAACAAATTGCCAGAAGTAGCATCCATGTTAGAAAAAGACTATGCCTTAGCTGTTTTTTCACAAGACAGCTTTGCTGAATTTAGAAAAAATCATATAAACGAGTTGCGTTCTGGCATCTCTCCGTTAAAAATTGCTATCTCTGATCACTTAAAAACTTTTTTATCGAATCCTCCTCACTCCGATGAAATTGACCTACTCAATAAAATGGCGGTTCGAAATATTTCTGGTATCATTACCACAAATTATGATCAGTTTCTTGAAAGTATTTTCAAAGAATATAGCGTTTTTATTGGTCAGGAGGAATTGATTTTCTCTGATATTTTCCAAATTGGCGAATTATACAAAATCCATGGTTGCGTAAGTAAACCAGACAGCATTGTTATTACGCAGCAAGATTACGAAAAATTCCAAAAAACATCTGCATATTTAATTGCAAAAATCCTTACTATCTTCTTGGAGTATCCGATTGTTTTTATGGGATATAGCATTCAAGATCAAAACATCCTAAACATTCTGGAATCTATCGCAAATTGCTTAACACAAGAAAAGTTAGATATTTTGAAAGATAGATTCATTTTTGTTGAATATAGTGAAGATAAAGAAGAAATATCAACTTTTTCAAAAGCTTTTGCGAGCGGCAATGTAATTTCAATGACAAGAATCACAACAAACAATTTTTCTGCCATTTACAAAGCAATTTTAGAAAATAAAGCAAAATATAACCCTAAAATTCTCCGTAAATTAAGACATGATATTTATAAACTTGCAAAAGAAGAAGATGATAATGCATCAACTATTATAGCCACTGGATTTGAGCATCTTGATAATTTGGATCATTGTAAACATTTCATAGTTGGTGTAGGCATTGCTAATATGGGTTATAAAAGAATCAAAGCAGAAAGAATATATGAAGATATTGTTTTGGACAACAACTATTTTGATCCAGAAAAAATTATAGAAGAAACTCTGCCCGAACTTCTTCCTGGAAATACAAGCGGTCTGCCAATGTTTAAATACCTTCGATCTTACAACAAGGAAACATTTGATAAAATCAAAGAATACTCTTTGATTCATACAAACATTGATAGTTTCTTAAACAGTGCATTATTACGTCGCAAAAAAAAATTTCCAAAACACTATACTCTTAAAAGCATTCTTGAGTCTTCCGTATTCAAAAAAAAATATACAGAAATATATCTATTAGATAAAGATAAAATAGATATAAATGTTTTGGAAAAGTATTTAAGGGATCTATTAAAAGAAAAAGATATTTTAAAAAATAACCCCGAATTAAAAAGATTGATTCGAATTTATGACTGGTTGAAATACAAAGAAAACCTCACATGATACCATCTCTAATAGTAAAGATTAACATCTTCACCTAAATCAAGTACCCAGAGGTTTTCGTTGTTGATTCTCCTGTATTTATTTGGTTCAATTTTGAAAACTACACCATCATGTATAGTGATTTTGCATAATCACCACAATCAAGTGCATATTGAGACATTAACACAACGCTTTTAATTTGTCAATATAATTAACCACTATAAAAATGTAAAAAAACAAAAATAAGGCACACAAAAATATATTAACATAAAAATCCCCCTTCCCGCTACCAACAGGAAAGGAGATTCTCATATGGCGGTCTTTGTATAACCACCTACTCGCAATA
>CAKRPJ010000066.1:0-9922 GCA_934376955.1 uncultured Lachnospiraceae bacterium | reverse complement strand
GACACGCCTAACAATTCAGCAAAATCTTTTGGCTTGTAATTTGTGATATTTGGTGTGTTCATAATAGTTTACTCCTTCGAGTACATTTAAACACATTTTATCATATTTGTCAATTGCTTTAATTTCTTAACATCTTCTCCTCAAAGTCAAGCGGATATTCGCAATCCGCTTCGCTACTTGCTCATAACCAAATAACTGCTCCGCAGTTTATCAGAAGGAGCTTGCGCTCCTCCTGATACAAGCAAGTCTTCACCCACTGCTTATTGCTTTTCGCAATTGAAGCATAGCATAATTGTGATTAAATGGCAAGTTTATAACCGGTGCTATATAAGGATTGTAATTAAGAGTGTTTATGATATACTATTGTTATTAAAGTAAAAATTGTGATAAACGGAAAAATAAGCAGGAGGTATCAGAATGGTTAGAAAAACAGACGTAAAGCATGTCCCGAATCTTAGAGGCGGAGCAGGTGTGATCGAGATCCGCCATATTTTAAGCAAGGATGAGCTCATGGGGCATGCAACAATGTATGCTCATGTGATTATCCCGCCTTATGCCAGCATCGGGCTGCATCAGCATGTCGGAAATACAGAACCGTATTACATTATTAAGGGTGAGGGGATCTTTATCGATAACGATGGCTCCAGAACCGTGGTGAAGCCGGGAGATGTCTGTGTGATCGAGGTCGGACAGAGCCATGCAATGGAAAATCCAAATGAGGAGCCGTTGGAGATGATGGCTCTCGTTATCAATGAGGAAGCAAAATAGACAAACTCGCCACAAAAAAGTGGGAGTCTTCTTGTGTAACAATTAAGAAAAAAGCCGGGGCCTTTGCACAGCAGAATATCTGTAAGTGCGAAGACCCCGGTTTTCTTTAGACGGTATATATTACCGGATCCCTTTAGTTTGTTTTTTTGTAACTATTCAGTACCTTCATAGTTACAAGCAAAAATCCATTCCAAATCGGCTGCGCCGATGGGATTTTTGCCTTCCAGCTTATGTTTTCTTACGGTCAGCGCAGCAAGTGCGCAGACCTACTGAACAGTTACATTTTTTTCACATCTTTAAATTTCTCTGCGATCTTGATAAGAAGCTCTACCGTCTTCTCCATCGTCTGGATGCAGACAAATTCGTATTTTCCGTGGGCGTTATGGCCGCCGGTACACAGGTTCGGGCACGGAAGGTTCATATAGGAAAGTCTGGAACCATCGGTGCCGCCGCGAATCGGACGGATAGACGGCTGTTCAACGCCAAGCTCCTTAAAGGCCTCTGCTGCCACATCCATCAGATACATGTTCGGACGGATCTTCTCAGCCATGTTGTAGTAGGTGTCGTTGATAAGTACATTTACGGTTCCTTCTCCGTATTTTTCGTTAAGGAATGCACCGATCTTCTCTCCCATTGCCTTTCTTGCCTGGAATTTTGCCATATCATGGTCACGGACGATGTAGCGGAGCTCCGCATTTTCAACATTGCCGGAAATTCCGTTTAAGTGGAAGAAGCCCTCGTATCCCTCTGTATACTGCGGCTTTTCTGCCTCCGGAAGCATGGACTGAAATTCGAGACCGATCAGGATCGCATTTTTCATTTTATTTTTTGCGCTGCCCGGGTGGATATTCTGTCCCTGAATCTTTACGACCATAGAAGCCGCATTAAAGGTTTCATACTCCATTTCTCCCCATGCACCGCCGTCTACGGTATAGGCAACATCTGCGCCCCATCCGGGAACATCAAAGAAGTCAACGCCATGTCCTACTTCCTCATCCGGGGTAAAGGCAACCTTGATCGTTCCGTGAGGGATCTCCGGGTGAGCCATAAGGTATTCTGCCATGGCAATGATCTCTGCAATTCCGGCTTTATCGTCTGCTCCGAGCAGAGTAGTTCCGTCTGTTGTGATAAGATCCTGTCCGATGTAATTCTTCATAAACGGGAATACTTCCGGACTTAAGTGGATACCAAGCTCCTTATTGAGAACGATATCTCCTCCGTCATAGTTTTTAACGATCTGCGGATGAGTGTTTTCATCGGAAAAATCAGGTGAGGTGTCCATGTGGGCAAGGAAGCCGACTACCGGACAATCTGTCTTGACAGTTGCCGGGATCGTTCCGTATACATAACAGTGATCACTTAAGGATACATCCTTAAGACCGATCTCCTTTAACTGTTCAACGAGGAGCTTTGCGAGAGCAAACTGCTTCTCTGTGCTGGGTACGCACTTGGCATCCTCTGCGGACTGGGTATCAAAAGATACATACTTTAAAAAGTGTTCCACTACATTTGACATGACATTTACTCCTTTTCCATAGTTAGAATACGCGGCCGAAGCCTGTTCCGGCCGCAGAAGCTATCGACATCAGTATACCAGAAATTACCGGTTTTGTCCATGTTGTTAATTTCCCTGAAGGATCCTTGCGAGCTCCGAGGAGGAATTGAGGATGATCGTTTTATTCGTCCCCTTTAAGCTGGCCTTGATCGCATCCAGACTGCGGATGTAGTTGTAGTAGTCGGCTTTTCCTTCATCGTTATAGGCTCCGGAGAGGATCCTCATATACTCTGCTTCACCTTCAGCACGGATCTTTTCTGCCTTCGCCCGGGCCTCTGAGATGATAATGGAGACATCCCGGTCGGTGGTGTTTTTGATGACGTTTGACTGATATTGACCGTCGGCAGTATAGCCCGCCGCAATATTCTGTCGCTCTGAGATCATTCGCTGATAGACGGCTTCCTTATTGGAATCCGGAAGATCGAGCATTTTTGTTTCGACCTTCTTAACGGTAATGCCGTAGCTTTCCAGTGAGGAGCCGATCTTTTCCGTGATGAGCTCTGCCAGCTTTCCGTCACGGCCGGATATGACATCAGCCTGATCCGTGGAGGAGATCACATTTTTTACGGCATTATAGACCACAACGGAAATACGGCTCTCGGCGTTTGCCTTATTCGCCCCGAGTCTGGAAAGGTATTCGAGGGGATCTGTAACGCTCCAGAGGGCGAAGGAATCCGTCAGCATGACCTTTTTATCTCTGGTATTGACCTCGCTGGGGATCAGGTCGTGTACCATCTCATAATTGGGGATGGATTGGGTCGTCTGGAGGAAGGGGATCTTAAAGCTGAGTCCGGGAGTGTCGATCACACGGACTACTTTTCCAAACTGAAGGACAAGCTTGTATTCATCGTTATAAGTGCTGACCATAGCCGATTTTAACGTGATCACTGCCAGAAGAAGGATCACAAAGGTTACTATTCTTTTTCCTGTTCGCTTCATTTGCTTTCCTCCTGAGTGTTATCTGCGGCTGCCTTCGCGGTGTCTGTACCAAAGGGTTCTAACGGAAGGAGCGTCTGTGTACCGCTGCCGTTATCGATAATGACCTTCAGCTCGGGAAGCAGCTCCTCCATTGCCTCATAAAACATTCGTTTTTTGGTGATAAGCGGATATTTGACATATTCGGCATAGGTATCCTCAAAGCGGGCCACCTGTCCGTTTGCCTCATTGATCCTCTGCTGCTTATAGGCTTCCGCCTCCTGTAAAAGCTTATCCGCCTCAGCGTTTGCCTTTGGAATATTTTCGGACTGGTATTTTTTTGCCGTATTGATGGCTGTTTCCATACCCTGCTTTGCATCCTCTACGGCCTTAAAGGCATTGGCTACATCCTCCCGCGGCATCTCGGAATCCTGGATCGACACATTGTAGATGCCATAGCCGATATTCTCCTCCACAAGGCGGTTAGTAAGCTGCTCCTTGATCCGTTCCTGGATCTGTGTCTTTCCCGTTGTGATCACATCATCGACATTGTAAAGACCGACTGTATCACGGATGTAGCTCTGCGCTAAGTTTTTAATGATGCTTTCGTAGACCGTGCGGTGGCGGACTGCCTGAATGGGATCGGTAACCATATATTCCACATAGAAATCTACATTGATCAGGTTAAAATCATTTGTGATCATCAGGCTTTCCTTTTCAATAGAAACAGGTGTATCCGCATCGGCGCCGGCGGCCCGCTCCGGATCCGTGGTATAGCCGATCTGCATGCCTGTGATGGCTTTTGATACCTTCGTTACCCTTTGTATCACAGGAAGTTTAAAATGAAGGCCGGAGGCCTCCTGAACAGAGGGACTTCCGAAGGTCGTGACCACGGCCATCTCCTCCTCCGACAGTGTATAGTAGCTGTCGAAGCCCAGGATGCAGAGCAAAAAGACTACGACTACCGCTCCAAATACACGGCCTGCCCGGGCAAAGCCGGGATGGGGCTGTCTGACTTTTTTCTCAGTAACTTCGATCGGGCCTCTGCGGCTTTCTTTCCATTCATCAAGGCGTCCGCTTTTTTTGAGGGAAGCCAGTACGGCAGCCACAACAAAAATCAGTGAAACAATAAGATCGAACATAGGTTTTTACATTTCCTCCTTTTCTTTTCGGTCCAGATCCATCTGGATCCCTTCCAGATAGTGGACAAAGAAATCGCGCTGCTCTCTAAGCCTGTAGGAGCAGGGAACGACCTCGTCATAAGTAAAGCTTTTCCTTCCGCCGTCCTCCATCCGTTTCCAGAAACGATGGATCACATCGAATGGAACATAGTAGACTTCATTTTCTGTTGTAAATGACAGAAGAATGAAGGCTATGCCCTGCTGCTTTTCAAACTGCTCCATAAAAAGGATCTGGTGCGGATGGACGTTCTGTAAAGGAAATGTCCGGACGGAGCATTCCTTCGCATCAAAACAGACCGGGATACCCTGTACGACGCCAATGTAATCGACTGTACTTTTCATATCAAAGTATGCCAGCGTGATATGGCGGCTGGTCTTGTCGATCTCGATGGGGGTGATGGGGGTCGGGATCTTCTGGATCAGCGCCAAGCCCTTTTCGCGATAACTGTCATTCGTTTTGTTTATTAACTCCTCCAGCGAGGAGCCTCTTAAGCCTCTGGTTTTCCATGTTCCCATTTTAGGCCTTCTCCTTTCAGGATCCGGACAAAATCGGCAGGAAGCGGGGCTTCATAGGCCTTGCCCGAGAGATACTCAAATTTACCGGTAAGCTTTGGAAATTCCAGACGAAAGGAATGGAGTAACTGGGAGCGAATGCCTTTTTTGCGTACTGACTGGTTTGCTGCTGGAGTTCCGTATTTTGTATCTCCGAGGATCGGGTGGCCGATGGAAGCCAGATGGGCCCGGATCTGATGGGAACGCCCGGTCAAAAGGGTAACTTTTAACAAAGTGCAGTCCTCTGTTGCGGCGATCGGCTCGTATTTTGTGACGATCCGGAGTGCCTCCTTCGCGGGATCCGGTCGATCCAGTATGGATACCTTGTTTTTGACCTCATCCTTTAACAGCCATCCATCGATGGTTTTTCCCTCTGTCATTTTTCCGGCAACGATACACTGATAATACTTATGGACAGATCGATCGCGGAATATTTCCGAAAGCATCTGAAGACCGGCAAGGGATTTGCCGCAGGCTACGATGCCGCTTGTATTGCGGTCAAGACGATTGCAGACGGAAGGACGAAAGCTCCGAAGATCTTCCTTTTTGATACTGCCCTGCTCTAAAAGATAAGAGATCAGGTATTCCACAAGGGAAACATCCTCCGGCTTTGCCTTCTGGGAAAGCATTCCGGAGGGCTTGTTGACAAGAAGGATATCGCTGTCTTCATAAAGGATATCCAACTCGGTATCGGAGAGACGCCCTGCATTAGAAGAAACGGAATGGTATGGCTCCGGAAGCCTTTCTGAAAATTTATCGATGGTCTCATCGGCTAAAAAGAGCTTTACCACATCGCCCTCTGCAAGCTTCTCGGAACCCTCGCACTTCTTTCCGTTCAGTGTGATGTTTTTCTTCCGCATCATCTTGTAAAAAAAGCTCTTTGGAGCAAGGGCCATATATTTTGAGAGAAGCTTATCCAGACGTTGTCCGGCTTCGTTTTTATTAATGGTGATCTCCTTCATCGGCTGCCTCCTACTCTACATCGAAAGGCTCTTTAAAAGCTTTTCTACATGAGGTGCGCTTCCGTCATCCTCCTCCTCTGTCACAGGCTTGAGGCTCGCAAGACGGTTAAGATAGTTTCTCTTTTCTACCATGATCTTAGCGTTTCCGTCTAACTTCCAGCCCGTAAGCATTTCATTCAGGAACTTTTCTCCTTTTTTCACATTGATATCCTTTTGCGGACAGAACAGGTATACACCGCCGGGATGTATTACAGCCGCATCGATGGGCATGATCAGATCATGGGAGGTAATGATCAGGTCATAAAGTACCGGAAACTTTTCTTCGTAGGGTCTTACGGCTTCGTAAAAATCCTGTGGGGTTTCTTTTATCTTCCACGCGGCGACCATCGGGGATGCGGTGTTCGCCATTGGCAGAACAAGAAGGATGGCACTGATCGTAAGAAGGTTATTGAGAGAAGTCCAGCTGATAAACAGCCGGGAGATCAGTAACGCCGCGATTGCCGCCAGAAAGCCTGCGATGATGATAAGCTGCCTTTTGCGGCGGGCCTTGCGGTAGCCGTACATGCCCTTTTTAATTTTTTTATTCAAAGTATTTCCTCTTTTCGTCGTTTATTTCCAAGTAATGAACTGCATCAAAAGGCGGTGTGGGAGTACCTTGCAAAGTACAAAGAACAGCTTCATCGGAAGTCCTGCGATGGAGATCTCCCGTCCCATCTGGCTGTCCCGGATCGCCTGACGGACGACCTTTTTGGGCTTTACCATGACCCACTTTTTATATGACGTGAGCTTTCCTCCATGCAATGCAATATCAAAGAACTCGGTCTTTACCGGCCCCGGACACACAGCGGTTACGGTGATCTGCTTTTTGCGAAGCTCTGCATTAAGTCCGCGGCTGTAGCTTAAGACAAAGGCCTTTGACGCCGCATAGACGGCAAAGCCTGGCTGTGGTAAAAAGGCGGCGGCAGACGCAAACTGGATGATCCTGCTGTTTGAGGAAATATAGGGAAGTACACATTCCGTAACAGCCGTTAATGCCTCGCAATTTAAGCGGATCATACCGATGGATTCCTGTTCGTTTATGGTTCCGACAGCACCTGTCGCTCCGAAGCCGGCGGCATTTACCAGTATCTTTACCTCCGGTCTGATCTCATCTAAGGCCTCCGATAGCTTTATTCTGTCTTCTTGTCTTGAAAGATCGAGAACAAATTTTCGACATTTTACAGGCAGCCTTCCGTCAAATTCGTCAAGCCGCTCCTTTCTTCTGGCGATCACCCATATTTCCTCTAATGCAGCAAAACGATCGGCTAATTCATAGACCATTTCGCGTCCCATTCCGGAAGATGCTCCGGTTACGATCGCAATTTTCATTCAGATCACCTCTTTTTTCCTTTTCTCGGATGGATCAGGCAGCGCTTGTCGTATCCAATCAGATCTTTTCGTCCGGCTAAGATCAGTGCTTCATATACCAGATCATAGTTCTTCGGGTTCCGATACTGGATCAGGGCCCGCTGCATGGCCTTTTCGTGGGGATTGACCGGAACGTATACGGGCTTCATGGTTCTGGGATCAAGTCCGGTGTAGTACATGCAGGTGGAGATCGTTGACGGGGTCGGATAGAAATCCTGTACCTGCTCCGGCATATAGCCGAGGTCGCGGAGATGCTCGGCAAGCTCTACCGCCTCTTTTAACGTGGAGCCGGGATGTGAGGACATCAGGTAGGGCACCAGATACTGCTTTAAGCCGAGACGCTCGTTCATTGCCTTATATTCCTTCACAAAGCGGTTGTAAACAGATGCCTCCGGCTTTCCCATACGGGAAAGGACGTTATCGGATACATGCTCCGGCGCTACCTTCAGCTGGCCGCTTACATGATACATGCAGAGCTCCTTTAAAAAGTCCGCACTTTTGTCTGCAAGGACATAATCAAAACGGATCCCGGAACGGATAAAGACCTTTTTTACCTTGGGAAGGGCTCTAAGCTTTCGCAAGAGTGCGATATAGTCTGTATGGTCAGCGATCAGGTTTTCACAGGGACGCGGAAACAGACATTGGCGTCCCGGGCAAGCACCCTTTGTCATCTGCTTTTTGCAGGCGGGAGCCCTGAAGTTTGCGGTGGGGCCGCCTACATCATGGATATATCCCTTGAAATCCGGCTCCGCGGTCAAAAGCTTTGCTTCCTCCAAAATCGATTCATGACTTCGCACCTGCACGATACGTCCCTGATGAAACGTAAGGGCACAGAAGCTGCAGCCGCCAAAGCAGCCTCTGTTGCTGATAAGGCTGAATTTGACCTCCGAGAAGGCCGGGACGCCTCCTAATGCATTGTAGGAGGGATGCCATGTCCTCATATAGGGGAGAGCGTAGATATCATCCATATCCAGCGTACTGAGAGGCTTTGCCGGCGGATTCTGGACCACATAAAGATGATCGTTGTAGGGCTCACTAAGACGCTTTCCGGAGAAGGCGTCTGTATTTCTGTACTGAACCATAAAGCTCTCCGCATACCGCTTTTTGTCGTCACAGATCTCCTTGTAGGAAGGAAGTGTGACCGCATCATAGATCATGTCGGGATCTGAGGTTTTAAAAACAGTGCCGTCGATGAAGGTAATGTCTTTTATATTAAGACCGGAATCGAGGGCATCCGCGATCTCGACGATCGATCTCTCTCCCATTCCGTAGGAGATCAGATCGGCCTGAGAATCCACAAGGATCGAATGCTTGACCTTTCCTGACCAGTAGTCATAATGTGCCAGACGACGGAGGCTGGCCTCAATGCCGCCCAGTATGATGGGGGCTTTTTTATACACGGAACGGATCAGGTTACAATAGACAACAGCCGCATAGTCAGGGCGTTTTCCCATAACACCGCCGGGGGTATAGGAATCCTTGTCACGGCGTCTTTTCGATACGGAATAGTGATTTACCATGGAATCCATGTTTCCGGCGCTTACAAGAAAGCCTAATCTTGGTTCTCCGAGGATCGTGATGCTCTCTTTGTTTTTCCAGTCCGGCTGAGGGATGATGCCGACCTTATAGCCATGTGCCTCCAGAAGACGGCTTATAATGGCATGTCCGAAGGAGGGATGATCCACATAGGCATCCCCGCAGATATAGACGAAGTCACACTGCTCCCATCCGCGTTTTTTCATATCTTCCCGGCATATCGGGAGAAAGTCATTTACCATAATGTGTTTACCACTCCTTAAAGCAAATCAAAATAATTGTGGATGACGCCGTCTGCAAGAGCTGATTTTTCCTCCATCAGTTTTTCGGAGAAGACATCCTCAACTGCGATCACAGTCATTTCGGCACGTTTTCCGGCAGTGATCCCGGCAGGAATATCCTCAAATACCAGACATTCCTTAGGAGATACCTGAAGGCGCTTTGCCACCTCCAGATAGATATCCGGTTCAGGCTTTCCCTTCGGTACTTCGCAGGCGGTCGCAACAACATCGAGATAAGACGCCACGTTGAGTGCGTTCAGGACGGCATCTACCATATCCCGGCCGTTACTGGTGGCGATCCCGGTCAAAATCCCGTTTTCTTTACAATACTGTAAAAATTCGAGAGCGCCTTCCTTTAAGGGAACCTCATGGCGGTATTTGTCGATCGACATACTGATCCAGCAATCCTTGATTTCATCGAGGGTAAGGGGAAGCTTAAAGCGTTCTTTAAAATATACGGCTGTTTCAGAAAAACTCATGCCTTCGATCTTTCGTTCCACATCCTCCGGGCAGGTCAGTCCGAAGCGTCCGAGAAATTCAATGTCGATCTCCTTCCACATCCACATGGAATCGACAAGTGTGCCGTCCAGATCGAAGATCACGGCTTTTTTACCCTTTAATAATTCTTTACAGTCTCTGTTTTCCATAATCATCCTATTTCCTTTAATAATTCGAGTTCTTCCTCGTTTAGCTTTCTGTATTCCCCGGGTTTTAACTCAGGGTCAAGGCGGATAGGCCCCATGCTAAGGCGCTTAAGCTTTAGTA
>CAKRPJ010000065.1:0-10025 GCA_934376955.1 uncultured Lachnospiraceae bacterium | reverse complement strand
CTGATACAAGCAAGTCCCCACCCACTGCTTATTGCTTTTCGCAATTGAAGCAGGGGACTTACTTGATTCGGTTAAATCATGAGATTGCCGATTGGATCATTTATAATTCATGCAGCTCGTAAACCGGAAATGGAAGTACAGAAAGAGGGCCGATGAATGAATCACAAAACAGAAGCGAAGCTCATCCATCTGACACAGCATCTGTTGGAGGAGTATTGGAAGAAAAAATGTGAGGAATTATTATTCTACTGTGCAGAGCAGGTGTTGTGGATCGGAGCAGAACAATGTGAATATATAATAGGATTTGAGAAGGTTCGCGCAAATTTTGAGGAATTAATGAAGGTTCTGCAGCCATGCTGGCTTGTGAACAGCGAATTTGATGTCGTTCAGAATTCCGGAAAGGCCTGTACGATAGCCGGCAGATATCTGGTACAGACCAGCGAGGAAGCAGAGTATTTTTTACAGGCAGAGCAAAGATGTACGTTTACATGGGAGCTGATCGATGGCGAGCCGAAGATCATGCACATGCATGTTTCCAACCCGATCGGTGAAATGAAAATAGCTGAGGGACAACGTTTTCTGAACGAAATGGGAAGGATGGCACGGAAGTACATGGAGGATAAGATATTAGATCTCAGCAGTCCGCCGATTTCAATCGAAGGAATCGATGGTGGGACTCATTTTATCCAAACGGCGAATATCATGTATGCGGAGGCAAGGGCACGTTACTGTGATCTGATTATGAAAACAGGAGATGTTATTTCTGCAAAATGCTCATTAACGGATTTTGGAAAAATGGCAGATCCGTATTTTGTACGCGTACATCGAAGCTACATTGTTAATATTCGCTATCTTTCACAGATCCAGCCGTTTGAGGTCGTAATGCAGAATAAAGTGCGGATCCCGGTGCCGGAAAAACGGTTTACGGAGATTCGGGAATATATCATGAAACAGTTTCAGATGAACAAGGACGCAAAGGAGAATTAGCCTTTAATATGGTGCCCAAGACATAGCAGAGTTTAGAAACGGCAGGTGGAGTGGATGAAGACAGCGGAAATTCTGATAAAGACCCAAACCTTCCGGGAAGTGGAAAAGCGTATATTGCGTGTGTCGGGAAAGATCGTTCAGGTAGATATTCCGTTAGAATACGGAAAAAGCTGTCTGCTCGACCAGATTGAGAAAAAGGGTGCCTTATGTTTGAGTCTGGATGAGGAGATCCACTCAACCGGTGAGTTTATCCTTTGGCTGAACGCTTATTGTAAGGATGAGGCATTTACAGCAGAAATCGAACAGCTCTATGAATCAGCAGCCATCTGGAAGTGGATGCCCGCAGTAAGAAGATATCTGATCTCTGCAATTTCTGCCCGACTTGTAAAAAAAACGGGAGAGGGAGGCATCATATCCGTCTCAGGCCTCTCCTGCTTAAAAGCAAGAGATGTAAGGCTGTTTGTCGGTCGGCTTTTGAAAAAAATGTCTGAGAAGCTCCATGTGATCGTCTGGCTCGATTCCGGCGAACAGGAAAACGAACATCGGGAGATAATCGGCGAGGATATCGTGCATGTGAGCCCGGGCGAAATGCTCTTATCGGATGACGATATACGATATCTGCTGGCAATGCGTCTTCTCGATATCAAAGATGCGGAAAAAGAGCTGCTTACACAGGGGTTAGTAAACTATTTCGGAGGACTTCCAGCTGGGATCTGCTATGCGATCGACCGGATCTGCGAGAATGAAAGCTATCGGGAACTTTCTTATCTGTGCGATGGAAGGAATCATCCGCTTTATGAGAGCTATGGAAGAAACTGTCTGGCGAAACGCCTGACGGCTGAGGAGCTGGGGCTCCTAAAAAAGCTGGCAGTTCAAAATTCATTTACGCGCGGAGAGGTTTGGAAGCTTCTTCATCTGGAATGGGCGGATGCGTATTTGGAGTTGCTGTCAGAAAAAGGGATCCTTCTGCATCAAAAAAAAGAGGATGGTTATATATTGCCGGGAGTATTCCGGGAATATCTGCTGGAAAAACCGGAAAAGAAAATGCTTCACGAATATCAACAAAAGGTAGAACCCCAAACGGAGGCATTTCCGGGAAAAATCTGTGTCAGCAGCTTTGGCCCATTTCTGGTACAGTTTCGTGGCTGGAATGTCGTTTGGAGAACAAAAAAGACGAAGGAATTATTTGCATTCCTCTTTAATCGACAGGGGAAGCCTGTGGATCGGGATACGATCCTTGGTAATCTATGGCCGGAGCTGGGGGAGGAAAAGGCAAGAAGCTTATTCTATACGACGATGACATATCTTAGAAAGAACCTCAAGGAGGCCGGAATATCGAATCTGCTCGTATGCCAGAAGGGGATTTATCGTTTCGATATGCAGCAGATCCATTCTGACTATCAGCAGCTTTTGAGGCTGAAGGAGCAGCTGGATCAGGAAAACTGGGCAGAGGCAGAAAAAACGTCGGAGCTGCAGCAGATCTGTGGGGAAAGCTATCTGGAATTTTGCTCGGAGGAGTGGACGCTTGTGGACAGAGCGTATGCGGAAAGGATCCTGCGGCAGTGTCTGCGGATGCTGGCGGCATATCTGATGCGGATCGGAAAAACAGCACAGGCGATCGATTACATTGAACTGTTCAGAAAAGAAGAACCTTTCGCGGAGGATATGACGACGATGCTGATCTCTGCATACGGAAAGCAGGGAGATTATAAGAAAGCGAATCAGGTTTATCAGGAATACAGAAGTCTTTATTTACAGGAATTCGGAGAAGAACCCGGAAGTGCCGTGCAGAAGGCATGGGAAAGCTGCAGGAAGGAGAAGAAATGACCAATCTTGAAAAACGGATCGATCTGGTACAGGAGCGATGTTGTCTGGATAAATTTGGAAGGTTTTGTCTGGAGTTTCTTCTTCTTTACGAATGGGATGCAAAACTGCAGCAGGAGGAAGGCCTATATGCTGACGAGCTGTTAGAGGCATGGGATAAAAAGAACGGAATAGAAAAAGACGCTGTGAAATGTCATGAACGGGAAGAAACAGCGGACATTCTGAAGCTGTTGGCAGATGTTTACGTGGATGAGACGGGGAGAAAACGGTTCCGTGTAAAAAAACAGATCCTTCAGTTTTTAGATCGGGGATATACGGAAGAAAACACATCGTTTTATACGGAGATATTTACGGATCTAACGACGGAGGATGAGCCGGATATCGAAAGAAAAGTCTATGATTGGATGCTTCTGTTTGCGGACAGAAAAAGAAAAACGGAAAAGGATATGATCCTCATGAATCTGTCCGGTGAAGAAGGAAGCGGCCGGCTTGAAAATGTGAAAGCGTTTTGCCGGGACAGAAAGCAGACACTGGTGTATTTTTGCAGCCATGAATTGGCAAAAACGGAACAGCCGGAACGGTCAGAGATCCTGCTGAGACTGGGGCTGAGTGCATTGCTCGAAAACAGGGTGATCGTCATGCGTATAGAAAGGGATGAGGAGGAAGCTTACGGGCTGTTACGTGAAATATATCGGATCTGGCGGAAGCTGCCATTACTTTTCGTGATCTTAACGAGGAAACCGATGAGAGCAGAGGCATCGGGGAACGCTCCGGTTCCGGCTGTTTTTGAGATCCGGGAGCCGGCAGAATTTGCACGGAGAGAGATGGGAATAAGATTTGCAGAAAAATGGAAGATCCCGTTTGACGATGGATTCGGAGAATTGTGGCAGCAGTATCTTTTCACACCGGGACAGTTTCATGCCATCATCGAGCAGGCAAAGGATATGGCTTTAGCAAGAGGTGGACAGCATCCCTCCCGCGATGAGCTACGGGAAGTATGCCGGAGGCAGACGGAGTATCGTTTCGAGGGTAAAGCACATCGTGTCCGGGCCAAATTTGGCTGGGAGGATCTGGTGTTATCAGAAGCCTCCAAGCAGCTTCTTAGGGATATCTGCACCAGAATGAAAAATCGCGAGCTGGTATACGGAGCGTGGGATTTTTCCAGCCGCTTTTCTTATGGAATGGGAACATCTATCCTGTTTACCGGAAGTCCGGGGACAGGAAAAACAATGGCAGCACAGGTGATGGCAAAGGAACTGGAGCTGGAGCTGTTTCGCATCAATCTTTCCGCTGTCGTCAGCAAATATGTGGGAGAAACAGAAAAAAATCTGAACCTGATCTTTGATGAGGCGTCAAAAAGCCTGTGCATTTTGTTTTTTGATGAAGCAGATGTCCTGTTTGGAAAACGTACTGAGGTTAAGGATTCTCAGGATAAATACCAGAACATGGAGGCGGCCTTTCTTCTGCAGAAAATCGAAGAATATGAAGGAATCAGTATTCTGGCTACAAATTATCAGCAGAACATTGATGAGGCCTTCAAGCGGCGTCTTCAATATGTTGTAGAATTTACGACGCCGGATGCGAAACTTAGAGCCGAAATGTGGATGCGTGCTTTCCCAAAGAAGTGTCCGCTGGAGAACAACATCGACTGGACATTTCTTGCAGAACAGTTTGAGCTGACTGGAAGCAATATAAAAAATATTGCTGTAAATGCTGCTTTTTTTGCGGCATCCGAAGCCAAAACAGTCGGGATGCATTATATCGTGAAAGCTCTTAGAAATGAATATCAAAAAAGCGGCAAGCGGCTTGGAAGCTCTGAATTAGGACAGTATGAGGATCTCAGATTTTAACCGAATCAAGTAAGTCCCATGCTTCAATTGCGAATATCCGCTTGACATGGGACAACCTTTCCGGGAGGGTATGCGATGGAACATGAATATTTAAAATACCGAAAAGACTCGCAGGCCATGTTTCGGGATGAAACACAACAGGGGAAAAAGCTGGATCGATTTGAGCCGTCCGAAAAGCGTAAAAAAGAAAAAAGGGAACCGGAACAGGCATTAAGCATTAAAAATACCTACGGGCAGTTCCAGCTGGGGGAGGTCAAACGAAAGAACAGAAGGGAACCGGAAAATCAGCTTCTGCACAATGAGAATATAGCGCTTGTGTCAGGTCTTAGAAAAGATCGGAAAAAGGAGCTTAAAGATCATGAGTTATTTAAGGAAACCGGTTCGGCTTCGATTCCGATCCTTCAAAAAAGGGTCAGACTGAATCCTCATCATAAAGAAAAAAGTGCGGCGATGCTTCGGATGGAACCGGAAAAGACCGGAAACAGGCTTGCGTTGAGCCTTTCTGAGATGGCAGAAAGCGGAAAGCTGAAAACAGTACAGCAGCTGCTTCCTTTTTTAAATGGGAAAAGGGAAAAAGAAGAAAAAGAACGCCTTTTAGAAGAACGCAATCTGTGTGGCGGTCTTTCAAAGGAAAAGGAACGTTATCTGGAAGAAGTGAAGGAGAATGAGCTTCATAAGCAAAGAGAGCGATATCGTTTTGTTCAAAAAGCCGACCTGATCCTGCGGCAAAACAAGGAGTCTCTTGTTGATACAGCGGAAAAGGCAGGGGAAACTCTTGAGGAATATAGAAAGAAAATATGGGGAAATCCTTCTCCGGAAGAAAATACAGAGGAAAATACAGAGGAAGATGAAGAAAACAATCGCGAATAGAGATAATTTGTTTAGAAAATGTTAAGTTGCGCGCGGTATTATGGAAAAAAACAAAGTGAATGTACGTTCAATACAGAAAGGAGAAAGGAGCATTATGGCTGAATATTTATCCCCAGGTGTATATGTGGAAGAATTTGATTCCGGTTCAAAGCCAATGGAGGGTGTAGGAACAAGTACGGCAGGCTTCATTGGTCTGGCAGAAAGAGGTCCGGTGGAGGGACTTCCGCAGCTTGTCACTAATTTTTCCGATTTTAAGAGAAAGTACGGCGGTTATTTATCGGAAAATGAGTATGGCGAATATCGCTTCCTGGCTTATGCCGTGGAGCACTTCTTTATCAACGGCGGTTCCCGCTGCTATATTTCACGTGTAGCTCCGTCCGATGCCAAATGTGCAGCAGCACAGATCCCGTCCTCAGACAATGCGGTACTTGTATTGACTGCAAAAAATCCGGGTATGTGGGGAAACAATATCCGTGCGGTGATCTCTCCTGCCAGCAAAGCAAAAACACAGGTGCTTGAGATCGTTGAGAATGCTTCCGGAAAAAAATATGTAGTAAAGAACGGTGCAGGCTTTAATCCGGGAGATGTTGTCTGCTTTTCAGACGGAAAGAAAAATTCCTACAATCGGGTCATTAAAAATCAGGATAATCTGATCGAATTTGAAAAAGAATTTGAAGAAGATGTTGTTGATAAAAATCTTGTCCCGAAGAAATTTATCACGACCTGCGAGTTTACACTTGAAGTACGCTATGACGATCAGGCTGAGGTCTATGAAAATGTATCGTTTAATATTGAGGCGCCGAACTATATTGAGAAAAAGACAGCAAAATCAGAGCTGATCACTGCTTCCTGCAAAGGCTCCGATGCTGAGATCATAGCTCCCTTTAACGAGCTTGCGGGAGAAGAAGCTGCTGTTGTCAGTGTTTCATTTTCTGATGGCAGCAACGGATCTGTTGCTTCACTTTCTGCTGCTGATTTTATCGGCCATGATAACGGCGCGAGCAGAAGAAGCGGTATCCAGTCCTTCCTCGATAATGACGTTGTATCCATTATGGCTGTGCCGGGCGTAACAGATCCGAATGTGCAGCTTACACTGGTCGCACATTGCGAGAATCTGGGCAGCCGCTTTGCTGTACTCGATATGCCGAGAGAGGCAAAGAAGATCGACGATATCCTGACCCACAGAGAAATGTTCGACAGCACGTATGCTGCTTTATACCATCCGTGGCTTCAGGTGTTTGATCCCCTTGATAAAAAGAACTTTGCGATCCCGCCGTCCGGCTCGATCATGGGAATTTATGCCAGAAGTGATAACAGCCGCGGTGTACATAAGGCTCCGGCAAATGAAGTAGTGAGGGCATGTGTGGGTCTGGACTGCCAGTTTAACAAGGGCGAGCAGGATATCCTGAATCCGAAGGGAGTTAACCTGATCCGTGCATTCCCGGGCATGGGTATCCGTGTATGGGGAGCAAGAACCGCATCAAGTGATCCTTCCTGGAAATATATCAATGTTCGCCGTCTGTTTATCTTCATTGAGGAATCCATTAAGGCCAACACAAACTGGGCTGTATTTGAACCGAATGATGAGGTACTCTGGGTACGAGTAAAACGGACGATCGATGTATTCCTGACCGGCATGTGGCGGGGAGGATCCCTGGCAGGCAGCGTTCCGTCTGAGGCATTCTTTGTTAACATCGGACGTGACACGATGAGCCAGGATGATATCGATAATGGACGTCTGATCTGTGTGATCGGTGTTGCACCTGTGAAGCCGGCTGAGTTCGTGATCTTCCGGATTTCTCAGAAGACTAGTGATTCCGGCTCTGCTGAGTAATGGAGAGGAGAGATAAGACATGGCAGGATATCCGCATGGAAAATTTAACTATAAAGTAGAGATCGACGGCCTGGAAGCAGGCGGATTTTCAGAGGTGACCGGTTTTGATGCTTCGATCGATGTGATCGAGTACCGGGAAGGTGATATGACACAGACACCGATCAAGGTACCGGGATTGAAAAAGTATGGAAATATTACTCTGAAGCAGGGACTTGTGGATTCAATGGTCCTCTATGAGTGGATGACAGCAGGACTGGAAGGAGACGTTGAGAGAAAGACTCTCACGATCACACTTTTAGATATTGCAGGAAGCCCGGCTGCTTCATGGCAGATCATCAATGCATGGCCGGTTAAATATACGGCACCGGATTTTAACGCTACATCCTCAGAAGTGGCGATCGAGAGCCTTGAGATTGCACATGAAGGAATGACGAGAGTATCATAATTAAGCGATAATAGCTTGGCAGTTAGCTGGGCTGTATAAATGTCGGAAATTGCTTCCATGCTTTATACAGCCCGGCTGAAGCTGCATGAAAGGGGATTATTATGGCATTTCAGACGGAATTTACATTTACTCTCCCCAGAGGGTATATTGATGATGCAGGAATGCTTCATCGAGAAGGAACGATGCGGCTTGCCAATGCAGCGGATGAGATCCTGCCGCTTAAAGATCCGAGGGTTCAGCAGAATCCCGGTTATCTTACGATCATTCTGCTGGCGCGTGTTATCACAAAGCTTGGTTCGCTTCCGGCAGTGGAT
This sequence comes from uncultured Lachnospiraceae bacterium, assembly GCA_934376955.1. Classification (GTDB taxonomy): domain Bacteria; phylum Bacillota; class Clostridia; order Lachnospirales; family Lachnospiraceae; genus CAKRPJ01. The sequence goes on along the minus strand of CAKRPJ010000065.1, from coordinate 1,901 downwards.
ACCCGAACGGTAGAAAAATTTTTTACTATGGATCTGGCATATCTTCAGGATCTTTATGAGCGGATCAACAGTATGGAAATGCCTGTATATAGAGGAATCTGTCCGCATTGCGGAAAGGAGCTGCAGATACCGGTAAATTTTATGGAGGCAGGTCAATAGAAACGTATCCGGCAGAAAAAATATATAAAGAGGCAGCATTTCTGGCCTATTATCTTCACTGGTCTCATGACGATATCATGGCAATGAGCCATCTCGACAGGATCCGCTGGTGCGGAGAGGTATCGGAGATCAATAGCCGTTTAAATGATGAGCCGGAAAATGTATTTAAGATCTAACAGGATAAGGAAATGACCTGCAGGCTTTCAGACAGGAGGAATCAGATGCTGGGACAAGGGGTAAAGACCTGGTCGGATCTATGCGGCAATTTTTCTTTTCGCGTATATGTTGGTTCTCAACAGTTTGCATTTTCTAAGGTTACAAATCTGGAGGGCGAGCAGGAGGTTGAAGAATTTCAGGTGGGCGGCATGAACTATGCACCGCATATTGCGGTTTCTCCAAATAAAAAGGGAGGGCGTCTGATCTTAGAAAAAGGAAAGTGCCTTTCATCCATGGAGCCGATTAAAAAGTGGCGGCCGGGATACCTCATCAAAGGGTTGATCGATGTATGTGTTTATGATCGAACCGGAAAATTTGTAAGCTCTTACGGGGTGAACAATGGATTGATCGTAAAATGGGAAGTAACAGGGCTGGACGGGCTCGGAAATGAGCTGATGATCCAGAAGTTTGAGATCGCACATGATGGCATACAGATCGTGGATGCAGACTGATGCAGGATGAATAGGATCTCACAATGACATGACAGATAGAAAGAAGACCGCGATGACAGAGAGAAATGTGGTGATCGGATGAAAAAACGGTTCTGGAGGATGCGGCAGACACCGCAGGAGCTCCATTATCTGGACTGGGCGGAAAAAATAAAAGAAAAGTATTTCTTAAATGAGGAATACGGTTTTGCCGGAGCAACACTTACGTTTTTGCAGGGAAACAGAGATAAAACCCCAAAAAACAGTGGTGATGAGCGCCGGCTGATGTTGTTTTTTCAGAATCTGATCATCTACTGGGAAAATCAGGTCGGAGTAAAGATTACAATAGGAAATGAACGTCTGTGGAAACAGAATGTCCGGATCGCACTTGAAGCAGCTTTAAATCATCTGACTTCAGAACAGGAAAAAACATATTTTAGGGAAACAAAGTTGGCCCGGGAATTACTGGAGGGCAGAATAAAGACAGAAGAACAGATGCGGGAAAGCCGGATTTTTTGCCGCTGGCAGTCTGGGCTTAGCTGGGAAGAAATAAGCGGAATAAAAACGGATGAGGAATATACGGATATACCGGAACGGATTCAGAAGCTCAGGCACAATACTGCCAGACAAAGAAAGAAAGAGCTGGAAATCTGTGAAAGCCGGGAGATCAGCCGTCAGCTGCAGGAGGAGTTTTGGCAGAATCGGTTGATCTATCTGGAATCGAAGGAATCAGAAACGGAATCACAGAAAGATAAGCAACCGAGTTGGTTGAAGGAAATTCCGGATAAGCAAATCGAGCTTGACAGGCAAAGACAGACGGAAGAAGTAAATAGAGAGCAGATTGTGCTTCAGAAGGAATCACAGAAAGAATCCCGGAAAGAATATCAGACCGAATATCAGAAAGGATACCAAGAACACCAAGAAAACTTTTCGCAAGATTCCAACCATGGTCTTTGGATGGAACACCTGACAGAACCGGAATATAAAGAAAAAGTAACCGGTGACCGAGAAAAAGGACTGTCGGAGTATGACCGTCCGGAGCATCCGCAGTCGCAATTGGTTTATCTGGAATCGAAGGAATCAGAAACGGGATCACAG
>CAKRPJ010000064.1:0-10106 GCA_934376955.1 uncultured Lachnospiraceae bacterium | reverse complement strand
TATAGGAGGGCAATGGCATCCCGCACACTGCTCACTCCGATCAGCCGGATCCCGTTCTCCGGCTTCAGCTTTTCCAGATTGGCTTTCGGAAGCACACAGGACGTAAATCCCATCTTGACCGCCTCCGCTACTCTCTGGGCCGCCTGAGAGACTGCCCTGACTTCTCCTGATAAACCGACTTCACCAAAGATCAGCATTCCCGGATCCACCTCACGGTTCTTAAAGCTGGAAACAAGCGCCATGATAAGTGCCAGATCCAGTGCAGGCTCATTCATTTTCATTCCGCCTGCAATGTTGACATAAGCATCGTATCTGCTCATCGCATAACCGCACCGTTTCTCAAGGATCGCCAACAGGATATTGATCCGGTTATAGTCCACACCATTTGCTGTTCTTCTTGCCATTCCGAAGCTTGTAGCCGTCACCAGAGCCTGTACCTCCAGAAGGATCGGCCTCGTTCCCTCCAAGGAACAGGCCACCACCGCCCCGGAGGCCTCCCTTGGTCTTCCTGAAAGCAGCATTTCTGAAGGATTTGTCACTTCCTCCAGCCCCTTCTCCTTCATTTCAAATACACCGATCTCATTTGTCGAGCCAAACCTGTTTTTTACCGCCCGGAGAATACGATAGCTGTCGTTTCTGTCTCCCTCAAAATAAAGCACGGTATCGACCATGTGCTCCAGCACACGGGGCCCCGCAACTACACCCTCTTTTGTCACATGACCTACGATAAAGATCGTGATCCCGAAGCCCTTTGCCGTCTGCATTAACAGATTTGTCGATTCCCGGACCTGACTCACACTTCCCGGCGCTGAGGAGATATCCTCCCGGTACATCGTCTGGATGGAATCAATGATCACGATATCCGGCTTCGTTTTTTCGATTGCTCCGGAAATCAGATCAAGATTTGTCTCACATAAAAACAGAAGCTCTCCGCTGACGGTTCCGATACGGTTTGCACGCATCTTTATCTGCTTTAACGACTCCTCTCCGGAAATATAAAGGACACGCTTCCCGGAGTCGGCCAGATGAAAGCATACCTGTAAAAGCAGTGTGGATTTTCCGATGCCCGGATCGCCTCCGACCAGCACAAGACTTCCTTTTACGATGCCGCTCCCTAAGACACGATCCAGCTCTCCGAAGCCGGTAGGTGTCCGATCCTGCTCCTCCAGCGAAATATCCGAAATACGGACAGGGGCAGCGCCCCGGCCGTCAGTATGGATCCGATCTGCGGAGTGGGGCTTCTTAACGGAAGCTGCCGGTTCCTCCACAAACGTATTCCATTCCTTACATGCCGGGCACTGCCCCATCCATTTACCGGATTCATAGCCGCATTCTTTACAAAAAAACACTGTACTTATTTTTGCCTTAGCCACTATAGGATCCCTTTCCCATCTAACTGTCTCTGCATCCGCAGAGGTTTCTTAATTATTTCCGCACGATCTTGACGGCAATGGATCTTCCCTCGCCAAGCTCCACAGAAAGGCTCAGCTTGCCGCTCATATTGGTCTTCATTCCACCGACAGCAACACCGTCCTCAAACACCTCGTATTCCATATCATCTTCAAGCTGCACGGTGATCTGAGCGTCCTTATTTCCCTCGACAGAAAAGGTTACGCTTGTATCCTTCACCGTGAAGTTATTGACCGTTGTTCCCGGAACGGACTCATAAACAAACAGGCCGTTGCGCTCAAGCTTTGTGATCTCGTTATAGGTTTTTACTTTATAAAGATCACCATCATGCTCAAAATCCTCTACTTTGGATTTTTCGGTCAGAGTATAATTGCCAAAGCTGATGGATCCGTTTTCTTCTGTGCGGATTAATTCATTGATTACTGACATAATACTTAGTCTCCTTTTGTGTAATACCGGTCATCCTATTCTACCACAACCGACTCTGTTTTTCTAGCTGTTTGTGCATGTCTGGCTGAAAATTTAAGCTGGCCGTCTTTTAGAGTAAGCTTTACGGAATCTCCCTCTCTTACCTTTCCCTCGAGAACAGCTTCTGCCAGTCTGTCCTCCACAAGATTCTGTATCGTCCGCTTAAGGGGTCTTGCACCGTACTTTTCATCGTAGCCCTTTTCGATCAGATAGTCTTTGACATCCTCTCCGACATTCAGGCGTATGGACATCTGCGCCCTCGTTCGCTTTTCCAGTGTCCTAAGCAGGATGGAAACGATCTCCTTCATGTGCTCCTTATTAAGGGGATGGAACACAATGATCTCATCGATACGGTTCAAAAATTCCGGCTTGAACAGGCGCTTCACCTCGTCCATCACCCCGGTCTTCATCCGGTTGTATCTGGCCTTTTCATCCTCATTGGAGGTAAAGCCCAGATGCTTCGGTGCAATGATATTTTCCGCACCCGCATTGGAGGTCATGATAACGATCGTATTTTTAAAATCGATCTTATGTCCCTGGGAATCCGTGATATGGCCGTCATCCAACACCTGTAAAAGGATATTGAATACATCCGGATGAGCCTTCTCGACCTCATCAAACAGAATAACGGAATAAGGGTTTCTGCGTACCTTTTCACTCAGCTGGCCGCCTCCCTCAAAGCCCACATATCCCGGCGGAGAGCCGATCATCTTTGAAACACTGTGCTTTTCCATGTATTCCGACATGTCGACCCGGATCAGTGCATTTTCCGTACCGAACATTGCTTCGGCCAGAGCCTTGCAGAGCTCTGTTTTTCCTACTCCCGTCGGCCCTAAAAACAGGAAGGAACCGATGGGACGCTTCGGATCCTTTAATCCCACACGTCCTCGGCGGATCGCCTTTGAGACAGCCGTAACTGCCTCCTCCTGACCTACCACACGCTCATGAAGGATAGCCTCCAGCTTGAGGAGACGTTCAGATTCCTCCTCCTTTAACTTGCTTACCGGGATCTTCGTCCAGCCGGAAACGACCTCGGCAACTTCATTCTCATCAACGATCAGCCTTCTGGTATTCTTTTCTTCTTCCCATTTTTCCTTAAGCTTTGCAATTCTTTCTCTTTTCTTTTCCTGCTTTTTCTTAAGCTCTCCGGCCTTTTCATAGGCTTCCTCTTTGATGGCGTTTTCCTTCTCTGTTTCCAGAGTGCGGATATCCTCCTCCAGCTCCTTTAAAGCGGAGGGTTCCACAAATATGGTAAGACGTACCTTTGAGGACGCCTCATCGATCAGGTCGATGGCCTTATCCGGAAGGAATCGGTCGTTGATATAGCGGGATGAAAGAGTTACCGCCGCATGGATCGCCTCATCGGTGATCGTGACCTTGTGATGCTCCTCGTATCTGGGACGCAGTCCCTTAAGGATCGCCTCTGCCTCCGCCTCTGTCGGCTCCTCCACCGTTACCGGCTGGAATCGACGCTCTAAGGCCGGATCCTTTTCGATATATTTCCGATATTCATCGATTGTCGTGGCGCCGATCAGCTGGAGCTCTCCACGCGCCAGTGACGGCTTTAAGATATTGGAGGCATCTAAAGCCCCCTCGGCGCCGCCTGCGCCGATGATCGTATGGATCTCATCGATAAAGAGAAGTGTATTACCGTCCTCCCGTACCTCATTCAGCACGTTCTTTATCCTCTCCTCAAATTCGCCTCTGTATTTTGAGCCTGCAACCATTCCGGAGAGATCGAGGATCACAACCCGTTTCCCGCGGATAGTATCCGGAACATCTCCTATTGCGATCTTCTGGGCCAGCCCTTCCGTAACCGCAGTCTTACCAACTCCCGGTTCTCCGATCAGACACGGATTGTTTTTTGTTCTCCTGCTGAGGATCTGGATCACGCGGTTTATCTCTTTTTCCCTGCCGATCACCGGATCCAGCTTTCCCTCGGCAGCCAATGCAGTAAGATCCCTGCTGTACTCATCCAGCGTCGGTGTCAGCTTTCCGTTTTTCATGACACGTCCCTGCAGGATCTCCTCTCTCCCCTCTGCGCCTTCCTCTCCCATGGCAGACAGCAGATCGAGATACAGCTTCTGGACGTTGATGTTCATTGTATTCAAAAGGCGGATCGCCACGCAGTCGGGCTCCTTCAAAATCGCCATTAGGATGTGCTCCGTGCCTGCGAGAGACGCCTTAAACCGGACGGCCTCCCGGCAGCTGTTTTCCAGCACCCGTTTTGCCCCCGGTGTATAATTTCCTCTGTCCTTTGTTTTTATATTCTGAGACGAGGATACCAGCTTCTTGACCAGATCTATAATTTTTTCCGGCTCCACATCATTCGCCTCAAGGACTCTGGCAGCAGTTCCGGTTCCCTCCTCCATGAGCCCAACGAGGATATGCTCTGTACCGATTATCGATGAACCCATATTTTTCGCGGATTCAGCGGCAATAGCCAGAGCCTCCTTTGCCTTTTTTGTATATCGCTCCATAGATTTTTTGTCTGTTCCTCCTGTTATTTTATTTCCGGCAGCCGGGCCCTCACAAAATCGGCCCGGGCAATGTCTAACTCCTCTTTATTTAATGGATGACCGGCATTTTTTAATAAATTGGCCGGCTGGATCCCGAGCATCAGGGCATATACGGAGCACGGCTCCTTCGTTTCAACAATACCGTCCCGGAATCCCGGCAAGACATGAGATAAAAATTCCAGAGCATCCCTTCTTGTCAGCCGTCTTGCATATTTTAAAACTCCGTATGACTTATAAACCTCATCCGCATAAGCTACCGGTCTTTTTGAAAGGGCCTCTTTTCTGAGCCGTCTTTCCTGTGCATCCAGCTCCTTTGCCGCCTTGACGACCAGATCCGTGATCTCCGTTTCTGTCTGTCCAAGAGTTCGCTGGTTTGAAACCTGATAGAGAGATCCGAAATTTTCCGCTCCTTCTCCGTAAATGCCGCGGATCCGTGTTCCGAACCGCCCCATCTCCGCCGTCAGGCTGTTAAAGTCCTTCCGTCTGGAAAGGCAGGGCAGATGCATCAGCACAGAAGCTCTGAGACCGGTTCCCACATTGGTCGGATAGGAGGTCAGGTATCCATACTTTTCATCAAATGAATATTCGATCCGTTCCGCGATCGTATCATCCGCCGCATTTACCCTGCTGAAGCATTCTTCCATGGAAAGTCCCTTTTCCACCGCCTGGATCCGAATATGATCGTCGCCGTTTATAAGGATACTGAATTTCTCGTCTCCGGTAATAAAAAGTCCGGCACTCATTTCTCCGGAAGCGGCACTTTTTGTAAGTGCCCAGCGTTCTCTTAAGGCCGCCTTATCAAGCTCTGACATTCTGTTGAGATAAGAGAACTCAGAGGCAGGAAGCCGGTCAGTCGGCTCATCCTTAAATATCCTGCAAAGCCGGTCTACCAGCTCCTCACTCTGTTCGGCAGTCATCTTACCCGGGAATGGATATTCTCTCCAGTTTCGCGCAAAGCGGACGCGGGTACAGATCACGCTGCTGTCGTCCTGCTCAGGTATATCAAACCACTTCTCCATTCCCCTTCGACTCTCCTTCCAATTTATGCAACCGGTCCCGTAAGGAAGCTGCTGTCTCATAGTCCTCTCGACTGACTGCATCCTTTATCTTTCTCTTTAACAGCTCTCTGGTTTCTTCCACGGTAAGCTTATATGCTTCTGTGCTTTTTGCATCCCTCTGGCCATCCCGCAAAAAGTCATCCGGTCTTTTTCCTACATGGCGCTCACTCCCCTGTAAGTGACGGATATTTTCCCGGATCAGAGGCCCGAATACACTGTAGCAGTCCGCGCAGCCGAATCGGCTGTTCTTAACAAATTCTGCATAGGTGGTCTTGCAGGTTGGGCAGGCTGCTCCTTTAAAGCGTTCCTCCCCCTGCTCTGCATTCTGGATTCCCAAAAGCCCGGACAACAGCTTTCCCAATGGAAATTCCCCCTCAAACAGGGCCGAATACTGCCCCACATCCAGCCGGGCGGCACAATGGGCACAGAGATTATGCTCTGTTTTCACTCCATTGACCACTTCCACATATTTAACGGTCGCTTCCCGCATTTTGCAGTGTTCACAAAGCATATTTTTCCTCCTTAATCCTCTCCGCAGATATCATCATAGATCTCATCCACAAGGGCATGGATCTCATCTCTGCCTACATCTTTGCAGACTCCTCTGGCGATCAAAAGAGCAAGGCTCTCCTTCATCTCATCCAGAGCCTGCAATTTATTCATATCGAGAGCGATCACTGCCCCACGTCTTCTGTCGAGACGCAGAAATCCCTCCTGTCTTAATACAGCGTATGCTTTATTGACCGTATGCATGTTGATTCCGATCTCATCAGCGAGCTGTCTTACCGAAGGAAGACTATCACCCTCATGAAGCATCTCCGTTGCAATTCCCCGGATGATCTGGTTGCAAAGCTGGATATACAATGCTTCCTCACTGTCAAAATCGATCTTGAGTATCATTTTCTCACCATCCTTTTTCGATCCAATACTCTTAATGTATCAGTTGTTATATTTATATAGTAACAGCATTGGTTCCTTTCGTCAAGTGTCATCCAAGTCTCATCGATCAATCCCATACCGTAAGTCCCTCAAAAAGCTCCTCTTTCATTGCCTAAGCTGGATTCCTTATGGACTTTATGCTATAATCGGGATGGATATTTAACGTTTAACTTGAAAGGAGGAGGCACAAAGTACATGAATATTCCTTTCCGTCCTTTTCTTGAGCTTTCCGTCGTGGTCCCGGGCATGCTGCTGGCATATCTGCCAATGTATGATCAGATCAGCATTTCCTTTCGCAGACTGAACCTCCATCTGTTCTCCCTGCTCGCTTTACTCTGCCTTCTGGGAGGACTGTTTTGCGGCTATGCAGGAATCGGAACTGGCTCGATCCTCACTCTGATCTTGATCCTGCTCGGTATCATATATATAAAAACACTTCCGGTCTCCGTCTGGAAATCCGCAAGCATATTTCTGGCTGTATGTGCTGTATTCTCCTGCCTTAACAGCTTTTCCAGAGCCATTGATGCCGTTATCACTGCGGCCTATGATCCGGAAAAGACAGAGCTCTGGTTTACCGTCGGTGCCGGTGTGCTATACAATCTGCTTGCGTGGCTTTTTGTAGCGATCGCCTGGTATCCGGCAACACATTCTGCCAAAACTCTTGTTATTGATGAAAACTTCGCCCAGACCTGGTATGTATTCTGGATCCTGCCTCTTGTTTTCATCGGTCTGAATATTTACATAGTACCCAAATATAAAAGCACCCTGTATACAGGACGTATCCTTGCGATCTATATCGTCATGAGTATCGTGCTTCTGTTTCTTCTTGTGCTTTTTTACACTATGTTCCTTCTGATCGCCAGCAGCCTGAACCGCAACGCAAAGCTTCAGCAGGAAAACTATTTTCTGTCCATGCAGCAGACGCGATACGAAAATCTCTGCTCCGCCATCGAGGAGACACGCCATGCCCGCCACGATCTCCGCCATCATTTTAACCTTATCTATTCTATGGCGGAAGCCAACGATCTTAAAGGAATACAAGAATATCTGAAGGAAGCCGGAAATCAGATCCCGGATCTGGATATGTGCTTTTGTGAAAACAGGATCATTGACAGCGTGATCGGATATTATTGTGCATTAGCCAAACGAAACGATATCCCCTTCCGGACAAAACTGGTTCTTCCGGAAAAGCTTCCTACCGATGACATCGATCTGTGCCTTGTATTCTCCAACCTGCTCGAAAATGCTCTTGAGGCAAGTCTCAAAACAGCTCCAGAAAAACGCCGGATACTCGTAGAAGCAAGCGTACATGCCGGCTGTATCGTACTGATCCATGTCGAGAATGCCTACAGCGGAGAGATAAAAAGCAGGGATGGCGTCTTTCTCTCCACAAAAGAGAATAGAAAAAACCGGAAAAACGGGATCGGGATCCAGTCTGTCCGGCGTATATGCGAAAAATGCGGCGGTGCAAGCACCTTCACTTATACGGAAGATGTCTTCACCGCCCAGGTAATGCTCCGCGGATAATACCTATCCGCGGATTTTTATTCTTTATTTATCTATTTATTATCTTCTGATATCACAGTACCGTCTGCCCTGCGGCTTGAGATGATCTTTTCAACGATGTGAACCAGCTCCGGCATACTTTCTTTCATTGTTTCACGGCTCTCCGGATCCATGTATCCGGCAAAAAGGACACCGAATATCTTCTGATAATTCTTATAGTAGGAATCCGGGATCTTTTCCAGATCAATGATCTCGTTGAGCAGATCGTCTACCGTTGCCGCATAGTTTTCCGCTCTCAGCTCCTTCTTGACATTCCGGTATATAAATTCTCCGAATGCCGGCCATACAGCCTCGGGCTCTGCAAAATGCAGCGTCTGCTTCGATGTATTGACCTTGAATTTTACTTCATAGCGGTCATCATCATCTTCATATTTTACGGCTGCATAATACTCCTTCTCCGGACAATAAACAAAGTGCCAGTCCTCGTCGATAAAGGTCTTTCTCCAGCCCTCTGGAAGCAGGTTTATCTTATCGGCAATCTCCTCCTGATCGGATTCGTCAGCCTTGACCTTCTTTCCCTTTGCACTCTCTGCCTTTATATTGTATTCGCTGTCGGAAAGGCCATCGTAATTTAAATACTTAAACTTCTGGTATTCATTTGTTCTCAGGCTTCCGTCTTCACGAAAATAATATCTGCGCCCGTCGATGCTTCTGGATTCCTCCATATTGAGGATTCCGGAGGGCAAAAACCAGTACCACTTTCCCTCTATTTTTTTCCATTGAAGGGCCGCATTTCCGTTTTCATCGAAAAAGTACCACTTCACTCCGTCTGAATCTGTCAGAGAGCGCCAGCCTTCTGCCAGTACACCGTTCTCCTCAAAGCAGTACATCTGATTTCCTACCTTCTGCCAGCCGGTCTGCATGATGCCGTCGGCGGTAAAATGATACCACTCTCCGTTGATATCCTCCCACGAGCCTTTAGCCATACTCCCGTCAGGTCTCTGATACATCCATAAATCATTATCCGATATCCATCTGCCCTCGGCGCCATAAGCAAAAAACATTGTCTGCGCGGCAAATGCAAGTCCAAAAGCTGCCGCTTGCATCCACTTTTTCATTGATAACACCCTCCTAACCAAACAGACGTCTGATCTTTGGAACTATTTTCGTAACTGCTCAGTAGGTCTGCGCACTTGCTGCGCTGACCGTAAGAAAACATAAGCTGGAAGGCAAAAATCCCATCGGCGCAGCCGATTTGGAATGGATTTTTGCTTGTAACTATGAAGGTACTGAATAGTTACCTATTTTCTAATGATAATGTCCTCACGTCCCGGGCCATTGGATACCAGGGTGACCGGAACTCCCAGTTCTTCCTCGATCGCTTCAATATATTTTCTGCAGTTCTCCGGAAGATCCTCATAATTCTTAATTCCGCGGATATCGCATTTCCAGCCCGGAAGCTTTTTGTATACCGGCTTTGCCTTCTCCAGATATGCGGTAGTCGGGAAATCCTTTGTGATCTTTCCGTCGATCTCATAGCCCACACAGATCGGAAGCTCATCAAGATATCCGAGAACATCAAGAACCGTCAGGGCAACCTCTGTTGCACCCTGAATGCGGCAGCCGTATCTGGATGCAACAGCATCAAACCAGCCCATACGTCTCGGACGGCCTGTTGTCGCACCAAATTCACCGCCGTCTCCGCCGCGGCGTCTTAATTCGTCGGCTTCTTCTCCGAAGATCTCGCTGACGAAAGCGCCTGCGCCGACTGCACTGGAGTATGCCTTAACCACTGTAGTGATATTTTTGATCTCATAAGGCGGGATACCTGCTCCGATCGCACCATAAGCGGCCAGAGTGGATGAGGAGGTGACCATCGGATAAATTCCGTGATCCGGATCCTTTAAGGAACCGAGCTGTCCCTCAAGAAGGATCGTCTTTCCTTCCTTGATGGCATCATGGAGATACTTTGAAACGTCGCAGACATAGGGAGCGACCATCTCCTTATATTCCATCAATGTGTTAAATATTTCCTTAGGATCCAGAAGCGGCTTATGATAGAGATGCTCCAGCATTACATTCTTTAATGTGCAGACGTTCTCCACCTTATCCATAAGCTCTTTTTCGCTGCCGAACAGCTCGCTTACCTGGAAACCGATCTTTGCATATTTATCGGAGTAGAACGGTGCGATACCGGATTTTGTAG
>CAKRPJ010000063.1:0-10239 GCA_934376955.1 uncultured Lachnospiraceae bacterium | reverse complement strand
GCAGCGGGTAAGGTCATGATTTCTTCCTATTGTAAACGCGGTGCAGTTGTGCCGCGAATCCCAATATTTTTTTCGTATCTCGGCAATAAAGGCTGCTGCCTCCTCCTCCGACTTTACCGGCTTCAGATTTGCAATGAATCTTGACTTTTTTACCTCGATCTCGGCCTCACCGCCGCTATACAGGATCTTGTAGCTGTCTGTCATCTGTATTTCTCCCCTTCTTATCTTGCTCTTTTACCGTGTATCTGTATCATAATACAAAGGCCGGCATTTCACAATCCTTTTCACAATTGGAATAATCTTCTTGTTTTGGCCGTCATTTATGCTATACTAGTTTATATAAGACCGCCTACACTAATAGATAACGGAGAATTAATAAATGATTGAAGATATCGACCTTGGCAAAAAGATCCAGGATTTCCGTAACATGAGAAACATGAGCCTCAGGGAACTGGCAAAGCGTGCCGGAACTACAGCCTCCATGCTTAGCCAGATCGAAAGAAACCTTGTAAATCCGTCTATAAGTACCTTAAAGGCTATTGCTCAGGCGCTGGATATACCGATGTTCCGTTTTTTCAAGGATGAACAGCCCCAGGTTCAGCTGGTCGTCAAAAAAGGGGAAAATAAGACGATCGGTAAGCCGGGAGATGACCTTTCCTATACCCTTTTGACTCCGGACGTTAGAGGGAGTATTGAATTTTGCATGATGTCCATTCCGTCGGGCTTTACCTCCGGAAAAGCACCTCAGGAGCATACCGGTGAGGAGGTCGCTTATGTGATGGAGGGAAGTGTTGAGATCCAGGTCGCAGGATCCACATACTTCCTGCAGGAGGGAGACAGCATACGCATTCCTCCCCTTACCTCCCACCAATGGAAAAACCCCGGCGATTCAGCCGTTCACATCATTTTCGCTGTAACACCACCCAGCTTTTAACCGAATCAAGTAAGTCCCCTGCTTCAATTGCGAAAAGCAATAAACAGTGGGTGGGGACTTGCTTGTATCAGGAGGAGTGCAAGCTCCTTCTGATAAACTGCGGAGCAGTTATTCGGTGCCCTTATTATATCAGAAATACTGTAAAATATGAATGAATCCTATTTACAAAGTGTAAAGTATGGTTTAATATATTTTTAGCTGTAATTAACACACTCAAACCAAGTAAATAAAGAAAGGGTAGATTAGTTTATGATGGAGAACTTAAAAGAACTCGAAAGCAGATTTCCTCTTATCAAGGATATGGAGCAGGCCAAAGAAGTCGTATGGATGAATCCCGAGCTGCTTAGCATGGAGGAGATTTTAAAGGGACAGACACTTACCATGGCTGATATCGATGACGCAGAACGCAGATGGGATCGTTTTGCTCCCTTTATCAGAAAAGTATTCCCGGAAACAGAGGTATCCGGAGGACTGATCGAATCCCCATTAAAAGAAATCCCGAAGATGAAGAAACATCTTAACGATGTATGGAAGGCAGAGCTTACCGGCCGTCTTCTGTTAAAGATGGACAGCAATCTGGCAGTAGCAGGGTCTGTAAAGGCCAGAGGCGGCATCTATGAAATTTTAAAGCATTCCGAAGATCTCGCACTTGCTAAGGGTATGTTAAAAGAAGGAGAAAGCTACGAAAAGTTTGCTTCCCCGGAGTTTAAGGATTTCTTCGGTAAGCATGCCATCCATGTAGGTTCTACCGGAAACTTAGGCTTATCCATTGGTATTATCAGTGCTACCCTCGGCTATGATGTTACCGTCCATATGTCCATGGATGCAAAACAGTGGAAAAAGGACTTACTGCGTAAAAAGGGCGTTCATGTCGTAGAATATGCTTCCGACTACAGTGAAGCAGTAAAGCAGGGCCGTAAGCTTGCTGAAAATGACCCAATGAGCTATTTTGTTGATGATGAAAACTCCGTTAACCTGTTTATGGGCTATGCTGTAGCAGCAAAGCGCCTGAAAAAGCAACTTGAGGAGGCCGGTCTTCTTGTGGACAGCGAGCATCCTCTGATCGTACATATCCCCTGCGGCGTCGGCGGAGCACCGGGCGGCGTTACCTTTGGTTTAAAGCAGATCTTCGGTGACAATGTATATTGCTTCTTTGAGGAACCGGTTCAGGCTCCATGTATGCTCTTAGGTGTCATGACCGGCATGCACAATGATATCTGCGTTCAGGATATCGGACTTTCCGGAAAAACAGATGCAGATGGCCTTGCAGTAGGAAGACCCTCCATCTTTGTCGGAAAGACGATTGCAAATATGCTGGCCGGCGAGTTTACTGTTGAGGACGATAACCTCTACCGCTTTATGGGCGCATTAAAGGATGAAGAAGGAATCTTCATTGAGCCGAGCTCCTGTGCCGGATTCATGGGACCGGCTAAGTTATGCTCCAGCGAGGCCGGAAAGCAGTTCTTAAAAGAACATGGTCTTGAAGATAAGATGGAACAGTCGATCCATATCGCATGGGCGACCGGCGGAAGCCTCGTACCGGAGGATATCCGCAGAGAATATTATGAAAAGAGTCTGGCTCTTAGATAAGAAATATTGAAGGGCTGCTGCATTAAGGTGCGGCAGTCTTTTTTTGCTCTGATAGAGCCAAAAGTCCCTCCATGGAGGGGATCGCACTGCGGCGGAGAGGCATACTTGAATATTCCGGGAAAGTTTGTTATAATGGGGAAATAATAAAGGAGGCTTCCTGAATGAACTATGGAAAAAATGAGATAACCCGGAAGCTGAAAAAGAGCACATCCAAATCAGAAAAGCTTACCTCCAAGCTGATCGTATTTCTTTTAAAGATCATTCTTGTGATGGTTATTTTTGCGTTTGTGCTCGGTATCAGTCTGGGCTATGGGATCTTTAAAGGCATCATAGACTCAGCCCCCGAGATCGATGTGGCCAGCATCGAGCCCAGCGGTTTTGCAACCATGGTCTATGACAGCAAGGGAAACCTGACGGAAACTCTTGTAAAATCCGGAGCCAACCGTCAGGAAGCAACGTATGAAGAATTGCCTAAGTGTCTGATCGATGCGTTTATCGCTATCGAGGACTCCCGCTTCTGGACACACAAGGGCGTTGACCCGCGTTCCATGATCCGGGCGGCAGTCGGTGTCCTCACCGGAGATACAAGCGCCGGAGGCGGCAGCACCCTGACGCAGCAGCTGATCAAGAACAATGTCTTTGCCGGCGGAAACGAGGATTCCTTCGGAGAAAAGCTGGAACGAAAGATACAGGAGCAGTATCTGGCTATCCAGCTTGAAAAGGTTATGGATAAAAAAATAATCCTGAAAAACTACCTGAATACGATCAACCTCGGAAACAACACGCTGGGTGTAAAGGCAGCCGCAAAGCGTTATTTCGGAAAGGAAGTTTCCGACCTGACACTCTCAGAGGCAACAGTTATTGCCGGGATCACCCAGAACCCCTCCCGGTTCAATCCCCTCTCTCAGAAGGGACGCGTAAATAATGAAGAAAAGCGGCGTGTCATCCTTCAATATATGTACGAGCAGAACCTTATCACAAAGGAGGATCAGGAAAAGGCACTGGCTGATGACGTCTACTCCCGGATCCAGAATGTGGATCTTGTGGCAAAGGAAAGCCAGACACCTTATTCCTATTTTACCGATGAGCTTGTTGAACAGGTAATGGCTGCCCTACAGGAAAAGAAGGGCTATACCGAAACCCAGGCCTACAATCTGCTCTATTCGGGCGGACTGACGATCGAGACGACCCAGGATCCGGAGCTTCAGGCAATCGTAGACCGGGAGGTCAATAACCCGGAAAACTACGATGTAGTCTACTATTCTGTTGATTACCGCCTCTCTGTCCAGCACGCTGACGAAAGCGTGACGAATTACTCGAATGAGTCCATGAAAAAATATTTCAAGAATGAAAAGGGACAGACTTCCTATAATGGCCTGTTTGATACAAAGGAGGAAGCGGCAGCAGCAATCGAAGCCTACAAGGACTCTCTCCTTACCGATGGTGATACGGTGATCGGCGAATCCGTTCACTATATTCTCCAGCCGCAGATTTCCTTTGTCCTTATGGATCAGTCCACCGGATTCGTAAAAGCCATAAACGGCGGACGAGGCGAAAAAGAAATGAGCCTATCCTTAAACCGTGCCACCAACACGCTGCGCCAGCCGGGATCGACCTTTAAGGTCATTACCGCCTTTGCTCCCGCATTGGACACCTGTGGGGCAACCTTAAGTACCGTATACTACGATGCGCCATATTCCGTCGGTGAAAAAACGTTCCGCAACTGGTATGCCAAGAAGGGCTATATGGGCTACAGCACGATCCGTGACGGTATCGTATATTCCATGAACATTGTGGCAGTCCGCTGTATGCTTGAAACGGTGACCCCCCAGCTGGGTGTGGAATATGCCAGAAGCTTTGGGATCACCTCCCTTACCGATTCCGATTATAACGCCTCCACAGCTCTGGGGGGCATCACAAACGGAGTCAGCAACCTTGAGCTTACCGCTGCTTATGCATCCATCGCTAACGGCGGAATCTATACAAAGCCTGTATTTTTCACGCGGATCCTTGACCATAATGGCAAAGTTCTTCTGGAAAATGAGCCCGAGACAAAGCGCGTCCTGAAGGATTCTACCGCTTTCCTTCTCACCGATGCCCTCGCCCAGTCGATGGACAGCAGCAGAATGTACGCTTCCTCCGGCATCAGCCTGAATTCCACGAGTGCATCTGCCAATATTGCCGGAATGTCCAATGCAGGTAAATCCGGTACCACTACAAGTAATAACGATATCTGGTTTGTCGGCTATACCCCCTATTATACCGCCGGAATCTGGTCCGGCTGCGATGACAACCAGAAGATCTCTGCCATCGGCAGCAGTACCTCCTACCATAAGGCGATCTGGAGAAAGATCATGACGAGTGTTCATGAAGGCCTGGCAGACACAGGCTTTGAGGTTCCTTCCTCCATAGAGACCGCCAGTGTGTGCAGGAAGTCAGGAATGCTCCCAAATCCGGGAGTCTGTGAGGGAGACCCGCGCGGAAGCTCCATCTACACTGAATATTTTGCAAAAGGCACCGTACCTACCGAGATCTGTGACCACCACGTTCTCACCACTGTTTGTTCGGAGTCCGGAGGCCTACCGACGGATTATTGTCCGGAAAGCTTACGAGTCCAGCGTACCTTCATGGTGCTGCCGGAAGGAGAAAGCGGCCCTACGGATGACAGCAATTATCATCTCCCCGGACTATGTACGATCCATACGGAACCGGCCACCATAACGCCGGAAACGCAGGAAACGCAGGAAACACCGGAGCCCATCGAGACAGAGCCCTTTGTTCCAAAGTCTCCTCTCGATCAGATCTACATTCCGCGTGGACCAGGCTACCAGTAAAAATAAGGTAAAGTTTAAGGCTGCTGCAAATTCTGATTTTGCAGCAGCCTTTATTATTGCTTATTTCTTCGTTTTCGGCTTAAAGATCAGCGACCCCAGATAACCGAAGATCAGAGCGCCGCTGACACCGACCGCGCAGGCGGTAAAGCCTCCCTTAAACAGACCGAGCAGACCGTCTTCTGTGAGAGCTCGCGACATGCCTTTCCAGAGTGTATTTCCAAAGCCGGTAAGTAAAACGGTGGCGCCTGCCCCTGCCCACTCTGCAAAGGGCTCATAAATGCCAAGAAAGCCCAGTATCGTGCCACCTGTAACTAAGAGTACCATCACACGTCCCGGCATCAGCTTTGTTCGGTCCAGCAGGAGCTGGACCAGCATACAGATACTCCCGCCGATCAGAAACGCCTTTACATATTCCAATCTTCTTCATCCTTTCTCTTTATCTGCTCTCCAGAATAACAGCGTGGGCAATCCCCGGCACACTTCTTCCTTCATTAAAGCTGACAGTCGATAACAGTGCTCCTGTCGGCACAAAAAGCACCCGCCTCCACTCTCTGTCGCGAAGCTTCGGAAGAATGTATCCGCATAAGACAGAGGCGCTGCAGCCGCAGCCGCTTCCCCCGGCATGCGTATCCTGAGTTTCCCCGTCAAATATACAGATCCCGCAATCCATATACCGGCTCTCCATATCATAGCCTGCCTTATACATATAATCCAGTAAAAGCCTCCGTCCTATCTTTCCGAGATCTCCTGTGATGATCCGGTCATAATACTTTTCATCGACTCCCAGATCTTTAAAATTTGTCAGTATCGTATCCAATGCAGCCATTGCCATGGCCGCTCCCATATTCATGGCATCCCTGCATTGCATATCGATGATCCTTCCGGTGGTGATCCCTGAAATTACCGCCAGCGGCTTTTCTTTCCTGTCTGTTTTCCGGCTGCGGCCATCTGATAGGATCACAGCTCCGCAACCGGTCACCGTCCATGTAGCGGAATATGGCCTTTGATTCCCATATTCCAACGGAAATCGAAACTGCTTTTCTGCGGAGGCAAAATGGCTGGAGGCCGCTGCCATTACATGATCTGCAAAGCCTCCCGCAACTGCCATCGTCCCTAATTGCATTGCCTCTGCCATTGTGGAACAAGCCCCATAGAGTCCAAACATCGGGATCTTTAGCTCCTGACATCCAAAGGATGTGGCGGAAAGCTGTGCCTGAAGATCACCGCCAAAAAAATACCGGATCTCCTCTCTTTTAATACCGCTCTTTTCAATAGCCAGCTCAGCTGTCCGGCGTAATAGCTCACTTTCTGCCTCCTCCCAGTTCTTTTTTCCCAGCAGCGGATCCATCTCGATCTTATCAAAGCAGCTCCCTATGGGGCCGTTTCCTTCTTTTTCGCCAACGATCGAGGCGGCCCCCAGCACCAATGGCGGTTCCTCATAAAGGAGACTGGCGCGACCTTTTTGTGTATTTGCCATATCCATCATCCTTTCTGTATTCTCTCACCTGACTATAAGACAGTAAATATCCATTCAAGAACTCCCAGAAACCAGCTTGATAAGATCCCATAGAGAATGACCGGCCCTGCGATCGTAAATATCTTACAGCCAATGCCAAAGACCTGTCCTTCTGCCCTGTATTCAATTGCGGAGGCGGCGACGGCATTCGCAAAGCCTGTGATAGGCACCAGCGCCCCGGCTCCGGCAAATTTAACTAGCTTTGGGTAAATGTCAAGCCCTGTCAGGATCACGCTGGCCGCGATCAGGGTAAGGGTCGTCCATGCTGCCGCCGTTTCCTGATCCATGCCCCGGCTTCTATAAATGTTTAAGAGGATCTGGCCGGTCGTGCAGATCCCACCTCCGATAACAAATGCACGAAGCATGTTTTTAAAGGTACTGTGAACCGGTGTGACCTGTTTTACATAGCTCTCATATTCTTTTGCATTAATCTCCATTTTTCTCCTTTCTGTTTACCCCTGTCTGATCTTAAAGTAAAGCAAAGCACCTGCCAGCTTACCGGCAGCAATGGCGAGTATCATATACTGGATCCCCACGGTCATGCGAAGCCTGCGCCCTAAGACAGGAAACGCCTTCAGGGTTTCTGCCAGTGACATGACAAGGCACCCCACAAAGATCCCGGAAAACAATCCCCACACAATAAGAGCTGCCGTGCCTGTACCGGCGATGGGTACATGATAAAGATCCAAAATATTTCCTGTTGTCCCGCCAAGGATCAGCAATGACTCATACAATAGGATCGATCTCTTTGTCCCGGTATAATGGATCAGTCTCGGAAATATTCCGATAATGGCAAGGAAGGCAAATATCCCGGCAGAGATCACTCCGCCTGCACATACCCCCAAAAGAACAAGTATGGCTAATTTAAGAAACATCCATCCCCTTCTCCTCTCTCCCATGATTCTGGATCAATGTCTTATTCAGATTCTCCTCATACAGCCGCATTTCCACCTCAATAGGTGTCGGATCGACGGTGATCTTCCATGAAGCAAAATGATTAAAAAATATAAGGATCCCCAGCGATAGACCCACCGAATAGGAGATCTCAAGAGCAGTAAAGCCCGAGCTTTCTTCCCCCGTAACAAGATAACAGATATTTGCAAACACTTCCGTTACACTGGCATCGTTATTAAAGGTCATTATGGCAAAGGCAGCTCCGAAAAAAGAAATTGCACATACAAACCATGTCTTCAGCCATTGGAGGATCCGATTTCCCTTTCCCCCCGGTACATAGGAAATGATAAAATCCACTTCCCCTAAATTATCCACCTGTATGTCTGCACCTGTTTCCTCAAGACCGGCAAGCAGCTCCATGATACTTCCGATATAAGAGGCCCTCCGCTCCTTATCCGGGAACGTGGTGATGCGAAGCGACTTCACGCGTGCCTCCGTCACCTTGTTTTTGCAATGCACCTTTGCAATGTCCTTTAAATAGACAGTCGGCTCATATACCTGCGTGATCTGGGCAAGCTTCAAATATACTGTATCCTGCTTCACCATGCCACCGGCTTTCCTTCCGGTATCCACACAAGGGTTCCTTCCGGCTCATAAGCTTTCTGCTCCCATTCAAAAAGCAGATACCAGCCTGTTAAAGCAAGAGCCAGAAGGAGGATTACCATTTTCAACAGCCCTGCTGTTTTCCGCGTTGATTTCATTGGCACATATCCATTCCTTTCGCTTTATGTCAGAAGTATGTGCTTAATTTTATATTCTATTCCCCGTTTACAAGCTTCTGCCGAAGCTGCAGCAATATTTTTTTCTCAAGGCGTGATACCTGAACCTGAGAGATGGCAAGCTCCTTTGCGATGGCTGTCTGCGTTTTATTTTCAAAATAACGTCCGATGATGATCTTTCGCTCCGTTTCATTAAGGCTTCTGATAAGCTCCGCTAACACCATCCGATCCAGCAACCTTTCGCCTTCAGGATCTTCGACCGGGATCTGCTCCATCAGGCAGCCATTCCCTTCATCCTCTCTGTTTATCGGTCTGTATATTGACTCGACCTCAGCTCCCGCCTCGATGGATGCCGCCACCTCCTCACGGCTGGCTCCGATCTCTCCGGCCACCTCCTCGATGGTCGGTTCTCTCCCTAAAGTATACTGAAGCTTCTCTCTTGCCGTCTTCGCTTTCATTGAAAGCTCCTTAAGGGGGCGGCTCACCTTGATCATTCCGTCATCCCGCAAAAATCTCCGTATTTCTCCTGTTATCATCGGAACTGCATAGGTAGATAGCTTTACCTCCTTGCCAAGATCAAAGTGATCGATCGCCTTGATGAGTCCGATGCTCCCGATCTGGAACAGATCCTCCGGTTCATATCCGCGGCCGGAAAATCTTCGCACGATGCTCCAGATCAGCCCCATGTTCTCCGTAACCAGTGCATCTCTGGCCTCCTTATCCCCCTGGTGTGCCCGCCTGATATATTCCATGGTATCTGCCATTTTCACTCACCTGCCGATTTTCTTTCTCATGGTCACTGTTGTTCCCTTTCCCGGGGCAGAAACCACCTCCACCTGATCCATAAATGCCTCCATAAAGGAAAAGCCCATGCCGGAACGTTCTCCCGGTCTTGAGGTATACATCGGCTCCATTGCCTTTTCCACGTCCGCCATTCCGATCCCGTCATCCTGCACGATGATCGTCAGCAGCCGATCCTCCACCGATGCTTCTAACGTTATGATCCCTTCTTTTTCCTGATATCCATGGATCACCGCATTTGTCACGGCTTCCGACACAGCTGTCTTGATATCATCGATCTCCTCGATGGTGGGATCCATGCGGCTTGCAAAAACAGCTGCAACAACTCTGGCAAATTCTTCATTTTCCGAAAGACTATCCATCTTCATAGACATAAATTCTCTCTTTTTCACCTTCATCCCCTCCTAACCGAATATTGCTGCCTCTTTGCAGTCATACTCCTTCATCAAAGCCGGTATCCCGGCGATCTTTAACACACGCATCACCTGAGGACAGGCACCGTAAAAGGAGACCTTGCCGCCTCCGGCATGTATCTCTTTATAGCGGTTTAAGAGGATCCCGATCCCGGAGCTGTCCATAAACTGGGTCTGTGTAAAATCAAAAATGATCCCTGAAATATAGTTTTCTGCCATTAAAAGATCAGTCTCATATTTCAGATTCCTGCAGTTATGATGATCAAATTCCCTCGGCAGATGAATGATAAGGGTGTGTTCCTTTGCTTCATAGATAAATGATGGCTCCAATTTTTCTTCCTCCTTATAATGATTTTGCATAAAGAAAAAGAGACCTTACAGTTTGTCTTCTGTAAAGTCTCGTCAAGCGGATATTCGCAATCCGCTTCGCTACTTGCTCATAACCGAATAACTGCTCCGCAGTTTATCAGAAGGAGCT
>CAKRPJ010000062.1:0-10395 GCA_934376955.1 uncultured Lachnospiraceae bacterium | reverse complement strand
GCTCCCACTGACAGATCGCGAAGCGACTGCGTTCATGAGCAAGTAGCGAAGCGGATTGCGAATGTCCGCTTTACATAAAGCAGGCACGGACAGGAATTAATAATAGGAATTACGGCAGGAGAGATAAAATATGAGACAACGAAAGGTAAGAATCCTGGCGGCTCTGATGGGTACGCTGTTAACAGTACAGTCAGCAGGCGGCGCGGGATTTTTTTATGATGGAATGAACCGCGTATACGCTGCATCGCAGAGATCGGCGATCGTGAATGCGACAACATTGAATGTAAGAAATGGCGCCGGTACAAGCGCAGCATTGATCAGAAAGCTGTCTTACGGGGCAGCTGTAACCGTAGTCGGAGAAGAAAAGGCAGCTGATGGTGTAACCTGGTATAAGATCCGTTACGGTGTAAACGGAGGAACGGAAGAAGGGTATGCCTCCTCTGCCTATATTAAATTTCCTGTGTCCTATTCTACAGATCCCCAATTTGAAACCTATATGAATCAGCAGGGTTTTCCGGAAAGCTATAAGGATTCCCTCCGAACACTCCATACGGAGTTTCCCTCATGGGTATTTCAGGTGCAAAACACGGGATTGGACTGGAATGAAGTGATCGATAACGAGAGTAAGGTAGGAGCCAATCTGGTATCCTCAGGGAGCCTGTCCTCATGGAAATCGACAGAGTATGGTGCGTATGACTGGGGAAACGGACACTGGACCGGTTTTGACGGAGCCTCATGGGTGGCAGCTTCCCGTGATATTGTCAGCTACTATATGGATCCCAGAAACTTCTTAAACGAGATCTATGTGTTTCAGTTCCTGCTTCATACCTATGACAGTGCCCATCAGACAAAGGAAGGGCTCAAAAGTCTTGCCACCGGAACATTCCTTGAAAAAGCGATTACTTCCGGAGGAGAGAGTACCGGCGAGAATACAGATAACGGAAACAGTTCAAACGGTTCGGTAGAGCTCGCACCGGGGCAGAACTATGGCCCGGGAATGAGTACGGTCGCTGTTCCGTCGAATGATGTCAGCACGGACGCTCCGGGGCTTACGGGAAGCACACGGGAAACACATACGGTAGCAGTACCCAGCGTCGAATATGGTCCGGGGATGGATGCCTCTGTCATTACAGGCGATAATACCGGGGAAGCTTCCACCTCCCCGGTTCCGGAGGGCCAGAGCTATATCGATATTATTATGGATGCAGCCTCACAATCCGGGGTAAATCCTTATGTAATAGGCGCCATGATATTACAGGAGCAGGGAAAGGGAACCTCCGGCAGTATTTCCGGAAAGACCGCAGGCTATGAAGGGATTTATAATTTCTTTAATGTGGGTGCCTACCAGACGGATACCATGTCAGCCGTTACAAGAGGTCTCTGGTATGCAGCCCAGTCCGGAAGCTATGGACGTCCGTGGAATACCATTGCTAAATCCATAGCAGGAGGGGCATCCTATTATGGTGAAAACTTTGTTTCCCAGGGACAGGATACATTTTATCTGAAAAAATTCAATATTCAGGGAAATAACCTGTATAAGCATCAATATATGACGAATGTGGAGGGCGCTGCCGGGGAAGGCGCGAAGCTTTCCAGAGCATACACCGATGAGATGAAGAAGGAAACACTGGTATTTAAGATCCCGGTCTACCGGAATATGCCGGAGGCGGCCTGTGTGAAGCCGGCAGTCGACGGAAGCCCCAATAATAAGCTTTCTGCACTTGAGGCAGAGGGATATGCGCTGACACCGACCTTTAACCGCGACACAGAGAGCTACGATGTTATCGTTGATCCCTTTGTTGATAAGATATCCGTAAAGGCGTCTGCGATCGATTCAAAAGCATCTGTTTCGGGAACAGGTATTATTGACCTGCAGAGCGGCAATAATACGATCAATGTGGATGTAAAGGCAGAGAACGGAGCTGTCCGTACATACCGCCTGAATGTGGTGCGTCAAAATGGTGCTCCGGCAGTTCCTGTGACGGGAAATGCAGGCGGTGCCCAGACTTCCGGTCAGAACGTAGGTCCCGGTCAGACATCGGGCCCCGGTCAGACATCAGGAAGCAGTACCCAGACCTCCGGGCAGAATACAGGCTCCGCTCAGAATGTGGGCCCGGGTCAGAGCCCGGAATCGTCTGCCGCCACGGAAACATCCGGCAATAACGGAACCGGGAACAATGATCAGGTTCAGGTAGGGATCGCACCATCATAAAGTGATAGCTTTGAATGAGTAGAGGAGAAAGGACAGTTATGAATAGAAAGTTAAAAAGAATTTCAGCATTATTCCTGACGCTTGCCATGCTGCTTTTGGCGTTGCCGGGGCAGCTGCTGACCGTCTATGCGGCATCCGGGAAGATCACGTTTTCGGACCCGTCCGCATCGGTAGGCAATCAGGTTTCTGTAAATATGAAGATCGCATTATCAGATGGAACCGGATTGGGAAACTCTGATGTTATGCTGGAATATGATGCGTCCGCACTGGAGTTTGTGAGCGGCACGAATGCGAACGGAGGCGCCGGTTCTGTCCGGGTCGTCGGTTCCATGGAATCTGCCAATCAGACTACCTTCAGCTTCACGCTGAAATTTAAAGCATTGAAAGCCGGTATGACGTCGATCACGGTAAAATCCCAGGAGGTTTATGATGCGGATTCCAGACCGGTTTCCATCGAGCATGTCGGAAATTCTTCCATAAAGGTGAATGCATCGGAGAGTGCATCAAAGGATGCCGGACTTTCTTCTCTGACGATCTCACCCGGAAGCCTCCAGCCGGCTTTTTCGGAGGATGTGACAGAATATACGGCTACTGTTTCCGGAACTGTGGATAAGATCACGGTGAGTGCTCCTGCAAAAGACGGAAAAGCAAGTGTTTCGGTGCAGGGAGCGGATAACCTTGTCATCGGCGAAAACGAAGTGGTCTGCAAGGTAACGGCGGAGGACGGAACTACATCCAAGACCTACACGATCCGTGTTACAAAGGTAGAGGGCGAGGCACCTGAAAATACAGAGACCAACGGTGGATCAGAGTCCTCTAAGGAGCCGGTCAATGTGCAAGAGGGAAATTGGACAGCTGCGGATACCTTTGATGCTTCACTGCTGCCGGAGGGCTTTACCGTAACAGATTATGTCTACGGAGGAAAGACGATCCAGGCCGGAGTGAACGATAAGGGCGTTACGCTTATTTATATGAACGATGAGAATGGCAACGGGGAATTTTTCGTATATGATGCTGAAAGCGGAGTGCTGGCGCCATATATCACAGTGCGTATGGCAGAAAAAATGATTCTTGTGCTTCCGCCGGAGGATATCCCGGAGGGAACAGAGCTGCCGGAGAACTTTAAGCCCTGTACAATCGATATCGGCGAGCATACAGTAAACGGCTGGATCTACAGCAAGGATACGGAAGATACATTGGAATATTGTATTTTATACGGACAGAATGCAGACGGAGAAAAGAATTTCTATCGCTACGATCAGAAGGAAATGACGCTGCAGAGATATTTCCAGGATCCGGATGCCGCCGAGCTTCGTAAGCTGAATGCGGAGGTCATTGAAAAATACAACAGCCTTGTGGAAGATTATAATGTGCGGGGTTACATTGTGGCCGGTCTCTTTGGAGTATGTATCCTGCTTTTGATTGTGCTGATCATCCTTCTTCTTACAAGAAAGCCTAAAAATACGTCCGGCCCGGGCCGCAGCCTTGATGATCCGGTAAAGGAACATCGGACAGCCAGAAAAACAGACAACATGCCGGAAAGACGCAGCAGAGTAAGACAGGCAGAGGATGAGCCGGATATGGAATATATGGAGCCTGTATATGAGAAGTCGCTGCCTGAGAAGCCGTTATCGAAAAAGCCGGCCCCTGTAAAGCCGGAGCCTGCTGCAAAGGAGCCGGTCGTAAAGGAACCTGAGGAGCTGGATGATGATTTTGAGTTCGTAGATCTCGATAAATAAAATTTTTCTCTTTAATATTCTCGGAAAGTGTGATACTATAGGTTATTATGTCAGGGATCACAGGTAAAAGATCCCGCTGACCGAAATGGAGGAGAATGATATGGCTGATAATATAAAACCGGCTGAGGAAACAAAAGAGGCTGTTTCTAAAAACTTTATTGAACAAGAAATTGATAAAGACCTTGCGGAAGGAGTATATGACCATGTCCAGACCAGATTCCCACCGGAGCCCAACGGTTACCTTCATATCGGACATGCAAAGTCCATTCTTTTAAACTCCGGGCTCGCAAAGGAATATGGCGGAAAATTCAATCTTCGCTTTGATGATACCAACCCGACAAAAGAAAAAACCGAGTTCGTTGATTCCATCACCGCGGATGTTAAATGGCTGGGAGCGGATTTTGAAGACAGACTGTTTTTTGCTTCCGATTATTTTGAAAAAATGTATGAATGTGCAGTTCTTCTGATTAAAAAGGGAAAAGCCTTTGTATGTGATCTGTCGGCAGATCAGATCAGAGAATATCGCGGAGATTTCAATACTCCGGGTAAAAACAGCCCCTACAGGGACAGAAGCGTAGAGGAAAACTTAAAGCTGTTCGAGGAGATGAAAAACGGTGTTTATCAGGATGGCGAGAAGGTCCTTCGCGCAAAGATCGATATGTCTTCCCCGAATATCAACATGCGTGATCCGGTCATTTACCGCGTAGCACATATGACACACCATAATACCGGGGATAAATGGTGTATCTATCCGATGTACGATTTTGCCCATCCGATCGAGGATGCCATCGAGCACATCACCCATTCCATCTGTACGCTGGAGTTTGAGGATCACAGACCGTTATACGACTGGGTAGTCAGGGAATGTGAATTTGAGAATCCGCCGCGCCAGATCGAGTTTGCAAAGCTTTATCTTACAAACGTGGTCACAGGAAAGAGATACATCAAAAAGCTGGTAGAGGATGGTATCGTTGACGGTTGGGATGATCCGCGTCTTGTTACTATTGCTGCTTTAAGAAGGAGAGGCTATACACCGGAATCCCTGAGAATGTTTGTGGATCTCGTGGGAGTCTCCAAGGCAAACAGCTCAGTAGATTCTGCAATGCTGGAGTATTGTATCCGTGAAGATTTAAAGCTTAAAAGATCGAGGATGATGGCTGTTCTTGATCCGGTGAAGCTTGTGATCGATAACTATCCGGAAGGACAGACAGAAATGCTTCCGGTTCCGAACAATCTGGAAAATCCGGAGCTGGGAGAGAGAATGGTACCGTTCTCAAGAGAGCTTTATATCGAGAGAGAGGATTTCATGGAGGAGCCGCCGAAAAAGTATTTCAGACTGTTCCCAGGAAATGAGGTTCGCCTCATGAGTGCATATTTTGTGACCTGTACCGGTTTTGAGAAGGATGAAAACGGAAAGGTTACCGTCATTCATTGTACTTATGATCCGGAGACAAAGAGCGGATCCGGCTTTACCGGCCGTAAGGTCAAGGGAACGATCCACTGGGTATCCGTTCCTACTGCCGGTGAAGTGGAGTGTCGTCTTTACGAAAATATCGTGGATGAGGAAAAGGGCAAGTTAAATGCAGACGGAACACTGAACCTCAACCCGAATTCAAAAACGATCGTTAAGGGCTATGTAGAGCCGGCATTAATGGAGGCCAAGGCCTATGACAGCTTCCAGTTCGTAAGAAACGGCTTCTTCTGTGCAGACTGCAGAGACAGCGTGGAAGGAAAACCGGTCTATAACCGTATCGTTTCCTTAAAGAGCTCCTTCAAGCTTCCGAAATAGGCGAATAAGAAAGAGATAAAAAGAACATAGAAAAAATATAGAAAAAGGGATGTTCACTGATTTGTGGACATCCCTTTCTTTACGATTAGATTTCTCCAAACAGGCGGTCTTCGATGATACGGAGACCGTGGTATAGAAATTCGCAGACCGGAGTATCGACCTTAAGCTCTTTCCCGAGACGAACAACGGTTCCGGCAAACATATCAGCTTCCGTATGTTTTCCGGCCTCCAGATCCTGAAGTGTGGAGGGCTTGTTTTCGTAAGGGAGCTTTTTTAAGGTATGCTCCTGACGGTCGATCTCGGTCTGTCCGATATCAATCCCCAGCTTATTTGCGATATGGATCACTTCCCACATGGCTGCTCTGCGGATAGCATTTGCATCCTCGCTTTTCTGAAAGGCGCCAAAGGGGATGCCGAATACGGCGCACGTCATATTTTCTGCTACGTTGCACATAAATTTAAACCAGATCCCCCGGATCATATCGGGATCGATCTTATAGTTGATACCGCAGCGGTCAAACAGCTCCTTTACCGCCAGTACATTTTCGGAAAGCTTTTCCGGATCATTTTTAGCATCTCCGAAATGGATCGTTCCGACGTTGGGATCGAAATCTGTCTTTCCATCCTTCATAACGACGCTGATCCGCATAAAGGAATACAGAACGTGTTCCATACCATAAGTGTCAGCAGTCAGCTGTTCGCTTTCCACCCCGTTCAGAACAGGAAGGAGGATCGTATCCGGTCCAACCTGATTTTTGATATCCTTAAGCGCCTGCAAAAGATCGTATCCCTTCACCGCAATGATGATGAGATCGGAGGGTTCCTCCTCTGTGTCCGGTGTAACAATAGGAAAACGGTAGTTGATCCCATTTACGGTAACTCCCCGCTGCTCCAGACGATCCTTTCTGTCGCCCTCTGCCATAACACGGAATCCGGCGCCGAGCTTCTCAGAGAGCCTCGGGGCAAAAAAAACGCCCATGGCGCCGAGGCCGATAAGGGTGACACGGTTGATCTGTTTCATAATTTATATATTCTCCCTTCGGTAAAAGATTATGATATCGGGGTCAAAAGCCCCCGATTTTGATGCCTGCGGATTGTTCCGTGCTGCGCACTCCCACAATCCTATCCAATATTCGCATATCGTGGGATTGTCATCCCACTTTTATGCTCATATTGGGGCGGGTACCAAGGTCTTTCACCCACCTATGAGCAAGCTCATGTGGGTTTAGACCTTGGTACCCTGACATCAGATTATAAAAAGTATTGTATTATAAGAAGCCGGGTGTGTCAATGACACGAACCGGATGCTGTAAAAAATGCAGGCATATTGTTTGTTATTTTACTGTCATTTTTAAGGGGGCCTTAGTTGACTTTTTTGAGGAAAGCTGATATACTCAAGCTAAGATATTGTGAAAATTGCATAGCGGATATAGGGTTTTGGGTGCTGACTTTTGAAGTGCCCTTATGCGCTGAAAAAAATATGGAATGCATTCCACAATATGGAATATTACATTTACTAAAGTTTCCAAAGGGGACTAAATGAAGGAGGTGCGGTAAGTATATGTGGACTGGGCAGGAAATGACTGTTTTGGACTCTGCATTGATTTCGGCTGTAGGAATGCTGGTTGTGTTTTCCGCGTTGGCTGCTTTGGCAATTGCTATCGTGATCATTTCCAAGATTCTTGGTGCATTCATTAAGGCAGATGCACCAAAGGCAGCAGCGGCTGCGGCGGCTCCGGTGCCGGCGCTTGATGAGGAATCCTATGCAGTGCTTCTCGCGGCGATCAGTGAGGAAGCAAGATTGTCAGGAGAGGAGTTCCGCGTTACAAGTATAAAAGAACTTTAATGCGGCAGATATGGATGCTCGTATAAGAAAGGCGAAAAGCAAAAAAGGAAAGGATGTATTAGAATTATGAAGTATGTAGCAACTTTAAACGGAAAGAAATATGAGATCGAGATCGAGAGAGTAGACGCATATAAGCCGCTGGATCGAGGCGTAACAGTCAGCGCACCGGCACCGATCATTGCTTCTGCACCGGCTCCGGCAGCAGCACCTGCACCGGCAGCAGCTCCGACACCGGCTCCAGCTCCGGTAGCAGCACCTGCACCGGCTCCTGTAGCACCGGCAGCTCCGGCAGCAGGCGGACAGGTCGTTGAAGCTCCGATGCCCGGAAAGATCCTTGATATTAAGGTAAAAGCAGGCGATGCAGTTGGCTATGGTCAGGTAGTTATCGTCATGGAAGCAATGAAGATGGAGACAGAGATCGTTGCTCCGGGAGCAGGAACTGTTGCTTCTGTTAATGTAAACGTAGGCGATACTGTTGAGACAGGTGCTACTCTGGTTACCTTAAGCTAATAGGAGGTGCCCCGTGAATATACTTACAGTTTTTGAGGAACTGTTAGCCCAGTCAGGTTTTGCCGCAATCACCTGGCAGGAAGCGGTAATGCTCCTCATATCCTTCATTTTATTATACATGGCTATTGTGAAGCAGTTTGAACCGCTCCTGCTGCTTCCGATCGCTTTCGGTATGTTCCTTGCGAACCTTCCGCTGGCCGGCCTTATGGACGAGGCTGAAAACTGGTATCAGTCCGGTGTATTAAGAATTATGTATAGCGGTGTAAAATCCAGCCTGTTCCCATGCCTGATCTTTATGGCTGTGGGTGCTATGACTGACTTTGGCCCGTTAATTGCAAACCCGGTCAGCCTTCTTTTAGGTGCTGCTGCACAGTTTGGTATCTATGTCGCATTCATGCTTGCAAATGCGACAGGTCTGTTCACTCCCGGTGAGTGTGCGGCGATCGGTATCATCGGCGGCGCTGACGGCCCGACCGCTATCTATATTGCAAACAACCTTGCACCGGATCTGGTAGCTCCGATCGCGGTAGCGGCTTATTCCTACATGGCTCTGATCCCGTTAATCCAGCCGCCGATCATGAAGCTCCTTACAACAAAGAAGGAGCGTCAGATTGTGATGAAGCAGCTTCGTAAGGTAAGCAAGGTCGAGAAGGTCGTATTCCCGGTATTCGTTGTTCTTTGCTGTTCCTTACTGCTTCCGTCCGTAGCACCGCTTCTTGGTATGCTTATGCTCGGAAACCTGTTCAGAGAGTCCGGCGTAACGGCAAGACTTTCCGATACTGCTCAGAACGCACTTTGTAATATCGTAACGATCATGCTCGGAACAACAGTCGGTGCAACCGCAAACGGCGCGATCTTCCTCCGTGTGCAGACACTGGCGATCATTGCTATGGGACTTCTGGCATTTGCCTTTGCAACAGTCGGAGGCATCCTTGTCGGTAAGCTCCTGTGCGCTTTAACCCATGG
Source organism: uncultured Lachnospiraceae bacterium (assembly GCA_934376955.1). Classification (GTDB taxonomy): domain Bacteria; phylum Bacillota; class Clostridia; order Lachnospirales; family Lachnospiraceae; genus CAKRPJ01. The sequence continues at coordinate 1,333 of CAKRPJ010000062.1, read as the reverse complement.
AAAGATCAACCCGCTGATCGGCTCCGCAGGTGTATCTGCTGTTCCGATGGCAGCACGAGTATCCCAGACAGTCGGAGCAAAAGAGAATCCGACCAACTTCCTTTTGATGCATGCAATGGGACCGAACGTTGCCGGTGTAATCGGATCTGCTGTAGCGGCCGGTTACTTCATGCTGATGTTTAAGTAGACTTTTGATATCCGCATGCCCACCCAGCCGTGGCGGGCATGCTAAAATAAAAAATTATTAAGGAGGCTTTATTGTGGCTAATAAAGTTATGTCATTACACGATGCCGTAGAACAGTTTGTTCATGACAATGATGTACTCTGCTTCGGCGGCTTTACCACTAACCGTAAGCCTTATGCTGCGGTTTATGAAATTCTTCGTCAGGGAAAAACAGGTTTCGTTGGCTGGTCCGGACCTGCAGGCGGCGACTGGGACATGCTGATCGGTGAAGGCCGTATCAGAGCTTATATCAACTGCTATACCGCAAACTCCGGTTATACAAACGTAGCTCGTCGTTTCCGTTCCGCAATTGAAAAGGGAGAGCTTACATACGAGGACTACTCTCAGGACGTACTGATGCTCCAGCTTCATGCAGCTTCTTTAGGACTTCCGTATCTTCCGGTAAGAATGATGCAGGGCTCCGGTCTTGTTAAATTCTGGGGAATCAGTGAAGAACAGAGAAGAACCATGGAGGGCGTTGACAACTTAAAGTGCGTTGAGATCGAGAACCCGCTTGAGCCGGGCGAAAAGCTGTTAGCAGTTCCGGTTCCGAAGCTTGACTGTGCGGTCATCCATGTTCAGCAGGCATCTCCGGACGGAACCTGTATCATCGAGGGCGATGAGTTCCATGATATCGATATCGCCATCGCTGCTAAGCGCACCATCGTTACCTGTGAGGAGATCGTAAGTGACGAATATATCCGCCGTGATCCTACAAAGACAAGAATCTTCGGTGAGTGTGTAAACGCTGTTGTCCGCGCACCGTATGGCGCATGGCCGTCTCAGTGCTATGGCTATTACGATGATGATGACAAGGCTCTGAAGGAGTACAACAAGGCATCCATGTATCTGGACGCTGAGGATGCAAAGGTTCAGCTTCAGAAGGCTGCTGACAAGGCTGCTAAGGCTGCTGCTGCAAAGCCGGAGGATGAGAAGCTTGCTGCTGCTGCAGAAGCTGCTGCTCAGGCTGCTAAGGATGCTGCAGACGGCACAAAGATTCCGGAGACCTTCAAGGATTACCTCCAGAAATACGTATACGGCTGCAAGGATCAGGATGATCTTCTTAATGTCCTTGGCGGCGCTCGCCTCATGAACCTTAAGAATGAGCC
>CAKRPJ010000061.1:0-10445 GCA_934376955.1 uncultured Lachnospiraceae bacterium | reverse complement strand
TTCTGCCCGTTAAACAGTCTTTTCAACCCGAACGACAATAAGATGGGTTCCACAAACATCATCAACGGTCTCGGATGCGTAAACGGCAAGTGGGTTTACATTATTGCTTCCGATAACAAGAAAATGGCAGGAACATGGGAGCCGGGCCAGGCAGAGAACCTGATTCGCTGCTCTGACGCTGCAAAGATGTTAAATCTTCCGCTGATCTATTTATTAAACTGTGCAGGTGTTGATTTCCCGTATCAGGATCAGGTTTATCCGAACAGACGCGGCGGCGGTACACCGTTCTTCCGTAACGCAGAGTTAAACCAGTTAGGTATTCCGGTTATCGTTGGTATCTATGGTACAAACCCGGCAGGCGGCGGATACCACAGCATTTCTCCGACAATCCTGATCGCTCACAGCCAGGCTAACATGGCAGTCGGCGGTGCCGGAATCCTTTCCGGTATGAACCCGAAGGGTTATATCGACGAGGAAGCTGCTGAGCAGATCGTTGCTGCTCAGGTCGAGAACGCAAAGAAGCACATTCCGGCTCCTGGCTCTGTTCCGATCCACTATGACGAGACAGGCTTCTTCCGTGAGGTTTATGAGAACGACTATGGCGTAATCGAGGGAATCAAGAAATACATCAGCTACCTTCCGGCTTACAATCTGGAATTCTTCCGCGTGGATGATCCGAAGACTCCGCTTCTTCCGGCAGAGGATCTTTACAGCATCATCCCGATGAACGGAAAGCGTCCGTATGATATTTACGATGTTATCGGACGTCTCTTTGATGGCTCTCAGTTATACGAGTACAAGAAGAGCTATGGTCCGGAGATGGTAACCGGTCTTGCAAAGGTCAATGGACTTTTAGTTGGTGTTATTGCCAATGTTCAGGGTCTTCTGATGAACTATCCGGAGTACAAGCAGAATTCCGTTGGTATCGGCGGAAAGCTGTATCGTCAGGGTCTTATCAAGATGAACGAGTTCGTTACCTTATGTGCCCGTGACCGTATTCCGCTTATCTGGTTACAGGATACCACAGGTATCGATGTAGGCGATGAGGCTGAGAAGGCAGAGTTACTTGGTTTAGGTCAGTCCCTGATCTACTCCATCGAAAACTCCAAGCTTCCGTCTCTTGAGGTAACACTTCGTAAGGCAAGTGCAGCTGCTCACTATGTATTAGGCGGACCGCAGGGTAATAATACAAACGTTTACTCTCTCGGTACTGCTGCATGTGAGTATTATGTAATGCCGGGTGAAACCGCAGCTAACGCTATGTACTCCAGAAAGCTTGTTAAGGCAAGCAAGGCAGGGGAGGATCTTTCTCCGATCATCAAGAAGATGAACGACATGATCCAGCTTTATCATGAGAAATCCCGTCCGGCATACTGCGCTAAGGTTGGTATGGTTGATGAGATCGTTGATATGACCGATCTTCGTCCCTACATCCAGGCCTTCACAGAGGCTGCTTATCAGAATCCGAAGTCTATCTGCCCGATGCACCAGATGGTTACACCGCGTGCAATCCGCGAGTGGAACGATGCTCACAAGGCTTAATCCAGATACGAGGGTTTCAACTATATCCAGACCGGGGACATCCCCGGTCTGGAAAACGTTATATCATTGTAAAAAGCCATCCGGTGTGATATAATGTAGCAGAATTTACAGACATATTCTTTTATTAGACCGGGAGGTTAATATGAGTTCGATTTATACACTGGGGATCGATGTTGGTTCCACAGCGTCAAAATGTATTTTACTTAAGGATGGTAAGGAGATCACCGCAAAATCTCTGATCGATGTGGGAGCAGGTACAAGTGGTCCTCAGAGAGCCATCGATGCTGTGTTAGAGGCAGCAAATATGAAGCGGGAGGATATGGCATTTGTCCTTGCGACAGGTTACGGCCGTAATTCCCTGATGGGTCTTGCAGATAAACAGATGAGTGAGTTGTCCTGCCATGCGCGCGGAGCCTCTTTTCTGTTTCCGGATGTCCATACGGTAATTGATATCGGCGGTCAGGATGTTAAAGTCCTGCACATTGAAAACGGTACGATGACCAATTTCCAGATGAATGATAAATGTGCAGCCGGTACGGGCCGTTTCCTTGATGTTATGGCCCGGGTTCTGGAAGTAAAGGTCGAGGATCTCGGAAGACTCGGCGCCATGTCCACAAAACAGGTTGGGATCAGCTCGACCTGTACCGTATTTGCGGAAAGCGAAGTGATCAGCCAGCTGGCTATGGGAACAGATAAATGCGATATTATCAATGGTATTCACCGCTCTGTTGCGGGTCGTGTTGCCGGCCTTGCCCATCGTATCGGTGTGGTGCCGGAGGTCGTTATGACCGGCGGAGTTGCGCAGAATACCGGCGTGGTCGAAGCACTTGAGGCAGAATTGGGATGTAAGATCCAAACATCACCGTTAACTCAGTATAATGGCGCATTGGGTGCCGCTCTGTTTGCATGGCAGGCAGCTAACCGCTAGAAAAAAATAGGAGGATATTAATTATGGCAAAACAAGTAAGTCCAGGCGTTCTTGCGCTGCGTAAGGTCGTTGATGACGTTCATAAAGATGCGCGTGAGGCCAAAAAGAGAGGCGAATTAGTAGGATGGTCCTCATCCAAATTCCCATGTGAGCTTGCAGCAGCTTTTGATTTAAATGTTATGTACCCGGAGAACCAGGCAGCCGGTATCGCAGCAAACCGTTATGGTGAGCTTATGTGTCAGGCAGCAGAGGATCTCGGATACGATAATGATATCTGCGGATATGCCCGTATCAGCCTTGCTTATGCAAAGGGTATCCGTGTAGCACGTAAGTTTGATCCGGAAACAGGAGAGTATATTATTGACCCGACTACCGGTAAGCCGTTAAAGGATGCTGACGGAAATGTTGTTATCGATGAAGCGACCGGAAAACCGAAAAAGGATCCGAAGACTCAGACTCCGTATCTTGAGCTTGTAAATCTTCTTGAGCTTGAGAAGCTTCCGGATGGACCGGATAAGGAGAGAAGGATCGCAGCAATCTCCCCGATCCGTCAGATGCAGATCCCGCAGCCGGATTTCGTTCTCTGCTGCAACAATATCTGTAACTGTATGACAAAGTGGTATGAGAATATTGCCCGTATGTGCAATGTTCCGCTTATTATGGTAGATATCCCGTACAACAATACAGTTGAAGTCGGCGATTCCAACGTAAAATATGTCCGCGCTCAGTTCGATAAGGCAATCAAACAGCTTGAGGAGCTGACAGGAAAGAAATTTGATGAAAAGAAATTCGAGAAGGCATGTGCAAATGCAAATCGTACAGCAAAGGCATGGTTAAAGGTTTGTGATTACCTTCAGTATAAGCCGGCTCCCTACAGCGGATTTGACCTTTTCAATCACATGGCTGACGTTGTTACCGCTCGTGCAAGAGTGGAAGCTGCAGAGGCATTCGAGCAGCTGGCTGCCGATCTTGACGAAACGATCAAGCAGGGCGGCACAACTACTCCGTTCCCGGAGAAGTACCGTGTAATGTTTGAGGGTATTCCGTGCTGGCCGAAGCTCCCGGCTCTTTTCAAACCGTTAAAGGCAAACGGCGTTAACGTAACAGCTGTTGTTTATGCACCGGCCTTCGGTTTCGTTTACAACAACATGGATGAGATGGCACGCGCATATTATAAGGCACCGAACTCTGTATGTATCGAACAGGGTGTTGCATGGCGTGAAGGCATCTGCCGCGAAAATAAGGTTGATGGCGTACTGGTTCATTACAACAGAAGCTGTAAGCCGTGGAGCGGCTACATGGCTGAGATGCAGCGTCGCTTTACAAAGGATCTTGGCGTTCCGTGTGCAGGATTTGATGGTGACCAGGCTGACCCGCGTAACTTCAACGCTGCTCAGTATGAGACACGTGTACAGGGACTTGTTGAGGCAATGGAAGCAAACGCTAAGACAAAGGAGGCATAAACAGGATGAGTATCAACGCATTATTGGATGAATTTAAAGTGAAGGCTTCTACCCCGAAGCAGCAGCTTGATGAATATAAGGCTCAGGGCAAAAAGGTGATCGGCGTACTTCCGTACTATGCTCCGGAGGAGCTGGTTTATGCAGCAGGAATGGTTCCCATGGGAATCTGGGGTTCCAACACAAAGACGATCAGCCGTGCGAAAGAGTATTGTGCAACCTTCTACTGCACGATCGCTCAGCTTGCTCTTGAGATGCTTCTTGACGGAACAATGGACAAATTAGACGGCATCATCACACCGACGATCTGTGATACACTTCGTCCGATGAGCCAGAACTTCCGCGTTGCAATGGGTGATAAGATGTCCGTTATCTTCCTTGCTCATCCGCAGAACCGTTTTGAGGATTTTGGCCTTGAGTTCTGTATGGATCAGTATGATCATGTTAAGAAAGAGCTTGAGAAGGTTGCAGGCAAGGAGATCACAAGTGAGGATATCTGGAATGCAATCAAGGTTTACAACGAGAGCCGTGCAGCACGCCGCGAATTTGTTAAGCTGGCAAATGAGCACTGCGATGTGATCACAGCAACAAAGCGTTCTGCAGTATTAAAGGCCTTCTGGTTTATGGAGAAGCCGGCTTATACTGCAATGCTTAAGGGGTTAAACGCTGAGCTCAAGGCTCTGCCGGTATGTGACTGGAAGGGAACAAAGGTCGTTACATCCGGTATCATCTGCGATAACCCGAAGCTGCTTGCGGCTTTTGAGGAGAACAATATCGCAATCGCTGCTGATGATGTAGCACACGAGTCCCGTTCCTTCAAGACAGATGTTCCGATGGATGAGAAATGTCCGATGATGGCTCTTGCAAAGCAGTTTGCAAACATGGATCATGATGTACTTCTCTATGATCCGAAGTCTTCCGAGAACCGCCGCGGTGAGTTTGTTGCTAACCTTGTTAAGGAGAGCGGCGCTCAGGGTCTTGTTCTGTTCATGCAGCAGTTCTGTGATCCGGAGGAAATGGAATATCCGTATCTCAAGAAGGCATTGGACGATGCGAAGATCCCGCATATCAAGCTTGGTATTGACCAGCAGATGCGCGATTTCGGTCAGGCCAACACTGCGATCCAGGCCTTTGCCGATGTGCTTGAAATGAGCAAATAAGCTTTGAAAAACCGGCGAATAGCGTAACCGTATTTCTTATAGAACAAAAAAGCTGCCGTTGTCAGAGATGACAACGACAGCTTTTTTTCGATCAATAGTTAATCTTGGAAATTCCCAATTCCATAAGAAGGCACTAACGTGCCAATGATGCGTTAGGCCTGTTTCTGGTTTTCACGCTCATGTACCATTTGCCAGATCAGATCATGCATCCATTTTACCGTATCCTCCAGCTTCTTGTTTTCATCGCGAAGTCGGCGTACCTCATCCTCAAGATTAAGGATCAGGGAATCCTTTTCGTTAACCATAATGTACCCTCCCACAGGAAAATTCAACATTTACAGTATAGCATTTTCCTAAATGATTGTCCAGCAAAAGCAGAAGCGAAAAAGATCCGGCGAAACAAGGATTGCTTCAGTGGATGATCTGATATATAATAGGTTTAAGATGCCAGGTCAAGCGGATTGCGAATGTCCGCTTTACAAGTTGAGAAAATAGGGGGATTTTTTATGGGGATCAAAATTAAGAAGGATACGAAACCGCAGCTGCAGAATCTTCCGAAGCTGCATATAAAATATAATCTCGTGGTTCCAATCATGGGAATCGTAGATATCCTGACAATGGGGAGCTTTTACATGAATCCGGCAACGGACGGAAGAACGGGCTTAAAGCTGTTCTTTGTGCTCTGTGCTCTGATCGGCGCCGGATTTACGATATGGGGACTTCTCTGGAGAACAACGGTGGATGGAAAAAAGATCCGCGTATATCCCGTATTTGGTGCGCCGCGTGAGGTGCCGTTCTCTGATCTGAAACTAGTCGAGGTACATAAAAAACCAAGAACAGGCTCTTTGGTCTATTATGAGCTGATCGATGTTCGGGGAAAGGGGATCGTAAAGATCTATCCGTTAATGAAGGACAGCTCGGTACTGCTTGAACGCGTGAAGCGATTAGGCATTAAAATTGAAGAAAAATAGTAATTATCCGGGAATGAAGGAAAGCAAAATTGCACATACTGCGTTCGTGAGGAAGTAACAAAAGCGGGCGTAAATATCCGCTGTCAACGTGAAAAGGAGATATGTGCAATGACAAGACTGGAATGTGCGGTATCAAGCTGTGTCCACAATGCCGAAAAATGCTGCTGTAAACAGGGAATCCTGATTGAAGGTGCCAACGCCAAAGAAAGCGGTGATACCTGCTGCGGAAGCTTTGAGGAAAATCGAGGTGGGTTATTTAAAAATCTGTTTAAGACTCCGGAGGAGAAGCTTTTGGTCGAGTGCGATGTAATGAACTGCCTTTTTAATGATGACCATCAGTGCCGTGCGGAGCGGATCTCTATTCTGGGAGATGGGGCCAGGGCTGCCGGTCAGACGGAATGCGGAGGCTTTAAAGATCGACGGCCGTAGCTCGCTGTTCTGAATGTTTGCGCGAAAGTAATATGCAGAACATGCAGGGGAGGCCCTTTCCATGTGCCGAATAATAACAATTGAGATAATTACAAAATCGGCATTTGTCAAACCGGATCGGACAACAAAACAGGTGGCACTCAACTATTGCTGGGCGTCATCTGTTTTACTGTATTCTGATAGAAATATGTCAGCTTCGCTGACCGGAATCACGCGCCAGATCTCACGGCCGTGTGAAAATTCCGATATGTGATGTGTAAATCAGAGAATATTGTTGAAGCGACTATAGTTTTGATGTATAATCCCTTTACACTATTATGACAGGTTGCCCGAGGAATATCTGTTGTTTGGTGAATAATCGGACATGCAGAAAAGAGGTCTGAAGATGGGAAAAGGATTTTTTCGTGAATTTCAGAAATTCATCAGCCGCGGCAATGTGATGGATATGGCTGTCGGTGTTATCATCGGCGGTGCTTTTTCCTCCATTATCAGTTCGCTGGTAGATGACATTATTTCTCCGATCTTAGGTATTTTTGGAGGAATGAATTTTGACAGCTACAGTCTGACTCTGGTTGGAGATGCAACGCTGAATTATGGTAAGTTTATAACAGCAGTTGTTAATTTCTTAATCATGGCACTGGTAATTTTTTGTATGGTTAAGGCAATTAATAAAGTGACTGCAAAGTATAAGAAGCCGGAAGTAAAGAAGACCAAGACCTGTCCGTATTGCAAAAATGAGATTCCACTTGGGGCTACAAGATGCGGATTCTGCACTTCTGTTCTGGAGGATACAAAAAAGGAAAATAAATAAGAAGGACAAAAATATTAGCGGCAGCATCGGAAAAACAGTTGACACAGAGTGAAAAATATAGTATAGTTATATAGGTTGTGAAAACAGCCAAATCAGGAAAGCAGGTATCCGCCTCACCTCGGCACAATTAAGTGACCCGGGTTCATAGTTAATTGGTTTCTTATCATGCAGCAGCATGCCAAAACCGATGCAGTTATGAGCGGATAGTTTACTATCTGCTTTTTCTTTTCTATTGATTCATTATTTTAAATGAGTATGGAGGTGCACGGCTATTAGCGAGTTAATGATTAACGAACAGATTCGTGATAAGGAAGTTCGTTTGATTGGAGAAAATGGAGAGCAGCTTGGAATCATGTCTGCCAAGGATGCTTATAAGATGGCAAAGGACGCAGAGCTTGACCTGGTTAAGATCGCGCCGACAGCAAAACCGCCGGTATGTAAAATCATCGACTATGGAAAATATAAGTACGAGATGATCCGCCGGGAGAAGGAAGCAAAGAAAAAACAGAAGGTCATTGAAGTTAAAGAAGTCCGCCTTTCTCCGAATATTGATACCAACGATCTTAACACGAAGGTTGGTTCCGCAAGGAAATTCATTGAAAAAGGAAACAAAGTTAAGGTTACTCTCAGGTTCCGTGGTCGTGAGATGGCGCACATGAACCAGACAAAGTATATTCTTGACGATTTCGCTGAAAAGCTTTCCGATATCGCGGTCGTTGACAAACCTTCCAAGGTAGAAGGAAGAAGCCTGGTAATGTTTTTAACTGCAAAAAAATAGGGATAATTTTAAGGAGGAAAATACAATGCCTAAAATGAAAACAAGCAGAGCAGCTGCAAAGCGTTTCAAAAAATCCGGAACAGGTCTGTTAGTAAGAAATAAAGCTTACAAGTCCCATATCTTAACTAAGAAATCTACAAAGAGGAAAAGAAATCTTAGAAAAGACATCGTTACTGATATTACAAACAGCAAGGTAATGAAGAAGATTTTACCGTACTTATAATAGATTCGGGATTAAGAAGGAGGAAATAAGCAATGGCAAGAATTAAAGGTGGCTTAAATGCCAAGAAGAAACATAACAGAGTGCTGAAATTAGCCAAGGGCTACAGAGGCGCACGTTCCAAACAGTATAGAGTAGCAAAGCAGTCCGTAATGAGAGCATTAACAAGCTCCTACGCAGGAAGAAAAGAGAGAAAGAGACAGTTCAGACAGCTCTGGATCGCTCGTATCAACGCTGCTGCAAGAATCAACGGACTTTCCTACAGCAAGTTTATGTTCGGCTTAAAGCAGGCTGGTGTTGTTATGAACCGTAAGGTATTATCCGATATGGCTATCAACGATGCAGATGGATTTGCTAAATTAGCAGAGCTTGCAAAGAGCAAACTGGCTTAATACGTCAGAAGATAATCGTATAAGAATTTATCAATACCGGTCGTTAATTCGGCCGGTATTTTTTCTTGTCTCTGAATGCAGCGGACGAACCGGAGAGAAAGTATTCCTATAAATCAAAAAACCCAAACCATAAAGGTTTGGGCTAGTCGTGCAGAAGAAGAGACTTGAACTCTCACGGTATTGCTACCACACGGACCTGAACCGTGCGCGTCTGCCAATTCCGCCACTTCTGCATTTTGGTGTCTTTGTCGTTTCGCTGTATCTCATTGACAAAACATATTATAGTATAGGAATATGGATTTGTCAACATATTTTTTGAATTTTTACAAAAAATATTTCTATTAAAAAAATTTAAAAAGGGCTTTACAAAACGAATTACCTATGCTATACTGTATAACGCTGATGGACAAATAGAATATCAGATACATGCGGAAGTGTCGGAACTGGCAGACGAGCAAGACTAAGGATCTTGTGGTGGTTACATCGTGTGGGTTCAAGTCCCATCTTCCGCACGAAAAGCTCAGGTTGAATAACCTGAGCTTTTTTGCTCTATAGGAAAAACCATGTCACGTTGAAGTACGAAAGCTATGATTCCTATAGAGCAAAAAGCCCCTCCGGGGGATCGTACTGTGGCGGGATTTTCCCTATTTCATGCGGAGTTTGCTCAGATAGATGCAAGAACAGTCGAAGAATTGATCAAGCATCCATCCAGATGATGAGTGCATTGTTGATATTGGAAGCCCTCCGGAAGATGGGGAAACGATTACAGTGAAGAAAGATGATATTTAAGAGGTGTTGCAGATATCATGGGTAGGAAGATAAGCTTCAATGAACAAGGGGCTTTTAAGCGGCAAAGAATGATTACTTTGTAGTTGTTTATCGGATGCTGACTTATTTATACGAATGCTTTAAAGCGGGCGAGAAGCCGGATACAGAGAGAATATTTGTGCGAATTTTTCAAACAAGAAATTTTTTTAAAAAAATTCAAAAAAGACTTTACAAAACCACGGGCCTGTGGTATAGTATCTATTGTCGATGAGGGATACCAAGAAACATCGAAAAAAATAATATGCGGAAGTGTCGGAACTGGCAGACGAGCAAGACTAAGGATCTTGTGGTGGTTACATCGTGTGGGTTCAAGTCCCATCTTCCGCACGAAAAGCTCAGGTTGAAAAACCTGAGCTTTTTTTATATAACAGGAAATTCCGAGGAATTCCCTGTTATATAAAAAGGCACTAACGTGCCAAAGATGCGCACTTGCGCGAAGATGTAGATTGTCGCAAGCGACCGCGCAAGGCGCGAGAATGTGCCAAGGCACATTCTTTCTTGTGCTATAGGAAAGACCATGTTACAGTCAAGCGGATATTCGTAATCCGCTTCGCTACTTGCTCATAACCGAATAACTGCTCCGCAGTTTATCAGAAGGAGCTTGCACTCCTCCTGATACAAGCAAGTCCCCACTCACTGCTTATTGCTTTTCGCAATTGAAGCAGGGGACTTACTTGATTCGGTTAAAGTGTAAAAACTATGCTTCCTATAGTTTTGACATTTCTGCCGCAATGACAAAAAAACGAGTTTTCGTTACATATATAAAGTTATTCGTGTATAAACTATTTATTTCTCGCAAAAATCCTGTAAAATATAGATACAAATTAGAAAACATACAACATTATCCAATGTCAAGCGGATATTCGCAATCCGCTTCGCTACTTGCTCATAACCGAATAACTGCTCCGCAGTTTATCAGAAGGAGC
>CAKRPJ010000060.1:0-10873 GCA_934376955.1 uncultured Lachnospiraceae bacterium | reverse complement strand
TGATACAAGCAAGTCCCCACCCACTGCTTATTGCTTTTCGCAATTGAAGCAGGGGACTTACTTGATTCGGTTAAACTAAGGAGACATGCCATTGAACGAATATCTAAAGGCTCAAAACAAAACCAATGAAATAATCATCGCCAATAACTTCACCAGCAACGAACTGGATCTTTTTCAGTATCTGATTTTCGCTGGGCCGATAACAGAACTAGACAATTTCAACACAGGCAGGTAAAAAAGGGTGAAATCTATCAGTTTGAATTTGGCAAAAATTATAAACCAGAAATGTCCTATGAGCACAGAGGTCTCGTCATTGGCGTAAAGCAGAAATTACTTTATGTTCTGCCGATTTTCTCCTATGATCCTGCAAAACATCCGGATGTCTACCACCACATAGACAATCCCGCTTCCAAAAGCGATATGTTTTTATTGAAGACAAGTGAATTTTCATTCATTAAACATGATTCCGTATTGAAACTGAACGATATCCGAACAGTCAGTATCAACCGCATACTTTATCAGCAGAATGGCATGATACCTCCTGTCTCTGATACATATAAGCAGATTGAACAGCTAGTTTTACAAAAATACTTTGCAGGTTTTTACTACGACTACAATCAGCTTCAGCAAAAAGCAGTTTCACTGGAAGAACAGCACAAGAAAAATAATGATGCCATAAAACAACTCACATCCGAGAATGAAGAATTAAAGAAACAACTTGCTGCATTGCAGGAACAGTTTTCCAAAAACAATGATAATCAATAACATTCAATAGTGCCTGAACAACTCTATTGTAACGGAAAGGTGATTTTTTGTATAACGATTTGACATAGAAAAGACAGGTCCGAAGCCCTTGTTTTTCAAGGTTCTTCGTCCTGTCCATCCATCCATTACTCCTCCATTATCTCAAACATACTCATCTGCTCCATCTTAAAATCTGACAATACCATTCGCCTGCTCTCATCCCCCTTCATGTGGGTCACATCGACCCGCTGCACTCCGTTGCGAATACCGGATTCGATCAGCTTCAGCACATAGATATTGTCAAACCGGTTATAGATGGAATCACCGCCAAGTCCGGAGAGACAGATCAACTGTGTGTTCGTCTTTTTTGCCATCTCGATCAACGGCTTCAAAAGATGCTCTGCATTGGTCTGAGCAAAGGGGTTATCCATGATCAGCACCTTTCCTTCCTCACCGCTGGTAAAGAGATCTGTTTCATCCCGTCTCATGTAGCTCAGAAGGCAGGTCAAGATAACAAAGGCAGACAAAAATCCCTCGCCGCCGGAATTTGCAGATACCTCAGACCAGGAGATCGGCACCTCGCGTTCAGCCTCGATCTTATATAACCGGATCTTTATATTCCTGATCCCCACAATATCATCATACAGCTTCCGCGTAGTGATAACTCTCCCAAGAAATTCATTCAGATTTTCATTTTTCTCGATCGTTGCAATGCCCACTTTCACTGCCTGTTCAAAATAGTCATGCAGCTTCAGACGGAAATGTTCCTTTTCCGCCTCCCAAATCGGCACTTGGATCCGCAGCATTTTAATGCCCCGGCCGCGCACATTGATCGTGGAATTTTTATCGATCATGCTGATATTTGTATTGATCTGTTCCACATATTCCAGAAACATCATTTCCAGATTTTTCTGTTCCTCATCAATATGGGCAAGATCGATCTTTAGCTTCTCCAGCTGGTTCTCGTATGCCATCCGGTTCATCTCAAACTGCCGGGACAGATTCTGTGGGCTGGATGTCTGAGAAAGCAGACTGTCAAAGGTCTTCTTAAAATAATCATCTGCATATACGCCTTCTGACGCGATCTTGCGGATCAGCTCGGAAAGCTCGATCCGGCAATGCTCCTTGGCCTTTATAAGCTCCGTCATTTTTCTGCGCGTATCCTTCTGATACGCTTTCATGACATCCATTTCTTCCTTCTTCACATCCGGGATCCGCTCCATTAAAGCCGCAAGAAGCTCCTTCCCTTCCGTACCCATATCCGCAAAAATCCCCTCATTCGGAAGCTGCTCATCCATATAATCTTCCATTCCCGCTGCCAGCAGGGATAGCTGTGCATTCCGCTCCTGAAAACGAGACAGCTTCTGCTTCTCTGTTTTCAGCTCATATTCCTTAAAATTCAGGCGCTTTTCAAATTCCGTATCAGTGATCGTCTTTCTTTCCACCGGCTCCTCATATCCGGTTTCTCTTTTCAGATCTTCTTTTTGATGTTGGATCGAGGTAAACAGCTCACCTTCCCTTTTTCCGAGGGCAACGTTAATTTCGTTGGCTTTATTAAGCTCCCGATCCGCATATTTTTTCTGCCGCTTCCAGCCATCATACTGTTCCTCCGAGCAGATCAGCTCCTGATATTCTGCCTCCGGGATCCGGCTGTCCTCATTTTTCTTTTGCAGATCGGCCTGCTTTCCGCTGATCCTTTCGATCCAGCCTGCCTGTGCTCTGTGAAGTTCTTCCGCACTGTCTGATATTTCTTTTGTCAGGGCATGATACCGGGCTTCCAGCTTTTCAACAGCTGCATCCTCTTGCTCCGATATTTTTCTATCCTCTGCAAGCCTCGCATACTCCTCAAATTCTTTCGCTTTATTTACCCAGCCATTGATCTTCTCCCCACATTCCTTCACCAGCGAACGAAGTCCTGTTTCCTGCTCCCGAAGCTCTCCAAGGCTTACTCGCACAGCCTGCTGCTTCTTTGTAAGCTCAGACTCCTCTTTTTTCAAGCGGTCGAGACTGATCTGATCCGTCTCATACTGCTCATATTTTTTACAGAGAAGACTAAACCGGTCACCTTTTCGATTCAATCCGACGATCTGCTCCTTTACGGCCTCCGCCAGACGTTCTGTCTGTTTTCTTTCTTCCTCCAGTGTACTCTGCTCATGCCGGATCTCCTGAAGACGTGTTTCCACATCGGATCTCTGCTTCTTCAGCCCCTTGATCTCCTTCTCCGTCTGCTGATACAAAAGCACGCTGAACGACTGGCTTTCGATCGCACTTCGGCAGCTTCTGTACATTTCCAGATCGTCCTCCCTGCCTTCGATCGCCTTCTTCAGATTTTCAATCTCCACTTTGAATAATCTGCCTCCGAAAACTCCGCGGACAGATCCTTTAAGTAGACCTTATGCTTCTTCATTTTTTCACTGCTCCGTTCACGGTCCGCCCCGCTACTCTGTCATACTGTCAACTCCATAATAACACGGCCGGGAAGAAATACCCATTTCTGATTCCGTTCTTCGCTTTTTTTCTTAACCTCATAATAACACAGCAGGGAAGAAATAGCCACTCCCTCTGTCTTCCCGGCTCATTTTTCATCTCCTAGAGCAGTTCTCCGTAATGACGGACATAAGCCTTTTTCAAGCCGGTTGCCCATTATTTGGAACCAATTACCCAACTCCAGAAAATAATAAATCCAAGGGGCGGGAATATCAGCGATGCGATAAATGCAAGCCCTATACAAATAACAGCAACTACTCCCGAGCCGGAAGAACTGATCCCGCCGTATCTTCTTCCATCGCAGTTGCAATATGGCCCTTCACAATGACTGTCATGAAATCCATTACTATCAAATCCTTTTTCTGACATAACGTGTACCTCCTTTAATGCTTCTCAGTCGGAGATCTAACTCTCACTGAAACGAATTAGCCGATATTCACCACCTGAAAGAGGTGGAAGTCTTATCTGCGGTAAAGCGGACATTCGCAATCCGCTTCGCTACTTGCTCATGAACGCAGTCGCTTCGCGATCTGTCAGTGGGAGCTTTCAACTCCCACTGACATAAGCATCCCCCCCCTCACCCGCCGCTTAGTGCTCCGCGCACTTGAAGCGGGGGAAGTCTTATCTGCGGTAAAGCTCTGCAAATAAATTCAGAACTCTGTTTATACTTTTTAACCTTGCCCTGTTCTCCGCCTGACGATAATATTTTTTCTGCTTCTTCGTTCTCTGCGGAAGATTCTTATAGTCGATCTGCTCAATCTTCTTTGCCGCATCATGTTCTGCAATGTATTGAATATGCTTGTATGGGGACTGATTTCTCGGAACATCAGCCTGAACATGATAATGAGCTGTCTTTGCTTCCTCCATCGTCAATGCCTTCCCCTCAAATGGACAATGCAGCAGTTTGAACCAATCATAATGGTATCCGTATGCGATCTTCCAAGCCGCCATATCTGTAATTGCATACAGATCGGTACCATCATACTCGATCCGGATATTGTTTTCCTTTGCATAGTGTTCAATCTGGAAAATATATTTTCGATACTGACGCGGATAATCGGAAAGTTTCTCCTCATTTGCGAGAAACTGCATGATTGATTTCAGATTTCTTGTACTCTCACACTCGTCCCATCTTATCCAAGCATATTCTTGCTGCACTTTATCCCATTTTCCGACATAGAGCTTCATTTTTTGATTTGATGGCTCAAGATTCACCCGCCAGTTGCATGATGATGTATTCACAAACAAATAATTATCACCCTCTTTAACCTCAATATCCAGATCGGCAAATATCAATTTAAGCTCCGGCTTTAAATTCTTATACATATTTTTTAAATTGCAGCAGCATTTACATGGTCTGTAATTTTTGATAATTTTATCATCCATATCGAATGCGGTTAAAGCATCTTCATTAATTCTGTTAATGTATCTGCAGCCTGCTCTATGATATATCTTTGATTTCTTGCTCATCTGTGCGATCATCTGTTTTTCCTCCGTTTCCATCGTGCTGATAATTTCCGTCAAGCGGATATTCGTAATCCGCTTCGCTACTTGCTCATAACCGAATAATTGCTCCGCAGTTTATCAGAAGGAGCTTGCACTCCTCCTGATACAAGCAAGTCCCTACTCACTGCTTATTGCTTTTCGCAATTGAAGCAGGGGACTTACTTGATTCGGTTAAAAAGAGCCATCCCGGAGGGCCTTCTTTCTGCCTCTCTTAGGATGACTCTATTATGCCAAATTACAAGTCCATAAATCTTCTCTTATATATCGAATCTTTGTTTCTTTTATCGTTATGGCGATTACAATTCTACTATACTTCTTGGATTTCACTCACCATACTGATCCGCAAGCCGCCGGATCTCTTTTCTCACTTCTTCCATCAGATTTTCCGGCCCTATGATCTGTGCACCGGCTCCCAGAGCCATGATCCAATGGATGAAATGACTGCTTGCTGCCACCTTCGCCTTGACCTTAAAATGTTCTTCGTCGACTTTAAGCATTCTTATATCTTTTCCAAAGCGATCGATCATCACTCCGGCAAGATCGTTGATACAAAGGATTTCTACATCCTGTTCTTCTCCGTCGAACATATTAAACATCTTCTTGGCATATTCCGCCATGTCTACTTCCTTGAATTTGTGCCTTCCCTCGCGCCTTGTCTTTTCCACCTTGATGTGAAGGATCTTATCCACACGATAGTGCTTTATCATATCTGCATCGGAATCATAGCCTACAAGATAATAGTTTTCATCATCCCATAATAATCCCCATGGACTGACAACGTATCTTTCCCCGCCCTTACGCAGCTCCGGCTGTTTCTTGATATTCCACCGGAAATACTGAAAGGAGATCTTTAAATTCTGGGAAATTGCATTGTGGATCGCATCTACGATTTCCATGATATCATTATTCATGGATTTAACACGACCTGCCACATACACCTGACGCTGGAGCTTTGACGCATCGTATTTGCTTGCCAGATGCTCTATCTTTTTTATCAGCTCATTTGACTTCTTCTCTGTAATAAACTTAGCGGATGCCACAGAATCAGCCAGAAGCTTTAGCTCTGCGATCTCAAAATCCCGATCTGCAACCTGATAATGATAGGTCTTTCCGTACTGTGTCTTTTTAATTTTTATTCCGAAATCGTTCAACTGGTTGATGTCATCATAGAGGCTTTTTCGCTCTGCAGTCACATTGTTGACATCCAGCTTATCAATGATTTCCTGCAACGTTATATCATGGTCTGCATCTGTATTTTCCAGCAAAATTTTTGCCAGATATAGAATCTTTAGTTTCTGATTGCTTCTTGCTCCCCGCCTCCGGACTTTTACCTGAGCTTCCATATCCTCTGCCATAAAAACACCCCCGATACACTTTGATATTTGTATTATATCAAAGTGATCGAAGGTTTTGTAGTCCATAATATCGGTCTTAAATTTCCCTACACAAAGGCAGTCCGGCGGATATTCGCAATTATTTTGCTGCTTACTTCAGTCAAACTGATATACTCTGATGGATGATGATCTTCATCATTTCCTTTCGCGAGCTGGTGACAGCAAGCCTCATCGCACCCCCAAATACGTTGGTGGTCTCGACGTATATCAACCGCGAATTTGAGCAGGGCAGCGTGTACCTCGGCATGGCAATGGCTGTTCTGTGCGTGCTTATTACCACTACGGCACTGCTGGTAATGAACCGTCTTTTTCGGAAAGCTTTTGCCTTCTCACGATGATCCATTTTCCTAGTATAAATCAGCGATTTTAATTTCTGGAACACTTTTCTGCATCCATGGCCAGCACAAACATCAGTGCATCCAGGGCATTCTCTGGATTCTGAACATCAATGACGTATGTATCTGTCATACGAAAGAGTTCTTTGCTGATACTTGCGACTATATAGCCGCTTCGATCAAGAATCCGATAATCCCACTCCATAATTGTTCCATCAATATGCCATCCATTATAATCAATATTATAATGTGGTGTCAGAAATGAAAATTCTTTGCTCAGGCATCCGATATAACTGCCATTTTTATAAATCTCAAATTTGGGAAGGAATGTAAAGATTTTCTGAACAACCATCCCTACTTCATTTCCATAGGCATCATAGATTACAAGTTTATGTCCCCACGATAACTGTCCCTTTACTACATAAATAGTATTACCGGATTCATCATAGATATCATAACTGTCAAACCACGAAAAAAATCTTTGCTTAAACAATAACTTCATACGGGTATCTCCTTCACCTGACTTAATGGATTCTTTATAAGTATCATAATAATAGCTGTACATAAGTCTGCACAACCAAATAACGTCAGCAGATGGATTCGAACCATCGGTACGTTGCCGTACACCACCTTAGCAGGGTGGCACCTTAAGCCAACTCGGATATGCTGACAAAAGTGGGCAGGTTAGGACTTGAACCGCGCATTTCAGCCTTGAAAGGGCTGTGTCCTAACCTTTAGATCAGAGAATCATATACGGACGGATCCGATCATCAGATCCGTTTTTCTCAGGCAGAAAATCTTGCCTGAACGTTTCTATCAATGACAAGAATATCGTCAATTCTTACCTGCAGTACATCTGCCAATACTACCAGGTTATCGATAGTAGGCATTGCTGTTCCGTGCTGCCACTTGTAGATTGCCTGTGGAGTTCCAAATCCGAACACATTCTGCAAGTCTCTCACAGAGATTCCGGCAAGCTTTCTCAATCTCTCAAGATTCTTTCCCGTTTCCATCATATCGATGGTTGGCATTGCATACATCTTTTCCTCTCTTTCCGGCCTTCCGACCGGCACAGAGCTAGTCGGATGCCTTAAAATTAAAAATAGGTTTCATTACATCAACGACATCTACGGACTCACGAATCACATCGATGATATCTTCCAGTGATTTGTAGGCCATAGGTGCCTCGTCCAATGTGTATTCATTTACAGAAGTCGTATAGACTCCTGCCATTGCTTTTCTGTACTCGTCTAAGTCAAGCTCATTTTTTGCTTTGGTTCTGGACATAATTCTTCCTGCTCCATGAGGTGCAGAATAATTCCATTCCGGATTTCCCTTACCAACTGCGAGAACACTTCCATCTCTCATATTGATCGGAATCAGCATCTTCTCTCCGGCATGAACCGCTATTGCGCCCTTTCTTAAAATCATTTCTTCTGTATCGATATAATTATGAATCGTATGGAAGGCTTCTCCTCCGGTCATACCGGTTCTCTCGAGGATAATCTCTGCCATTTTCTCTCTGCTTCTACGCGCAAATTTCTGACAGATTTCTACATCATGCAGATAATCCTCAAGATATTTTCCGGACAGGTAACAGAGATCGGCCGGCATTGAAGGCTGTCCTTCATATACTTCAAAATGAAGCTCTTTCAGTGCAGCCTGAATTTCCTTTCTCCTGCCCTGCTCCTTGTAGGTTCGGATGATCTCGTCTCTTTTCTCGAAGTATTCACCATAACCACGGTCAAGATCTACTGCCAGTTTCTGATACAGTTCCGCTACCTGCTTTCCAAGGTTTCGGCTTCCGGAATGAATAATCAGATATTTTGTTCCATCCTGAGCTTTATCCACTTCGATGAAATGATTGCCCCCACCAAGGCTGCCTAAGGATCTTTCTAATCTTCTGGTATCCTTAAGGCTTCGATAGCATCTGAGTTCCGTCAGATCAAATCTTTCCTGACGTCCTTCCCACACATTCATTCCGGAAGGAATATAATGGCAGACCTCATCAAGCTTTTCAAAATCAATATCTGTTTTTCCAAGATTGATTGTATACATACCGCAGCCAATATCTACGCCAACAACATTCGGTACAGCTTTATCTGTAATCGTCATGGTTGTTCCAATCGTGCATCCTTTTCCGGCATGAACATCAGGCATGATACGAATTCTGCTTCCGGCAGTCATGGGATAATCACACATTCTGCGGATCTGATCTATGGCTTCGTCTTCAATTACTTTTGCATAACAGATAGCTGTATTGACTTTTCCCTTAATCTCTAACATGGGAACCTCCTTTCTCACCTTGAACGATCGTACACGAGGAGTGACTCGAAACTCTCACGCATTCCTGCGTCCGGATCCTACGTCAGGTGCATCTACCATTTCGCCACGCGTACATAATACTCCGTACAGGACTTGAACCTGCAACCTACCGGTTAAAAGCCGGTTACTCTACCAATTGAGTTAACGGAGCAAAAAATACCGCTTACCCAGATCATCTAAGGTAAGCGGTACGCTAAAGCATGTTTATCTAGTTCCAGTATGCCTTTATCACCTGCATCCTGGTCCATCAACACAATTTATCCGTTCATACTTATCCTTAAATGAGCATGTGCAAAGTTTGCCCAGTTCTTTTTTATCGAGCTGTGCATAAAAATATTCACTATTCAGACTATAAAAACGAATAATTGTTGTCATGTCTTTTTCCTTTCCGATCCCCAACGGACCGCTTTTTCTTTCTGCCAATAGAATATCACTATTATGAAATAATGTAAATCCTACTCGTGGTATAAATTATTTCTGAAATAGATTTTTGCAACCTGACACAATTTTCTGTTCCTGAATCTCCGTCATAATAAAAATATCTCCATCATTTTACTTGTAATGACGGAGATATTATAGTCAAGCGGATATTCGCAATCCACTTCGCTACTTGCTCATAACCGAATAACTGCTTGACTGCCAGCAACGATAATCTGCCAGAGATTATAGAATACTACGTTCATAACAGCCGGAAGATCTCCTGTGATTATTATATTGATGACCAGATGTTGCTGCCGGAAAATGCAAAGGCATAGTTTTTGCAGACTATGCCTCTGCATCAATCATTTATTTCCCAATGACCTGTTCTGGTTGAACCAACTCTCTTTATCTTGCCGTCATTCATCAGTTCTTTCATGATTCTCTGGACAGTTCTCCTTGACAACGATAATTCTTTAGCTAAATCTGTCTGTGTAATATACGGATTCTGTTTCAAACCTGATAACAATCTGTCTGCCATATTATCAGCGCCATGATTAGCGCCATCAGCGTCAAGAATAGCGTCATCCGTGGCGCTATTTGTCATCTGATTCAAAAGTTCCGCTAAAGTATTATCTATTTGAGTCAGCATGAATTCAATAAAATGAACCTGCTGCCAACACAATGATCCAGATTTGCCCTTAATGTATCAAGCAGATCTGTAATTACCTGTTGGTCTGCCTCCGTTACATCTGTAGATTTCTGAGCGAGAAACAATGGGTCACGCATAATCTTTTTACCATATTCTTATCCTCTAATTCCAGTTTTTCCAAACATCGGGCATATAACCCAGAGTTGATTGCTTACCATTTCTTACCACTGGTGTCTTAATTACCTGTGGATTTTCAAGAATTTTTTCGAGCCTATCGTCGTCAGCAATATATTTTATAAGGGATAGTAAGTCTTTGTCCTTGCCATCCCAGTTGACCATGTTATCTAGTCCACCATTTGCCTGAGCTACGGAATTGAATTCCCCTTTGCTCATGCCCTTTTCTTTCATATCAATGAACTGATACTTTATACCACGCTCTTTGAAAAAACGCTCTGCCTTTTTTGTATCATTACATTTCTTTGTCCCAAATATCTGTATATTCATATCATCTTTCCTTTGCCATCTGTATGAGTTTTTCAAAAGACTGTGCAAA
The DNA here is from genome assembly GCA_934376955.1 of uncultured Lachnospiraceae bacterium. Lineage (GTDB taxonomy): Bacteria > Bacillota > Clostridia > Lachnospirales > Lachnospiraceae > CAKRPJ01. The sequence goes on along the minus strand of CAKRPJ010000060.1, from coordinate 460 downwards.
GCGTATATCATCCTCTACTGTACGTTTTCTTGGTCGCAAGTGCCATTGCAGCAACACCATAATCCTGAGAAATTACAATGTCTCCCTTATGGCAAATGCCAATCAGTTTATAATCCACCGCATCCGCACCTGCTCCAACCACGATCACTTCACTGTAATCGGAATACAGCACATGATTGGTGTCACAAAGCAAAGTACTGGGAATATTATATTTTTCGGCTATTTCTTCTACAATGCTTACCACCGGACACGCATCAGCATCTACTAATATCTGCATTTCCTTCTCAATTCCATCCTTCTGCATCTGCCATCACTTTTACCAATGCATTGCTCATATCACTTCAAAAGTATCTTCTTCAACACGATTCTACTTTATGGCTTTTCGGTAAAGCGGACATTCGCAATCCGCTTCGCTACTTGCTCATGAACGCAGTCGCTTCGCGATCTGTCAGTGGGAGCT
>CAKRPJ010000059.1:0-10983 GCA_934376955.1 uncultured Lachnospiraceae bacterium | reverse complement strand
AGAACGACCGGGATCAGGGCGATAAGACGTTTGATGATAAACTTGATCATAGTATGCGATCCTCTCCTCTCTACTTTCAGTCAAAATGAGGGTCTGCCCTTCAGGGCAGACCCCCTGTTCTTCTATTGTTATAGCCAGCTTATAATCAGGTCATTATCTGATTATTCAGCCCAGTAGAATCTCTCGTAATGAGTGTTACCACCTGCGTTCAGGTTGAAGCCCTGAAGCTTGGAGTTGTATGCACGAAGGTTATTTCTTAAGAATAACGGAACCTGCGGGCACTGCTCGTTGATGGCCTTGCTCAGCTCGGTAACAACCTTAACGTTCTCCTCCGGATCAAGAGTAGTCTGAACCTTATCGATCAGACCATCAATTGTCGGATCATTTGTACGGGTCTTGTTGGAACCGTTGATGGAGCTGGAGTGGTAAACACCCTGTACGTAAGCAAGAAGGCTGGAGGATGTATATCCGCCGATGGCTGCCTCGTACTCACCTGTTGCAGTTACATCAAGATATGTAGCAAGGTCCATGGACTCCAGTGTTACATCAACACCAAGGTTTTCCTTTAAGCAGGACTGGATAACCTGACCCATACGAAGCTTTGCATCATCAGAGCAGATGATGGAGAAGCCGCAGTCTGCTGCGTTTAATCCGGAAGCAGCCATGTACTCTTTTGCCTTAGCAACATCGTAAGTCGGAGCACCGTCAGCTACAACGCCCGGGAAGCAATCCGGTGTCATGCTGTCACTTACGGAAGCGTTACCGTTTAATGCTACCTTGATAACTGCTTCCTTGTCGATTGCGGAAGCAAGGGCCATACGGAAATCCTTGTTGTTGAACGGAGCCTTCTCATTGTTGATCATCATCCAGTTGTGGGATGTGCCAGGTCCGTTAAATACAGTGATGTCCGGGTTGTCGTCTAAGCGAGCGATATCAGTTGTCTCAACTTCAACGACAAGATCAACTTCACCAGCCTCAAGAGCCATTGTTCTGGAGGAGCCCTCCGGAATGATCTTCCAGATTACGTGCTTGATTGCCGGAGCGCCTCCCCAGTAATCCTCAAATGCTTCGAGCTCAATGCTCTCGCCCTTGTTCCAGGCAACTACCTTGTATGGGCCTGTTCCGATCGGCTCTTTGTTGAAGTCGTGTCCGCTCTCAATAAGCTCAGCCGGAAGAATCGCATTACCATGGTGGCAGAGGTCGGAAAGAAGACCGGACTGCGGGCCGTCTGTTGTGATCTTGATCGTATAGTCATCAACGACCTCAACCGTACCGGTGGATTTACCGTACTGGGAAACCTGCGGGGATTCCTTACAAAGATCAAGAGATGCCTTTACGTCCTTTGCTGTCATCTCCATACCGTTATGGAACTTAACACCCTTTCTCAGATAGAAAAGCCATTCGGTATCGCTAACGATCTCATAGCTCTCGCAAAGTGCCGGAACAGAGCTAAGATCATCTGCTGTTTCAAACAGGCCATTGTGAGTCATTGAGTTGATGTAGTCACCGGCTACTGCGTTGTGCAGGTTGGTAGTAAGGCTTGGAGTCTCATTTGCTGTAGCAATGATCAGGGTATCCTTTGCGGATGTGGTAGCTACTGCTCCGGCCTCTGTAGATGCTGCTGCGGCTGCTGCTGTTGTTTCAGCTGCAGAACTCTGAGCGGCTGTTGTTTCAGTTGTTGCCGGTTTGGATCCGCATCCCGCGAGTGATCCTACAGCAAGTGACAGTACCATTGCCGGTACTAAGCTGCGCATAAGTTTTTTAGTCATATACTCACCTCATCTTTTTATTTGCAGGCCTTTGGCCAAATGCATCAAGTAAACGCTCTACTTCCGTAATTAAGATAATTATGAACGCAATTTAAGTTTATTAATTTTATACAAGTTTTTCTTTGACTTTTTAAAGTTTATCACATATCTATACAAAAATCAAGTTCTAAATATTATTTTTTTTGAGGTTTTTTGATATTTTTTTATCCATTATTCTTTTTCCCCTAAAGCATTCACTATACTCGCTATATTTCTCTTTTTCAACAAAAAGAAGGCGCCCGGCACATTTTCGTACCGAACACAGTCGCTTGCGACAGATTAGCGGCATCATTCCATTCCGCCGCAGGGCGATCTCCCGGAGGAACTTTTTGTTTTATAGGAGTTATGACTATCACGCTTTAACGTAATATGGTCTTTCACATAAAAAGAGGCCTGCCCTAACGGGCAGACCCCAATTCTTAATATTCAGTATTTTAGACAAATCATCTGCGGAGCTTGTTACTAGTTACCCCAGTAGTATTTCTCGATATGAGTATCTCCGGATGCAGTCATATTGAAGCCCTGAAGCTTTGCATTGTACGCACGGATGTCATTTTTTAAGAATAACGGAACCTGCGGACACAGCTCATTGATTGCTAAGCTCAGTTCTGCAGCAGCCTTGACATTCTCCTCCGGATCAAGAGTAGCCTGAAGCTTATTGATCAGAGCATCGATCGTCGGATCATTTGTACGAGTTTTGTTCGATCCGTTAACAGACATAGAATGGTAAACACCCTGTGCAAAAGCAAGCAGGTTGGAGGATGTGTAGTTACCGATTGCAGCCTGATAATCACCTGTTGCTGTCTGATCAAGGTATGTAGCAAGATCCATGGACTCCAGTGTTACATCAATTCCGAGAGTTTCCTTTAAGCAGGACTGGATAACCTGACCCATACGAAGCTTCGCATCATCGGAGCAGATGATGGAGAAGCCGCAGTCTGCCGGGTTTAATCCGGAAGCAGCCATGTACTCTTTTGCCTTTTCGGTATCAAAGGTCGGAGCACCCTCAGCAGAAACGCCCGGGAAGCAATCCGGAAGCATGCAGTTACTTACAGAAGCGTTGCCGTTTAATGCAACCTGAATAACCGCTTCTTTGTCGATTGCGGAAGCAAGGGCAAGACGGAAATCCTTATTGTTGAACGGAGCATTCTCCGTATTGATCATCATCCAGTTATGGCAGGTTCCAGCCTGGTTGCGAACAACAATATCCGGATTTTCCTCTAAGCGGGCTATATCCGTTGTCTCAACCTCGATCAGGAGATCAACCTCACCCGTCTCAAGAGCCATTGTTCTGGAGGAGCCCTCCGGAATGATCTTCCAGATTACGTTCTTGATAGCCGGAGCACCATTCCAGTAGTCTTCAAACGCTTCGAGTACAATGCTCTCGCCTTTATTCCATGCAACTACCTTGTATGGACCGGTTCCGATCGGCTCTTTGTTGAAGTCATGGCCGCTTTCGATAAGCTCAGCCGGAAGGATCGCATTACCATGGTGGCAGAGGTCGGTAAGAAGACCAGACTGCGGGCCATCTGTTGTAATTTTAATGGTATAATCGTCAATAATATCAATCGTACCTGTAGATTTACTATACTGGGAAACCTGCGGGGATTCCTTACAAAGCTCAAGAGATGCCTTAACGTCCTTCGCTGTCATCTCCATGCCATTGTGGAATTTAACACCCTTTCTCAGGTGGAATATCCATTCGGTGTCGCTTAAGATCTCATAGTCCTCACACAGTGCAGGTACAGTAGTAAGATCGTCAGCTGTAGTAAACAGACCGTCGTGCGTCATCAGGTTGATGTAGGAACCGGCAGTCGCGTTGTGGAGGTTGGTAGTAAGGCTTGGCGTCTCATTCGCTGTAGCGATGATAAGCGTATCCTTTGTGGAAGCCGTTGCTGCTCCGCCGTCTGTAGATGCTGCTGCTGTTGTTGTTGTGTCAGCTGCACCTCCCTGTGCGGCTGTTGTGTCAGTTGCTGCCGGTTTGGATCCGCATCCTGCGAGTGATCCTACCGCCAGAGACAGTACCAGTGCCGGTACTAAGCTGCGCATACGTTTTTTTGTCATAATACTCACCTCATCATTTTATTTGCAGGCCAGTGGCCAAATGCATCAACTCATTAATTGATGTATTGCTGATCTTGCATTGTAGATTTTGTGCCGCAAAATTATGATTGTTGATTTTCTACAATAATTTTCTCCCCATACGATATATCCTATCATATTTTTATATAAGAATCAAGTACAATATTGATTATCTTTATACTGTTTGCTATTTTTGCACAATTTTTCTCTGTTTTTTTCGTCCTTTTTACCTTTTATTACTTTTTTCCTTGCATTTTCCTATTTTATCCGCTACAATAAATTCACCATTTCTTTTCCTGCTTTTTTGCAGGGTCTGTCCCTTCTAAAAAAATATAATAATCATTTCTCGGAGGTATTCTGATGACCTATTCTGAATTTTGTTCTGAACTTACCCTTAGACTTATTTCCGGAGCAAATAATAAGCTTCTCCCGGTTCGTGAGACCATGAAAAAGAACAACAGCGTTTTCCATGACGCCCTTATCCTGACGAGTCCCGGATGTCCCGTATCTCCTGTGGTCTATCTGGAACCGCTCTATAAGGAACACCTGTCAGGAATACCATTGGATACGATCGCCGGATCGGTGATCTCCTGTCTTGACCGCACACCGCCGTTTACCCCGGTCACCTGTCTTGATCCAAAGGATCCGGAAACAATAAAAGACCGGATCGCCTTCCGGCTGATCTCAAAGGAGCGAAACCGCTTGCTTCTCGATACTGTTCCGTGGATCCCCTTTCTCGATCTCGCTATTGTTTTCTTCCTCAAGCTGGATTCCGATCCTGACAGCACCGTGACTGCCCTTTTACCGGCCTCCCTCTCCGAGAGCTGGCAGCTTTCGCCGGAAGATCTCTTTAAAATTGCCATACAAAACATGCCTTCCCTCTTTCCGCCGCGGCTTACTCCTCTTGAAGAACTTCTCTTTCACAACTCCCATCCCGGCTTTGTTACTCCAAATACGTGCCCTCTTTACGTTCTCACAAACAGCTCCGGCACCTGTGGGGCTGCCTGTATGCTATATGAAAATATAATAAAGGACTTCGCAGACCGTTGGGAAAGTGATGTGATCATCTTTCCTTCCAGTATCCACGAAGTCCTCATTATGGCGGACAAGAAATTATATGATTATGATGCTCTCTCTCAGATGGTGGCCGATATTAACCGTGAGGTCGTATCTGAGGAGGAGGTTCTCTCTGATTTTATCTATATCTTCAGCCGGGCAGAAGAAGCATTTACGATCTGGCCTTTAGATTCCTCCGGTCATATATCGCAATAAGGCGAAACAGGGAATCCATGATCGAGATCGCCATGGCGATCCCTCCGGCGATCAGGATCGTTTCACTGAGGTAATGGATCGCCTGCACCTGCTCATCATGAAGGAGAAAATATACACTTCGGTAGATGGCCGCTCCCGGAACTGCCGGAAGCGTTCCTGATACCAGAAATACCGTTACCGGCGCCTTCTTGATCCGTGCAAGGATATGACTTAAAAAAGCCACTACCAGCGTGGAGAAGAATGCTGCCAGCATGGAGGAATCTTCTTTCTCCTGAACGATCAGATAGACCCACCAGCCGATGGCTCCTGAAGCAGACGCATATACGACATATTTTCTGGGGATCTCAAGAAGCATGGTAAACATAAATACGGCCGAAAATGCACTTATAATCTGTATTATCATAGACTTCCTCCATTAAAAGCGCGGAAACAAACCATTCCGACGCCGACTCCTGCCGCAACTGCAAGGGCAACTACGATCGCTTCTGTGATCCTTGCCGTTCCTGATCCGTAATCACCATTCAGGGTATCCCGGATTGCTGTTGTAAAGCACACACCGGGAACCAGATTCATGATTGTGCTTATGATCATGACATCTGCGCTGGAGGTCGGCAGGATCCATCTTTGGATAAACATTGCCGAAAATGCCACAACAAAGGAGCAGAATGCACTGCTGCAGAAATCATTTATGCGTACCCGGGAAACCAGCCAATTGGCGATTGCCAGAAAAACCCCGGTAAGACCGGAGGCAAGAAGATCCACCGGCTTTCCTCCGTATATAAAGCTGAAGCTGGCTGAAACCCCGATCGTGCCCAGAGCTTTCATTTTTGCGGAATACAGGATTTCCTTTTCGACCTTCTTAAGCTCCTTATATACCGTTTCCACATCGATCTCCTCATGACAGAAGCGTCTGGAAAGATCATTGACCCTGCAGATCCGGTTCACATTCGTACTTCGGACGTGGATCCTCTTTACGATCGTAAGCGGCTTCTTTCCCGCAGCATCCAAGGTCGCAAAGATACCGGTTGCGAGCACGATCGCTTCTTTTGTTTCATATTTTGATCTCCGGAGCATGTATTGCATTGTCTCCTCAACGCGAAATACCTCTGCTCCGCTGGCGAGCATGATCTCTCCGGCAAGAACGACCGATTCCAGAAGAAGTTTTTCCTCCATTTCTAAATCCCCCAAAATGTTTGCCGGACTAACGGGATCAGAACAGTCTGCTTCCCACCTGGTATACGATCACCGCCGATACCCAGGCCAGCAGGATCTGGAATACTGCCATACCCATTGTCCATCTTAATGAGCCTGTTTCTTTTTTAATCGTACCGATTGCGGCCACACACGGCGTATAAAGAAGGCAGAATATCATCAACGCATACGCATTGACCGGCCCAAAGCCCTGTGCGGACAGTGCTCCTGCCAGCTGTGCCATACCGGCCGGAGAGTTAATATTGTTGATCCCGTAAAGAACCGAGAAGCTGGAGACCACGACCTCTTTGGCCGAGATCCCGGAAATCAGTGCAACAGCAGTCTGCCAGCTTCCCAGACCTGCCGGTGCCAGCACCGGAACAAGTGCATGTCCGAATTTTGCTGCAAAGCTCTGGGAAACGTCTGTGACAAAGCCGGTTCCTCCCATATTGAGGACGAACCACAATACGATCGAGGCAAGAAAGATCGTTGTGCCTGCTTTTGTCAGATAATCCTTGACCTTCTCCCATACATATATTGCTACCGTCCTCGCATTCGGAGTTTTATACTCCGGCAGCTCGATCAGAAGTGCATTTTCATATTCACCATGAGCCGTCATCTTATGCACGATCAGAGCGATCACGATCGCCATAAGAACACCCACCAGATACAGCGAATATGCAACGAGCATAGCAGAGTCCGGGAAAAATAGCTCAGCAAAGAGCACATAGATCGGAAGTCTGGCCGAGCAGGACATAAACGGGGTGATCAGGATCGTTTTCAATCTGTCCTTCCGGCTTTCCAGCGCTCTCGATGCCATAACAGCAGGAACCGTACAGCCAAAGCCAAGAAGCATGGGAAGAAAGGCTTTCCCGGAAAGTCCTACCATACTCATGGTTTCATTCATCACATAAGCGACCCTTGCCATATAGCCGCTGTCCTCAAGGAAGGCGAGGGCCAAAAACAGGATAAAAATATTCGGAAGGAATGTGAGGATACCGCCAACCCCCGCCAGAATGCCATCTGCGACAAGGGAGATGAGCCACTGGGATATTCCCGCGGCCTGCATGCCGGCAACAACATAGTGGGAAAGGACCCCAAGAGCCTGCTCAAAGTATCCCTTCAGGAAGTCCCCGACGGTAAAGGTCAGGAAAAATACAAGGGCCATGATTCCGAAAAATACAGGAATACCCCAGAACGGATGAGTCAGTACCCGATCGACCTTATCTGTAAGAGCCGATTTTTCCTCTTTGTTGAAAAGGCACTCTTTTATTATTTCCTCCACATAATCATATTTTTCATTTATGATCTGCTTTTCATAGCTTTCTGTTATTACACCCGAAACATCCACCGGATGATCCTTCATCACCTCTTTATCACACTCCAGCAGCTTGATCGCATGCCAGCGGAGATTTGTCAGCTCCGGATAATCAGAACGGAGGATATCCTCGATCCTCTGGATCTTCTCCTCCACAGACCGGGTATAACGAACCACCACTCCCTGCGGCTCCTCCTCATAGTGATGGACGACGGCATGCATCAGAACATCCAGACCTGTCCTTTTTCTTGCCGAAACCGGGACTACCGGAATATTTCCTAGCATCTCAGGCAGACGGTGCAGGTCGATCTCCATTCCTCTTTCTTCTACGATATCCATCATATTCAGGGCAAGAATGACCGGCTTCTTCAGCTCCAGAAGCTGAAGGGTGAGGTACAGATTTCTTTCCAGTGAGGAGGCATCCAGCACGTTTATTATGACATCTACATTATCCTCCTCAATGCAGCGCCTTGTTACCAGCTCCTCCATCGTATAGGATGTAAGGCTGTAGATACCGGGGGTATCAATAACATGGATCTTTCTTCCCTTGTAGCTTGTTTCTCCCTCCATCCTCTCAACGGTAACGCCGGGCCAGTTGGCTACCTTGAGCTTAGCTCCGGTAAAAGCGTTAAAGAGAGTCGTTTTACCACAGTTGGGATTTCCGACAAAGCATACGGTTATGTCTTTTTCTTTATCTGCTTTCATTTAACGGCGCCTCCTCGATCTCAATTCCCCCGGTGATCTTTCTCCCGAGAGCCAGACGTGTTCCGCGGACTTTGATAATCACAGTTCCGCTCTTTTTTTTATTTAATATGCACACCGGTGTTTTTTCATTCACACCAAGGGCTTCCAGACGTCTTGTGATCGCCTCATCGACCGTGACAGAATCTACCTGATATGTGTGTCCGATCTTTCCATCATACAATTTCATACAATTCTACCTCTGCAAATTACTAAAGCAGTTTTGCTTCGGCATTATTGTAGTCTTATTGATAATGATTGTCAATAACATCCTGTTATTTTTCCAAATCTAAAAGCATCTGTTTTATTTCCTTCATCCTGTCGCGAAGTCTTGCCGCCTCCTCAAAGTTTAATTCCGCTGCCGCCTGACGCATCTTCTTTGTAAGCTCCTTTATAAGCTTATCGAGTTCCTTAGCACTCATGGACTCCGGATCCTTTTCCATTTCCGAAGCATCCGTCGATACCGCCTTGGAGATCGAGATCAGATCACGGACTGCCTTTTTTATCGTCTGCGGCGTGATTCCATGTTCTTCATTATATTTTTGCTGGAGCTCACGGCGGCGGTTCGTTTCATCGATCGCTGCACGCATGGAATCCGTGATCGAATCTGCATACATGATCACATGCCCCTCCGCATTTCGTGCAGCACGGCCGATCGTCTGGATCAGGGATGTCTCCGACCGGAGAAAGCCCTCCTTATCCGCATCAAGAATAGCTACCAGTGAGATCTCCGGGATATCTAAGCCCTCTCTTAAAAGGTTGATCCCCACCAATACATCAAAAACATCCATGCGCATGTCGCGGATGATCTCCGCTCTCTCTAACGTATCTATATCGGAATGAAGATATTTTACACGAATTCCGGCCTCACGTATATAGTCTGTGAGATCTTCTGCCATTCTTTTTGTCAATGTGGTGATCAGTATCTTATTGTGTTTTTCTATTTCTTTATTGATCTCACCCACAAGATCATCGATCTGCCCTTCAACCGGCCTTACATCGATCTCAGGATCGAGAAGCCCGGTCGGACGGATGATCTGTTCCGCTCTTAAAAGCTCGTGCTCTGCCTCGTATACAGATGGTGTTGCCGACACAAACATCATCTGATTGATATGACTCTCAAATTCTTCAAAGTTCAGCGGACGGTTATCCAGCGCCGAGGGAAGACGGAATCCATAATCCACCAGTGTTTTTTTTCGTGAACGGTCACCAAAATACATGCCCCGGATCTGAGGAAGCGTAATATGGGACTCGTCGATCATAATAAGAAAATCCTCCGGGAAATAATCAAGAAGCGTACACGGAGGCTCTCCGGGTCTGCCAAAGGTCAGATGGCGGGAATAGTTTTCTATCCCGGAGCAGAAACCGGTTTCCCGCATCATTTCCACATCAAAATTTGTTCTTTCCGCAATTCGCTGAGCCTCAAGAAGCTTATCCCGGCTCTTAAAATCAGCCACCTGCTCCTTCATCTCTGCTAAGATATTTTCTGTTGCCTTAAGCATCTTCTCCTTCGGCACAACATAGTGGGACGCCGGAAAGATTGCCACATGTCCTAACTGCGCCCTTATCTCACCGGTCACGGAGTCGATCTCCGTGATACGATCCACCTCGTCACCAAAAAATTCGATCCGATATGCCTCGCGTCCGGAGTAAGCCGGAAATACCTCCAGCACATCTCCTCTTACGCGGAATGAGCCTCGTTTAAAATCCATTTCGTTTCTCGTGTACTGGATATCGATCAGCTTATGGATTACTTCATCCCGGTCTTTTTCCATCCCGGGACGCAAAGAAACGACCATGTTCTTATAGTCGATGGGGCTTCCCAGACCATAGATACATGACACCGAGGCCACGATAATAACATCATTTCGCTCTGACAGCGCCGCCGTTGCGGAATGGCGCAGCTTATCGATCTCGTCATTGATCGCCGAATCCTTTTCTATATAAGTATCCGTAGAGGGCACGTATGCCTCCGGCTGGTAATAATCGTAGTAGGATACAAAATATTCCACCGCATTCTCGGGGAAAAATTCCTTGAACTCGCTGTAAAGCTGCGCTGCCAGCGTTTTATTGTGGGCGATAATGAGAGTGGGCTTCTGAAGCTGCTGGATCACATTTGCCATGGTAAAGGTCTTTCCGGAGCCGGTAACTCCCAGCAGGGTTTCAAATTGGTTTCCTTCCTTAAAGCCCTTTACCAGCGCCTCGATCGCCTGCGGCTGGTCGCCGGTGGGTTTATACTCGGAGTGTAATATAAATTTGTCCATAAGCTTTTCCTCTTTTCATCTATTAACAAGTCGGGGCTGGTTTTCCTACGATAAGTAGTCTGCTCTTATATGATACCATATATGCGGCATAAAGTAAACGTATGTTCTGTGGGATACAGAACATCGACAGCATCCTGTACCCCAATCGTGGGCAGGAACAGGACAAAGCCTTGCAGCTTTTCTGACATTCACACATTATTTTCAAACAATTTGATGTGTGTTCGTCATTCCACGGTTGACAACCGCACATTATTTCTCTATAATATAATGTGTGATTGTCAAAGCGAGGTGAGAAGCATGAACGCCA
>CAKRPJ010000058.1:0-11410 GCA_934376955.1 uncultured Lachnospiraceae bacterium | reverse complement strand
TAGATATGTATCCCTACAATGCCCCAAGAAATAAAAATTTTACCATGCAGTGGAGCAGAGTAAAAAATTTTTTACTGTCCCAAAATCCAAAATTTTACCACTAAAAAATTTCTACCTCCCTTCCACTGCCAGCTAAAATTTTTCTGTTTGTGGCATATGATGGCCCATATATCCTCCTAACATCCCTCCAAGAGTCAAATTTTTATCTTGCATGTACCCTGAGATAAAAATTTTTTTACTGTCCCTAAACACAAATTTTACCACTAAAAAATTTCTACCTCTGTTCCACACCCAGCTAAAATTTTTCTGTTTGTGGCATATGATAGCCCATTAACATCCCTGTATTCCCTCAAGAAATAAAAATTTTACCATGCAGTGGAGCAGAGTAAAAAATTTTTTACTGTCCCAAATCACAAATTTTTCCACTAAATAATTTCTACCTCTGTTCCACACCCAGCTAAAATTTTTCTGTTTGTGGCATATGATAGCCCATTAACATCCCTACAATCCCTCAAGAAATAAAAATTTTAGCGTGCACACACCCTGAGATAAAAATTTTTTACTGTCCCTAAACACAAAATTTTCCACTAAAAAATTTCTACCTCGCCTCCACAGCCAGCTAAAATTTTTCTGTTTGTTGCATATGATGACCCATATGACCCCCTAATATCCCTCCAAGAATCATAATTTTATCTTGCACTGGAAGCTCGCTAGAATTTTTTTACTGTCCAAAATTCAAAAATTGCCTAAAATTCTCACTTGGTACATCCATTTTCCTATTGTCAGGACAGTAAAAAAATTCTAGCGCGCTTGGATCACGTCCGATTGTAGGACTTCAACCACTCGTTCGACTGCAAATTCAGTGCACTACCACATGCAGCAGACATAAAAATTTTAGCTTGCTGCTGCGCAAAGTTATTTATGTTTTATGACGTCAGAACCCTAATTTTGAGAGAAAAAAATTTATTTCTCGCCTCCACATCAAGCTAAAATTTTTCTGTTTGTTGCATATGACAGTACATTCATATCCCTACAATCCCTCAAAGAATAAAAATTTTAGCGTGCACACACCCTGAGATAGAAATTTTTTACTCTCAAAAAACACAAATTTTACCACTAAAAAATTTCTACCTCCCTTCCACTGCCAGCTAAATTTTTTCTGTTTGTTGCATATGATGGCCCATCAATGTCCCTAACATCCCTCCAAGAATCAAATTTTTATCTTGCACTGGAAGCTCGCTAGAATTTTTTTACTCTCAAAAAACCAAAAATTGCCAAAAACACTTTTCCATGGATGACCATTTTCCTATTGTCAGAACAGTAAAAAAATTTATTTCTCGCCTGCACTGCCAGATAAAAATTCCATTCCTTTTGCACATGATAGCCAGTACATTCCCCCATCATCCACCAAGAAATAAAAATTTTAGCATGCACACACCCTGAGTAAAAAATTTTTTACTGTCCCAAAACACAAAAAATGGCAGTAAAAAATTTTTATCTCGCCTCCACACCCAGCTCAAATTTTTCTGTTTGCTGCATATGATGCTGCATGCACTCCCCCAACATCCCTGAAAGATTCACAATTTTATCTGGCACACACCTCCCACAATAAATTTTTTACTGTTCCAAACTGTGACCCCTGTTTTTCAGTAAAAAATTTATTTCTCGGCTCCACACCCAGATAAAATTTTTATTCCTTTTGCATGTGATGGCCCATATGCCCCCCTAACATCCCTGAAAGAATCAAAATTTTATCTTGCACACACCCCGAGAAATAAATTTTTTACTGTCCCAAAGTCACCAAAAATTTTCACTCGTGATTAACCTTTTCACTTTTTCCTATTGTCAGAACAGTAAAAAATTTATTTCTCGCCTGCACTGCCAGATAAAAATTCCATTCCTTTTGCATGTGATAGCCAGTACATTCCCCCACCATTCACTCACAAACACCATTTTTCTATCTTGCTGCTGCACGGTGCTAGGCGCCAAAAGGTGAATTTGCCAAACTTGCGGCGATCCCTTTTCTATTGGGTTGACCCTTCTTTTGCAATGATTCTTTCTAGGATTGATACACACCCTACCAGCTACCTACCTGCCAAATTTCATCGCAAAAGAAGAAAAAAATTTGAAAAAAGTGGGGTAGTGTGGATGGACAATAGGGAAGTATAGGAACTCCTATTCTATTTTTCATAAAAAATTCCTCCTGAACGTGGTTTGTCTCCTTTTTGTGTGGTTGTCTATTACAGGTCCTAGTGCATTCCAATGGGCATCCAGGGGCAACAAACAGAAAAATTAAATTCGCATCCTGGCCGGAGATAGAGATTATTTATGACGTCACATCTCATAAAATGGCAGTAAAAAATTTTTATCTCGCCTCCACACCCAGCTTAAATTTTTCTGTTTGCTGCATATGATGCTGCATGCACTCCCCCAACATCCCTGAAAGATTCATAATTTTATCTGGCACTCACCTCCCACAATAAATTTTTTTCTGTCCCAAACTGTGACCCCTGTTTTTCAGTAAAAAATTTATTTCTCGGCTGCACAGCCAGATAAAATTTTTATTCCTTTTGCATGTGATGGCCCATCAATAGCCCTAACATCCCTGAAAGAATCAAAATTTTATCTTGCACACACCCCGAGAAATAAATTTTTTATTGTGCAAAAGTCACCAAAAATTTTCCACTCGTGATTAACCTTTTCACTTTTTCCTATTGTCCGGACAGTAAAAAAATTCTAGCGCGCTTGGATCACGTCTGATTGTAGGACTTCAACCACTCGTTCGACTGCAAATTCAGTGCCCTACCACATGCAGCAGACATAAAAATTTTAGCTTGCTGCTGCGCAAAGTTATTTATGTTTTACGATCTCAGAACCCTAATTTTGAGAGTAAAAAAATTCTAGCTCCCTTCCACAGCAAGCTAAAATTTTTCTGTTTGCAGCACATGATAGCCCATTAACATCCCTATCATCCCTCCAAGAATTAAATTTTTATCTGGCACTGGAAGCCAGCAATAAATTTTTTATTGATCGAACAATGGAAAATCTGAAAATTTTTTTTCCAGAAATTTTTTTCCACTCGGAAAAATGAAAAATTTTGGACATTGGAAATTCGATTACTCGGGCGTACGTGCATCAAAAAATTTGAAACCAGGCTCATGGGATAGCCTGCAATGGGCCCTACATAAGATGCATAGAAGGCAGGGTGCGGTTACTATTGAGAAAACGGCGAAAAAAAATAAAGAAGGAAAATTGTCAAGTTGCAAAAATGGTGTATGACGTCATCGGATGACGTAACCCACCTGGTAATTTTAGTTATGGGGTGAGGATTCAAACGAGTGGTAGATTGCCCAGGCAACTCTTACATTTTTCACAGAGACGTGCGTCTTCCCGGGAAATCGGTATGGAAATTTGTCATCAAGTGGACGCGCGAAACCCGACAGCGTAAACCTATAATATGTGGAGTGGAGTGAAAGAGAAAAATAAAAAAAGAGAGTTAAAAAAATAAATAACAAAAATTATATAAAGTTTGTTCAATAAAAATAAAACTCTTTAAAATAAAATAATCTCGATTAAGCTTCATAACACAGTATATAAAAAATAAAAACAAAAATTGTATATGATTTTCTATCAAGATAAAATAAAATAAAAAATGAATAGAATAAAATCATAGACAAAAGACTATATAAAAAATAAAAAATAAACGTGAAGTCATATTGAATAATTAGAAATAAAATAAAAAGAACTTATTCAAAATGATTTTGATAATAAAATTCTCTTGAAATAAAAACATTTAAATATAAAATTGAAGACAAGAATGTATAGTAAATTTTATATTGATTATAAAAAATGAAAGAGAATAAAAAAGATATATATATAAAAGAGAGAATAAAATAAAATAAAAACAAACAATCTTTTTTATGTATATATATACTAAGGATTAAATAGAAGAAATGATGAGAAAATAAATAAAAATAAAAATGGGTTTAAGTGTGTTGAGTTAAAATATGAGTGTGGCAGTAAATATAAAATATAAAACTAAATCAATGATATTTTATTTTATCATTAGTATAAAATGAAATATTAAAAATTAGAGAATGATTTTATGTTTATTCAACAGACTCACAAAATCACTTACACACATTAATCCACTCTTAATCATTTATCTGGTTGATCCTGCCAGTAGTCATATGCTTGTGTTAAAGATTAAGCCATGCATGCCTAAGTATAGGTGGATAAAGAACCGAAACTGCGGATGGCTCATTAAATCAGTCATAATTAATTTGGTGATGACAATAGAAGGATAACCCTGTTAATTGTAGAGCTAATACATGAATAACTGATATCGGAATGGGGGAGGAGACTGTGGGGCAACCTGCGGTCTTTTTCTTTGTGAAGATAGCATTTGTCAGCTCTGGAATCTTGTGCCTTTCGGGGCATGAGAGGGAAGTATGAGAAATGTACCCATAGCCTAGGAAGCCAAAAAAGAGAAAAACCAATCTAAGAGTGTAATAAGGAGGCTTTGTGGGATGATGATGTACGTACTTTCTATGCAAACACAGCAAGGAACAAAGACAAAAAGCAATATGTTTTTTTCCCCTTCTCAGCAATGGGGAGGAGAGGGGAATATAGTAGCGAATCGCAGCAAAGCCCTGGGGCGACCTGGGGCGGCGATGAACCAAACGAAAGACTGACCTATCAAGTGGATGGTAAGATAGGGGCTTACCAAGCTAATAACGGGTAACGGGGAATTAGGGTTCGATTCCGGAGAGGGAGCCTGAGAAATGGCTACCACTTCCAAGGAAGGCAGCAGGCGCGTAAATTACTCGGTGCCGACACGGCGAGGTAGTGACGACAAATACCGATGGCAGCCACATTGTGGTTGACGATTGGAATGAGCGCGACGCAAAAAAGCGCGCGAGTAACAATTGGAGGGCAAGTCTGGTGCCAGCAGCCGCGGTAATTCCAGCTCCAAGAGTGTATACTAAAGCTGTTGCGGTTAAAAAGCTCGTAGTTAACTTTAGGAATTACTACAAGGCAGAACATTTATGTGATGTTTTTGTGGTAATGAAATACACACTGAGCAATCGGTGTGTATAAAAATATTTAGATTACTCATAGAAGCAATTAAGTTTGCGAATGTACTGTGAGTACTAGATGTATTACTTTGAATAAAATAGAGTGTTTAAAGCAAAATCTTTGATTTATGAATATATTAGCATGGGATAATGAAGATATGTCTCGTGGGTGCGTGATATGGATATTTTAATTGGTTTTTAGTCCGGACGGGGTATGTGATAGGGTGTCTAATTGGCAGGTGGTTTCGGCCAGTTGTTGGATAGAGCATTCTATAATGTATTCAACAGTTCAAGGTCTATAATAAACTATGCATATTGACCACGGGGGTTTGAGCGTCACAACAGTGGCAATCAAATAGACATGGAATAGAAACAAATGGGGTGGTTTATATTTCATAGCGAGGGGTGAAATCCTATGACCTATGAAAGATAAACAAAAGCGAAAGCATTCCACAAAAATGTTTTCATTGATCAAGAACGAAAGTTGGGGGATCGAAGACGATCAGATACCGTCGTAGTCTCAACTATAAACTATGCCGACCAGGGATTGGAATAGAAACAATCGCTGCAGACAGAGGGTCAAACCTCTGGCTGTAGTGATTTCATCGAATTATTGTTTTAACTTTGTGTTGAAACAAATAGACTCCTCCAGCACCTAGAGAGAAATCGAATGAGTGTATGGGCTTCGGGGGGAGTATGGTCGCAAGGCTGAAACTTAAAGGAATTGACGGGAGGGCACACCAGGAGTGGAGCCTGCGGCTTAATTTGACTCAACACGGGGAAACTTACCAGGGCCAGATAGTAGGAGGATTGACAGATTGAGAGCTCTTTCTTGATTTGCTAGGTGGTGGTGCATGGTCGTTCTTAGTTGGTGGTGTGAATTGTCTGGTTAATTCCGATAACGAACGAGACCTTAACTTATTAAATAAATTGGGTGAAGGATTTCCTCGCACGCACGGGGCAACCTGTGTGTTGAGAGGGTCAAAAACTTTACACTAATTTCTTAAAAGGACTATTTATGTTTATTACAACTAATAGATGGAAGTTTGAGGCAATAACAGGTCTGTGATGCCCTTCGATGCTCTGGGCCGCACGCGCGCTACAATGATGAATTCAATGAGTATTAAAGACACGCAGCACTGCTTTCGGGTGGTGTTGAGCGTCTATGACCTAATTCGAAAAGAATAAGGGAAGCTTTGTAATGTTCATCAAGCTGGGGATAGATCATTGGAATTATTGGTCTTGAACGAGGAATTCCTAGTAAGCGCAAGTCATCAGCTTGCGTTGATTACGTCCCTGCCCTTTGTACACACCGCCCGTCGCTCCTACCGATTGGATGATCCGGTGAAAATGTTGGATTTGACTGCACTCGTTAAGGGTGCGGGTGGAGAAAATATTTGAACCTTATTATCTAGAGGAAGGAGAAGTCGTAACAAGGTATCCGTAGGTGAACCTGCGGATGGATCATTAATTTAAACTGATAATAATTTTTATTTAAACAATAGAATCAGTGTACATTATGTGGATTGATTTTATGTTTAAAATAATGATAATAATATTAAGTCTATATAATTATAATAAAAATAAATAAAATAAAAATAACTAATACTAATATAAACTAAGATATAGTTTCAACAATGGATATCTTGGCTCTCATAACGATGAAGAACGTAGCAAAATAAGTTAAGTGATGTGAATTGCAGAATTTATTAATAACCGAGAATCATCGAAATTTTGAATGCATATTGCGCTTTAGGAAACTAAGTCTTGCTTTTCACTTGTGGGAAGTAAGAATTTCTTGAAGCATATTTAATTGAGTGTTTATTAAAAACAATATAAATAAACAATTAAAATTGTTTGTTTATAATTTTTGATTCACAATCTATGGTTGTGAATTTAAAAATCAAAAAATGTTAGAAAATAATAAATTAGAAATAATTTTTTATATTCTAACACACTAACAACCACAGATAAACCTCAATTTAAATAAGATCAACCCACTGAATTGAAGCATCTTAATAAGTGGAGGAAAAGAAAATAACCATGATTTCCTTAGTAATGGCGAATGAAAAGGAAAGACACGAAAGCCCAAGCCGAGAATTTGTGTTGCGGGAATGCAGCACAAAGATGTAGTGTGATAAGCTGGGGTGTGCGTAGTAAGCACTGATACATTGCCTTGCGGAAGTTTAAAAATGGTAAAACATGCTTGGAAGAGCACAGCAGAGAGGGTGAGACTCCCGTACGCCGAGGCAGAGTGGGGACGCACAAGCACACACTCAGTGAGGAGTCAAGTTGCTTGAGAGTGCAGCTTAAAGAGAGGTGGTATACTCCATCTGAGGCTAAACATTGATGAGAGACCGATAGCGAACAAGTACCGTGAGGGAAAGATGAAAAGAACTCTGAAAAGAGAGTTCAAAGAGCTTGAAGTTGTTGAAATGGAAGGAATTTGATCTACTATGCTTTTATTAGGAATAACTGGGGGCTGTGTGCACACAAACACGCAATCTCTGGCTTTCCTAACACTGAAGTATATTGGGAACGATTAAAGAGAGGATTAAAAGGGTCGGCTAGAGTATATGACAGTTCTAGGTTCTTAACCTCGTGTTAGGATCTTCTAGGACTGACTTTAGATTAACCCCAGTTGCCTCTGTGGATCGTGAGACAGCACTGTTTGTCGTCAAGCATTTTATGTTTGAGAACAGCGAGTATTCCCAATAAGAATAGATTAAATTTACCCGTCTTGAAACACGGACCAAGGAGTCTCATTTATATGCGAGAATAAGAGTGTGGATGAACGCTCGGATTCGGAACGAAAGTGAAAACACTGAATAAGAGTTGAAAGGTGAAATGTTCAACGCATTATTGACTTGCGTCCTAATTGATATCGGGTGGGCGGTTCGCCGTTCATTCGAGTCATGAGACCTGAAGTTGGAGTATATAGATGAGGACCCGAAAGATGGTGAACTATACTTGGGGAGGATAAAGCCAGGGGAAACTCTGGTGGAAGTTCGTCGCGATGCTAACGTGCAAATTGCTCGTCGGATCTGAGTATAGGGGCGAAAGACTCATCGAACCATCTAGTAGCTGGTTCCCTCCGAATTTTCCCTCAGGATTGCTGTGGTCTGGAGAAAAATATGAATAGTTTTATCATGTAAAGCGAATGATTAGAAGGATGCTTAGCAAGGCAACACTTGTTAGGCTTTCGGGGAAGGACATTCCTTGACTTATTCTCAAACTTTTAAGTGGTAATTAAAAATCGGGGATTACTTGAGTGAATCTCTGATAAACTAGTAAAAAATAGAGCAGATCACAAGTGGGCCACATCTGGTAAGCAGAACTGGCGATGTGGGATGAACCAAACGTGGAGTTAAGGTGCCTAAGGGTAATACTAAGCAGAACCCAGAAAGGGTGTCGATTCATAGAGACAGCAAGACGGTGGCCACGGAAGTCGGAATCCGCTAAGGAGTGTGTAACAACTCACTTGCCGAATGAATCGGTCCCTAAAATGGATGGCGCTCAAGTATTATGTTATGATGATACCGATACTTCACTGTTAACACACGGATACAAGTGAAGTGTTAACAAGTAGGAGGAAGCGTGAAGGTTATACGTTAGGAAGCTTTAGTGGGGAGACCCACTGGGGAACGGCCTTTAGTGCAGATCTTGGTGGTAGTAGCAAATACTCAAGTGGATGTGGAAGCTTGAGGACCGAAGTGGAGAAGGGTTTCATATTAATAGCAATTATATATGAATAAGCCGGACCTAAATGATTAGGGAAACCTTTTTAATAGTCGAGACGGGGAGGCATCAGTCTTCTTGTGAGTGATTATCATAAAAGGGAATTAGGTTAATATTCCTAAGCCGATTATGGACTATGTGTGAGGGCAGGGCATTTCGGTGTTGTGCTGGTCACACATTAGGTGATGGTAACATGAAAGAACTTTGGGACTTTAATCGTAGCTCTGCGAAAAGTTATCTTTTCTTTTTAATTTATTTTCATGTGATTGCACTGGGCGTTAGCCTGGGGCAAAAGACCTCTGAAATAAATCAATTAGAGACGAGGTCGGAAATAAACAAGTATTTTCCCGCGCTAGTTTTGGAGAATGCTCATGGGGCGTTACGATTAAACCATGAAAACCAAAGGGCATAAAGAAGTGTTTTTTCATAATCGACCGTACCAATAACCGCAACAGGTCTCCAAGGTTAGAAACCTTTGGTTAAATAGAATAACGTAGGTAAGGGAAGTCGGCAAAATAGCGCCGTAAGTTTGCAATAAGGCGTGGCTCTGAAGGTTGGATGAGGGAGCGATGTGTTTGTCCTTTTGCTTTAAAGGGTGGGGTTTTAGTCAGGCGCATCTGCTGATCTTTTTTCTGGGCAACTGGGAGGAGGAGAGGTGGGTGAATCCGATTAAAAGACTATTCTTGAGGTCCGATAACTTTTAGTTATTTGGGCCCGGGTGAGGGATATATATCATAGGGTGGCAACATTCTGTGGTACGAAATTATAAACACTTGTTTCTTCCCAAGGGCACAGTGCAACAGCAATGCTGTCTGTACTCTTGGTTTTTAGCAACCAATTCAGAACTGAAACAAACTAAGGGAATTCGACTGTTTAATAAAAACAAAGCATTGTGATGGTCTTTATAAAGATGATGACACAATGTGATTTCTGCCCAGTGCTCTGAATGTCAAAGTGAAGAGATTCAACCAAGCACGGGTTAACGGCGGGAGTAACTATGACTCTCTTAAGGTAGCCAAATGCCTCGTCATCTAATTAGTGACGCGCATGAATGGATTAATGAAATTCCCACTGTCCCTATCTACTATCTAGCGAACCCACTGCCAAGGGAACGGGCTTGGCATAATCAGCGGGGAAAGAAGACCCTGTTGAGCTTGACTCTAGTCTGACTTTGTGAAATGACTCTTGAAGTGTAGCATAAGTGGGAGTGCTGGGTGCACTTGTTGTGCTCAGGGCGATCTTGAAATACCACTATTCAAGAAGTTGTTTTACTAAGTTAATTAAATAAAGCGAAATAGATTTAATATGTGTGACTTTCGGGTCACATGTGTTAAGACATATCTATGAAGTTTTAGAATTTTAAAAGAACTAGTACGCGATGCTCACTGTGTGGGCGTTGTCTCTACTACTCTTGATTTATATTAATAAATCAAGTCAGGTGGGGAGTTTGGCTGGGGCGGCACATCTGTTACAAGATAACGCAGGTGTCCTAAGAGCAGCTCAATGAGAACAGAAATCTCGTGTAGAGCATAAGGGCAAAAGCTGCTTTGATTTCGAGAGATTTTCAGTAGGAATACAAACCATGAAAGTGTGGCCTAGCGATCCCTAATGGACTTGTACCATATACCGGCGCTTGCTGGTTGGCGTACGAGCAGCCTCGGAGTGATTTTGCATGAGGCTTGGGGTGTCAGAAAAGTTACCACAGGGATAACTGGCTTGTGGCTGTCAAGCGTTCATAGCGACACAGCTTTTTGATCCTTCGATGTCGGCTCTTCCTATCATTGTGAAGCAGAATTCTCAAAGCGTCGGATTGTTCACCCGTCAAAAGGGAACGTGAGCTGGGTTTAGACCGTCGTGAGACAGGTTAGTTTTACCCTACTGATGGATAAACACTATTATATAGTGACCATGGTCATCATAAGAGTAATTCAACTCAGTACGAGAGGAACCGTTGGATCACATAATTGGTATGACCGCTTGGCCGACCGGCCAATAGTGGGATGCTACCATGTGTTGGATAATAACTGAAAGCCTCTTAAGTTAGAATCCTTGCTTGAAATTTTGGATGACCTCTAAGAATTAGTTTTTCTTTTCTTAGTGCTGGCTTGCTGGTGCTAGGGAAAGGGAAAGTTTCTCTGGTAAAAAATAATTCAAGAATATGTTAAGGATATGATTCATAACTTGTGTATGAATTTGGATAACATATGAAGTTTCAGTCATGAGGAAGTGAATATACTTCTTTGTGGCACGACTTACGAATGAATAAAAAGTGAAGATTTTTATCAGGGAGATGAGAGATAACTAGAAGACGACTAGTAATTCAGAACAAGGGACTGTAAGTGTTAGAGCCAATACATAACAGGCGGAGATTTCGGTCTTTGAAGGTTATAGGCGATACACTGAGGTTAACCTATATTATATGTTCTTTTTATTAAAACTATAATCATTTTTTATGTGGATTTTAATGGGAGAGAAAAATCAATAAATGAAAAAGTGAAATAAACTTTATCACTTTTTTATTTAAATATCATTTTTCTCTCCCATTTTTTTTACCATGAAATTTAGTGTTTGTACTTTGCATATTTTCGAGTAGT
>CAKRPJ010000057.1:0-11481 GCA_934376955.1 uncultured Lachnospiraceae bacterium | reverse complement strand
CGTTCAATAATACCACATTTCTGCTTTACCTGTGCGATATACAGACTGCTGACCTTCAAGCCGCTATGCTCAAGAACATACTCCTTGATCTGCCCATAGGTTGCCAGTCCTCTTTTATCCTACACAATTTCTTCCACATCCACATCAATGTTGATATGTGTTACCGGATTTCTCAGAACTAAGAGGCATACAGTCTCCACCTGGGTCGTTCCCGGGAACATGTCGACGCAGCATACTCTTGTGACCTCGTAGCCGTTTGCCTGCAGTACAACGAGATCTCTGGCCAGACTTGTCGGCTTGCAGGAAATATAGATCATTCTCTCACAGCCATATCGATCGATGATCTTCGGGAGTGCCTTCGGGTGGATCCCATCCCGCGGCGGGTCAAGCACAATGAGATCCGGGCGCTCATCGAGTGTATCTAAGACCTTCAGAACATCTCCGGCGATGAAGTCACAATTTGTCAGCCCATTCTGCGCTGCGTTCACCTTCGCCGCCTCAACAGCCTCCTCGATGATCTCCACCCCGGTTACATGCTCAGCGACCGGTGCTAATATCTGGGCAATCGTTCCGGTTCCGCTGTAAAGATCAAAGATCCTCCGTCCGTTTGTATCGCCGATATATTCTCTGGCCGTCTCGTAAAGCACCTCCGCACCGAGAGAATTAGTCTGGAAGAAGGAGAACGGAGTGATCTTGAACTTTAATCCGAGAAGCTCCTCCATAAAATAGTCCTGTCCATACAGGAGCACTGTGCGGTCATTCTGTACCACATCCGCAAGACTGTCATTTTCTGTATGGAGGATTCCCGCAAAGGTGCCCTCAAGATCCAGCTTCAGAAGTTTTTCTTTCCAACCCTCAAGGAGCGCCTCCTCGTTCTGATTGCTTTTCCATGTACCGTCTGTCTGGGTCGATGTGACAAGATCCACAAGGATCTCGCCGGTCTTCACTCCACGCCGGACAAGAAGGTGTCTCAGATATCCAACATGGGCCATTTTTTTATAAAAGGATGCACCATGCACCGTAAAATAATCCAGAGTAGCTTTTAAAATCTTGCAGCAATCCGGATGTACCAGCACACATTGATCCACCGTCACGATGTCATAAAAGCTGCCGCGCTTATGCATTCCCAACGTCATTGGGCCGTCTTTAAACTCGTCTCCAAAAGAAAACTCCATCTTATTGCGGTATGCCTTTGTCAACGGGCTTCCCTTAATTCCTTCAAACGGATACCCTTTCGGAAGAACCGGATCAAGAAGGGCTCGCACCTGACTCTCCTTGATCTTAAGCTGCTCCTCATAAGGAACCGTCTGGTACGTACATCCACCACATTCCTCTCGATGAGGACATGCACCTTCCTCGTTTTCATATGCTGCCGGAGTCACGACCTTAAGAAGTCTTCCCTCACATTTCCCTTTGCGCTGCTTTGAGATAGCGATCTCGATGGTCTGCCCCGGGAGGGCATTCTTTACAACAACTTTTTCCTCCCCGACATGGAGGATCCCTTTATTGGGGAAATCCATCCTTTCTACAACTCCTGTATACACTTCACCCTTCTTCATTCCTTATCTCCCGTCCTGTATTATAACGTAAGTTAGCGACATCATTCCATTCCGCCGCAGTGCGATCCCCCGGAGGGACTTTTTGCTCTATAGGAATCATAGCTTTTGCACTTTAATGTAACATGGTCTTTCCTATAGAGTAAAAAAGAATGTGCCTTGGCACATTCTCGCGCCTCGCGCGGTCGCTTGCGACAGTCTACATCTTCGCGCGAGTGCGCATCTTTGGCACGTTAGTGCCTTTTTATGTAACAGGGAATTCCTCGGAATTTCCTGTTACGTAAAAAGAGGCTTGCAGGCAGTACGCCCCAGCCTCTTATCAGGTTTTCGATTACAAATTATGCTTCTTTGTCTTCCTTTACCTCAGCCTTTTTCGGAGCCTTATCTTCTTCCTCATCCTCAAAGAAGTCATCATCAAAGTCATCATCAAAATCGTCTTCAAAATCCTCCAGATAATCCGGTGTGAAGAAACGATATACGCCATAAGCAATTGCAGCTACCGCAGCTACTGCACCGATAATTGCGAGAACCCAGAGAACACAGTTTTTCTTCTTTTCTTCTTCTTCTCTCTTATGGAGCAGTTCATTCAATTTAGAAGCGTTCATGATCTCCTCTACCTTGCTGAACGCATCTTTGCTCATCAGATCAAATTTGTTCATATCAGCACATCCTTTCCATTTTCCTGTAGATCAGAAAATCCAAATTTGTAAGGATAGTATAACATTATTTCTTATATTTTACTATCCTGTTTTTTACTTTTTCCTGATTTTTCTCAGTTTTTCCAAGCCATTGACGGTCTATCGGCCTTATCATAGTTTTTCCAGCTTTGCAAAGGATGCGAACATCTTCCGTACACCCATAGTATCAAATTCAACCGTCACTTCAAAATCTTTTCCGCCATCTACGATCGACTTGACTGTTCCGTCTCCAAATTTGCCATGATGCACACGATCACCTTCTGAATAATCCAGTGAGGCGGCTTTCTCGACCACAAAGGTTTTTCCAAACGATGGCTTCACGACCGGCTTTTGTCCAAAGGTACTGATCTTGCTCGAACGCTCCCATGGAAGACTGCTCTCATCAAAATCGTCAAATGTCATCCTTTTCTTCTCATAAACGGGCATTCCTTGATTTTCTCTCTGAAGCAGCTCATCTGGTATTTCTTCCAAGAAGCGGCTCGGTTTTGACATTCGGTTTTCCCCTTTTACCATACGCATTCTGGCAGCTGTAAGCATCAGTTTTTTCTGTGCTCTTGTAATTCCCACATAGCAAAGGCGGCGTTCCTCCTCAAGTGCCTCCGGATCCTCAGACATAGACATATAGCTTGGAAACAGACCGTCCTCCATACCGCTCAGGTAGACATACGGAAATTCCAGACCTTTTGCAGAATGCAGGGTCATAAGGACTACTCTGTCCTCTGAATCATCCATACTGTCTATATCTGCCACAAGCGCAACTTCTTCAAGGAAACCGCCAAGTGTCGGTTCGTCAGAGTTTTCCCAGTAGGAAATTGCCTTATTCGACAGTTCTTCAATATTTTCCAGTCTGGCAGCTGCCTCCACTTCCCCTTCTTCCATCAGCTCGTCCTTATATCCCGTAGAAGTCAGGATCTCCTCGATCAGATCGCCGATCGATGTTTTTGCTTTAAGCAATGTACGAAAATGATCGATCTCGTCTGTAAACTTGTCGATTTTGGCGGCTGTCTTGCCTAACCCCGGAACTGCCTTTGCACGATAAAGAGCATCACAGAAGCTCATTCCATGCTCAGCCGCATACATATTTACCTTTCCGATAGAAACTGTACCGATCCCACGTTTAGGGACATTGATGATCCTCTGGACAGCCAGATCATCTCTCCCATTAGAAATCGTTTTCAGGTAGGAAAGGATATCCTTGATTTCTTTTCTCTGGTAGAAATTCACTCCTCCCACCAGACGATACGGGATACCGTGCGCTACAAACCGTTCCTCCAAAAGTCTGGACTGTGCATTTGTTCGATATAAAACTGCACAATCCTTCCATGAACCACCGCATCTTTCAATATCACTTGTGATGCCTTCTGCTTCATCATACGCATTATCAAATATTTTTACCCGTATCCTGTCACCGGCTTCATTTTCTGTCCAGAGAGTCTTTTCTTTTCTCCCTGAATTATTGCGGATGACACTATTTGCTGCATCAAGTATTGTTTTTGTAGAACGGTAATTCTGCTCCAGCTTTATCACTCTTGCACCCGGAAATTTATCTTCAAAGCTGAGAATATTTTTAATATCTGCACCACGGAAACGATAAATAGACTGGTCATCATCACCAACCACACAAATATTCTTATATTTTTCGGCAAGAAGACTCACAAGCTTAAACTGCACCATATTGGTATCCTGATATTCATCAACCATAATGTAGCGAAATCTTTCCTGATAATAAGAAAGGATCTCAGGAGATGCTTCAAAGAGCTCCACTGTTTTTACCAGAAGATCGTCAAAATCCAGTGCATTATTCTTTTTCATCTGTGACTGATATTCTCTATATATTTCCGCGATCTTCTGCAGGCGGTAATCCCCGTCACTTTTTGCATTTAATGCAAACTCCTCCGGTGTGATCAGTTCATTTTTGGCTGAGGAAATGATTGACAGGATCCCCCGTTCCTTATACAGCTTAGAATCTACAGACATTGCCTTATATATCTGTTTCAGCAGAGTTTTCTGATCATCTGTATCATAGATAGAAAAGCTGTTTTCATAACCCAGATTCTCGATGAACCTTCTGAGGATCCTTACGCACAATGAATGGAAGGTACTCACCCAGACACTGTCTGCCCCATATTCAACAAGTCCGTTGACCCGTTCCCTCATCTCCCCGGCTGCCTTGTTGGTAAAGGTTATTGCAAGAATATTCCACGGAGCTATTCCTTTTTCCTCGATCAGATATGCGATTCGGTGTGTCAATGCCCTTGTTTTTCCGGATCCTGCCCCTGCAAGTATCAGAAGCGGCCCATCCGTATGAAGCACAGCCTCTTTCTGCATTGGATTAAGTGTATCAAAACTGCTCATCTTATTCCCCTTTCCTGTTGAATCCTCATTATAGCAGATTTTAGAGGGCATGTCCAACTCAAACAATTAATATTTATCTCTTGTCATCTAGTTTTCGATACTATATAATTGACGTTGAAAGGAGTTTTGCTATATGAAAACCAATGAAGAATGTTTAGAAGAACTGCTCAGCCACCTTGATGGTCTGGGGCATATAAAAATAGAAGATATCCCGCAGATCGACCTGTATGTAGATCAGGTAACCACTTTTATGGAAAAGCATCTTGCAAACTTAAAGCGTTATCCGGAAGATAAAGTCCTTACCAAGACTATGATCAATAACTATGCGAAAAACAATCTTCTTCCCTCTCCAATCAAGAAGAAGTATTCTCAGGAGCATATTTTACTTCTTATCTTTATTTATTACTTTAAAAATCTGCTGAACTTTAATGATATCGAGACGATCCTTTCATACATTACAGAAAATCATTTCAGCACAGCTTCTGTTCCGTTATCCGATGTTTATACCGAAGTATTCTCAATGAGGCACCGTCAGATGGATGCGGTAAAGGAAGATGTTCGTGCAAAATTTCAGGCCGCAAAAGAAACATTTCCTGAAATTGATGATCCTCAGGAAAGAGAGGCTCTGCAGCTTTTTTCTTTTATCTGCGAATTGTCGTTTGATGTATATCTGAAAAAGCAGATGATCGAACATCTGGCCGATGAGATACGGGACGAAAATCCTTCTGCAAAAAAGAAACTTAAACCGACAGAACGTTAGCTATGCTCCGATGGAGTACACATAATGTCTGAGTAAAGCAAACACGTAAAGCAAGGACAGCAAACATTTGCACTCCGCTTGCCCTGCCTGCTGCTCTGTACTTTGCACACTTGGATGATGGGGATGCTTATGTCAGTGGGAGTTGAAAGCTCCCACTGACAGATCGCAAAGCGACTGCGTTCATGAGCAAGTAGTGAAGCGGATTGCGAATGTCCGCTTTACAAAACTTGCCGGATAATCAACTTCTCCGGATATAAGCATATCGATCGAAATAAAAAAGCCAAGAGCTTGTGCATTTGATCTCAGAATCTTCTTCTGTCAGAAATTGCCCTCAGCTCATGGCCTTTTTCTTTGCCGTTTTTTCCGCTTTAATTCATCCGTATGCGTGCTTTCAACCCGATGATATCATAGTCTTTCCCTATTCCGACAAGATACCGTTTCTCTTTTCCACCAACAAATACTCTCGTCCACACGTCCATACCCGCATCTTCATCATACAGGTATACCTCTATTTCAGACATTAGCGGAAGCACTTTGTTTTCAAAGGTGATCTCCCCGTTCTGATCGCGCCCGAGAAAACCTTCTGCCGTTACCTCTGCTGCCATATAGTCTGCGGCATGACATATCCCGTTTACTGCATCAAGAAGCTCAAACAAAATCTCTTTTTCAAGATTTTCTTCTGCCGTTATATCCTTTTTCCGCATAAACTCGATAATAGCCTCTTTGTTTTCTTTCAAAAATATATCACAGTCCATTTTCAAGCTGCGGATCTTTTCCGCATACATCTTCAATTCCATATTCCTGCGACCTCCGTAAACATTCTCATTATTTGACATTCAGTAAATGTCACCATAAGGCCAATATTAACATATATTTATCTTGCTGGCAATCAGTGAATGTCATAGAGGGAGAATGTTATGTATAAAAATAAATCCGAATCCGGCACAAACAATATCTGCGGCCCAAAGATCCGGCAATTGCGCCTTAAGATAAAGCATATATCGCAAAGAGAGCTCGCCGATATGCTCCAGATTCAGGGCCTCGATGTTGATAAAAATGCGATCCAGCGGATAGAAAGCGGTCAGCGCTTTGTAACCGATATCGAATTGCGTGTTCTGGCAAAAACGCTCAATGTTTCGTATGAGGATCTTCTGGATTGATCCCAGTTTTGGGAATCATCCTATTTCGCATTTCCCGCCACAAATCAAGATCTGCTTCCGGAAAGACTCTTTCTTCCGGAAGAATCCTTTTTCTTTTCTGCAATTTTCTATCTTTCAGGGAAATTCTGGTTTGACTTTATTTTTGGTATTTTATCCGGAGACGGCACTTTTTTATCGTATCGTACACTCTGTACTTTTGGTGATATCCAGTCCGTTTTTGAATCAGATATCAAAAGACTTAGCTCATTATAATGGGCAATTCTTGTAAGCAGATATGCGTGCGGCACCGAAGGATAATCAAAGATCCTCTCTTTACGCTTATTATGAACCGTTTTTTCTCCCGTATCTTCTACCGCCAGAATTTCCTCCATCGACACATTCAGTATATCTCCCAGTGTCATTAAGTTCTCCAGAGAAGGCAGCGCTTTCCCATTCAGCCATTTATAGACCGCTTGAGGACTGTCCAGCTCCATCTCCTCCTGTATTTCCCTCACTGTAATTTCTTTTTCTGCGAGGAGCTTTCGTATATTCTTTCCGGTTCCCTTTTTTGATATCCGCACGATTCCTCACCTTCCATCACTATGGTCTGTCCGTCTCTCCATGTGTCTATCATACCTTAATTTTATCAAAATGTCTTGAACCAATGGTTAAATTACTACTTTTGTTATCATGAGCATTTATCTCTTTTGCGTAAAGCGGACATTCGCAATCCGCTTCGCTACTTGCTCATGAACGCAGTCGCTTCGCGATCTGTCAGTGGGAGCTTTCAACTCCCACTGACATAAGCATCCCCCCTCACCCGCCGCTTAGTGCTCCGCGCACTTGAAGCGGGGGAATACTTATCTGCGTTCAAAATATTTGATTTTTATCGAGTATCGTCTTATAATTGACGCGAGCTTCTCCCGGAATTTTTTTTTAACCGAAGCAGTTTAAGTCGAGGAGGAAATTCAAATGAACCAAAAGATAAAGAAAACATCAAAAGCACCGTTTCATTCCATTCTTGTGCTGTTTCTTACAATACTTTTTCTCATTGCTGCCGGCTTGTGTTCCCGGCTTCTGCCTGCTCTGAGCACAAGAGCAGACACTTCCGGCAATGAGTCTGACTTTACCGTACATTTTATCGATGTCGGACAGGCTGATGCCGCTCTGGTTCTATGCGATGGCAAAAGCATGCTGATCGATGGCGGAAATACAGAGGATTCCAGCCTGATCTATTCTTATCTTGAAAAACTGGATATCAGACATCTGGATTATGTCGTGTGTACCCATGCCCATGAGGATCATGTTGGAGGTCTGTCCGGCGCTCTGAATTTTGCGGAAGCAGAGACAATTCTTTGTCCTGTTACCACCTATGAGAGTAAAGCCTTTAAAAGCTTTCAAAAGTATGTCTCACAGCAGAACAAGTCCATAACTGTCCCTAAAGCCGGTGATACCTATCCGCTGGGTTCTTCGACTGTACAGATCCTCGGGCCGCTTCGTGGCTCCGATAATACCAACAATACTTCTATCGTGATGAAGATTATCTATAAGGACACCTCCTTCCTTTTCACCGGTGATGCAGAAAGGGAAGAAGAACAGGATATCTTAGCTTCCGGCTGTGATCTCTCCAGCACGGTTTTGAAAGTTGGACATCACGGGAGTGATACCTCCACCTCCTATCCGTTTTTGCGGGAGATCATGCCGGAATATGCCGTTATTTCCGTTGGTAAAAATAACAGCTATGGGCATCCCTCCGAGAATACCTTAAGTCGTTTAAGAGATGCCGGAGTACAGATCTACCGCACGGATCAGCTGGGAGATATCATCTGCAGCAGCGATGGAAAAACCGTATCCTTCCGAACAGAAAATAAAGCCGTATCCGCTGATGAAGCAAATGAGGTGACTTCAGAAAGCTCACCGAAATACGATTACGTGCTTAACACAAATACAAAGAAATTTCACCTGCCCTCCTGTCCCAGCATAAATGATATTAAGGAAAAGAATAAAAAGCAATTTTCCGGCACGCGGGAGGATGCCATTGCCGACGGCTATTCCCCCTGCGGAAGATGCAAGCCATGATATCGATAATATCAACCTCCTTATCAGAGACCTCGCTGCCGCTAAAGTAAATTTGCTATAACTCACTATCTGAATAGGGCGAAATTTTTTCTGATTAAAAAAATCACAAAACATGTATAGGATTGGAAATTACGGCAATAATAGGAGTATCACAAAAGAAAAAGATTAATACTTATCCTCCCCTTTTTAATACCTTGCCTGTTTGCCCTGTGCAGCGGGTGAGGTATTTTTGAGAAAAGCCTTGTTTTATAAGGTTTGTACCAGATCACCATGTCCCATGATAATCTGTAAAACCTTATACGGAATTCCATGTTCGATGCTTCGCGTAGCAAATGTATGCCATTATGAATTTTCCGATCCATTTTTCAACAAACGCGTCATCGTTCTATATATTTTGTGATGACCGATGTTAAAATCCCCATATCAACCGGCTTCGCCACATGATCATCCATTCCAGCATTCAAAGCAGCCTGCACATCCTCTGCAAATGCATTTCCCGTCATTGCAATAATAGGTATTTTCTTTCCATCCGGACGGTCAAACAGATTTCTGATGGCTTTTGTCGTTTCATATCCATTCATTTCCGGCATCATAATATCCATCAAAATCAAATTAAAAGTCCCCGGACCGGTATTGCAAAACTGTGCCAGGGCTGATTTCCCATCGGCAGCTCTGGTTACGATCATCCCTTGTTCTTCCAATAGAGATACTGCTATCTCGGCGTTTAAATCATTGTCCTCTGCCAAAAGGACATGCAAACCATGTAGATCCATATCTTTCCTTGGCTTTTCTTCCTTTTCAGTCAGTACCTGTTCTGCTATACGCAGTGGAATTTCTACAGTAAATGTTGAACCAATGTTTTGTCTGCTGCTGACCTCAATTTTTCCACCCATAAGATCTACATATTTCTTAGCAATCGCCATTCCCAGTCCGGTTCCCCTATAACTGGTTCTTGCTCCATCATTTTCCTGACTGAACTCATCAAATACTCTGTCTATGAACTCCTCACTCATACCAATTCCGGTATCCGATATACGATAGCGAACAATCACATGATGTTCATCATTACCCGGACAGTTTTCTGCAACAAATGAAATGGTACCTCCGTCTTTTGTAAATTTGATTGCATTACTGATGATGTTGAGCAATACTTCCCTGATTCTGAGTTCATCCGCCATCACATAAGGAGTTTTTAGTTCTTCTCTTGAAACATACAAGTTAAGATCACGGTTTTCTATATACCCCCTTGCAATCGACAAAACAGTATTTACCATATTCCTGAGATCCACCGGTACCGGTTTATATTCCAGTTTACCACTTTCAATGCGGCTGATATCCAGCACATCATTAATAAGCGTCATCAGATATTCTGAGCTCTGCCTGATCTTTTTCAGACACTCCTCCACTTCTTTGTCCGGCTTCTTCTTCAAGGCAATATCTGTAAATCCAACAATTGCATTCATCGGTGTCCTGATATCATGGGACATATGATTCAGGAACGTCGTTTTTGCAATATTCGCCGCATTTGCATTCTGTGCTTCTTTCAGGGCTTCCATCTGTTTTTTTCTACTTACTGAAAGAGAATAAACCAGAAGAAGCAGTACAAAAATAATCACAAATGAAACCACGATCCCTAAGCCTGCATACTCCGCAAGGACATCCTGTAAGGTCATTTTCTTTTCCGAAACAGAATTCTGTGCAAGGACAACGCCATTTAAAATATTGGAGGACTGCTCAATTGCTTTATTGATAATGGTAGCTGCTCTTCGGTTTTCTCTCGTCGTGAACATTCCTAATTCCTGCCGTTTTGCCATTTCTGCAAATGACAGGCTTTTGGTCAGTGGACTTTCATTAAGAATATTGATCTTTGAAGATGGAATAACAGTTGCTGCTACTTTTCCATCTGCTACTGCCTCCAGGCATTCTTCCTGTGTATCATATTGTTTAATTTCTGCATCCGGAAAAAGAAAGGACACCATCAATCCAGAATACAGTGAGGTCTCTGTCGTTGCGATTGTAGAGAGACTGCCGCTATATTCATTTCCTTTGTAAATAACAACCGGCGTAATATCAAAGATTTCATCCGTCAAAACCACCTGAAACTGTTCCTGTGTATAAAAATCCCGAATGATAGGACCTGCAATATCTATTTTACCAGATTGCAATGCCTCATTCATCTCTACTCCCGTGGAACAGGAAACTGCTTTGATCGTGATTTCATATTTTCCCTGGACAGTATCCAAAACAGTTCCAAGGATTCCTGCCAGTTTCCCATTTTCTTCACCACAAAAAGGAAGATTATCCTTTAGATATCCCACACGGATTGTATTTTCATGTGCATCCAGCCATTGTTTTTCTTCCTTGTTGAGTGCATAATTTATGACCGCTTTTCCTTCATAATGGGCATACAGCTTGCTGCTGTAATCTGTTTCTGTATTGTTGATTTCTTCCAGAGCTGAATTTAATTCCTTTAACAGATCCGGTCTGGATTTTGATACACCGAAATAACAGTCACTTGCACCGATATTGGCGATTGCAATAAAATCGCCGTTGACAGACAGCGCCGGGATCACAAGTGCATCCAGTTCATCTGTATCCAGTTTTTCTACCATTTCATCATAGTCTTTACAGGCAACAACCTCTGCCTGGATCTGATTGCTGTCCAGCCATTTTTCCAGAAGCTCTTTCTGATTGCTTCCATCTTCAACACCGATACGGCAGCCATTCATCTGCTTCAGATCACTCTCCGTAAGATTCATATGGTCTTCCCGGGTATAGATCCAATATCGTTCTGTTCCCTCTGCATAGGTCGAAAAATCGATAGATTCTGCTCTTTCCGGTGTATAACTGACACTTCCAAGTATATCTATTTCTCCATCTGCCAGCATATCCAG
>CAKRPJ010000056.1:0-11867 GCA_934376955.1 uncultured Lachnospiraceae bacterium | reverse complement strand
GGACTGGGGATAACCGGAGCGGCAATGGCAACAGTTTTAAGCCAGTGCATCAGCTTTGGTATCCTGCTTTTCCAGTGTATGAACCGGAAAGGCTGTATTCCTTTGAGGATCAGAAAATTCACGCCGAGTGCATCAATGTACGGACAGATCCTCCATGCCGGCATCCCGTCTCTTTGCAGACAGGGACTGGCCAGTGCGGCTGCAGTGGCTCTCAACGTGGCGGCGAATCCTTTTGGAGATGCAGCGATCGCGGCAATGTCCATCGTAAACCGCTATATGATGTTTGTTAACTCAGCTATGATCGGCTTCGGTCAGGGCTTCCAGCCTGTCTGCGGCTTCAATTTCGGGGCAAGACGCTATGACCGCGTGCTGGAATCCTTCTGGTTCTGCTTAAAGGTCGCAGTAGTCCTCCTTACCACTTTGGGAGCGATCAGCTTTCTCGGTGCCAGAGGCATTATGACCATATTCCGGAAGGATGATCTGGAGGTCATCGCCATCGGAACAGTGGCCCTTCGCTGTCAGTGCCTTACCATGCCTTTACAGGCCTGGATCATCATGTCCAACATGCTGACTCAGTCCATCGGCTACGGCTTTCGTGCCTCCATTGTCGCCGCAGGCCGTCAGGGGATCTGCCTGATCCCGGCACTCCTCATACTTCCGGGAGTTTTGGGCATATTTGGTCTTCAGATATCCCAGACAGTTTCTGATGTATGCACAAGCGTGATCGCAGCCGTCATTGTTATCGGTATCCTGAAGGAGCTGAAAAATAAAAAATAAAATTTCAAAAAAAACTATGGACGAAACCGGACTTTTGTGAGAGAATGTAACAGGTATGATGTGATTTTTTTAACAAGGCAGTAAGACGGAATATATGCGGCTTGCCGCCTGTCATCAATACAGTTTGAAAGGAGTCTTAACATGATTTATTCACACGAAGTAGAAACAATGTGTCCCGTTGCTCAAGGCGTAAACCATGGCGCCGCTCCGATTCCGGAGGAAGCAAAATGGGTGCAGTCAAAGGAGATCAAGGATATTTCCGGTCTGACACATGGCATCGGCTGGTGTGCTCCGCAGCAGGGCGCATGTAAGCTGACATTAAATGTCAAGGAGGGAATCATCCAAGAGGCTTTAGTTGAGACGATCGGATGTTCCGGTATGACGCATTCTGCCGCTATGGCAGCAGAGATCCTTCCGGGAAGAACCATTTTAGAGGCTTTGAATACAGACCTTGTATGTGATGCGATCAACACCGCAATGAGAGAGCTGTTCCTCCAGATCGTTTACGGAAGAACACAGAGTGCGTTCTCTGAGGACGGACTTCCGATCGGTGCCGGCTTAGAGGATCTTGGTAAGGGGCTTCGTTCCCAGATCGGAACTATGTACGGCACACTGAAAAAAGGCCCGCGTTATCTGGAAATGGCAGAAGGCTATGTAACAGGTATCGCCCTTGACGAGGAAGGTCAGATCATCGGCTATCAGTTTGTAAACCTTGGCAAGATGACAGATTTCATCAAGAAAGGTGACGACCCGACAACTGCTTATGAAAAAGCAAAAGGCCAGTACGGTCGTGTTGCAGATGCTGTCAAGATCATCGATCCGCGTCAGGAGTAAGGGAGGAAGAAAAAATGGCATTATTTGAATCGTATGAGAGAAGAATTGACAAGATCAATTCTGTTTTAAACAGCTATGGTATCGCTTCTATCGAGGAAGCAGAAAAGATCACAAAGGATGCAGGCTTAAACGTATATGATCAGGTAAAAAAGATCCAGCCGATCTGCTTTGAGAACGCATGCTGGGCTTATACTGTAGGTGCGGCTATCGCGATCAAGAAGGGCTGCCGCAGAGCCGCAGACGCTGCTGCTGCCATCGGTGAAGGCCTTCAGGCATTCTGTATCCCGGGCTCTGTTGCAGACCAGAGAAAGGTTGGACTCGGCCACGGAAATCTCGGCAAGATGCTTCTTGAGGAAGATACAGACTGCTTCTGCTTCCTTGCCGGCCATGAATCCTTCGCAGCTGCTGAGGGTGCGATCGGTATTGCAGAGAAGGCAAACAAGGTTCGTAAAAAACCGCTGCGCGTTATCTTAAATGGTCTCGGAAAGGATGCTGCCCAGATCATTTCCAGAATCAACGGCTTCACTTATGTAGAAACAAAGATGAATTACTATACAGGAGAGGTTGAGGAAGTGTTCAGAAAATGCTACTCCTCCGATCCGGAGAGCCCGCGTGCAAAGGTAAACTGCTATGGCGCAAACGATGTAACAGAGGGCGTTGCGATCATGTGGAAGGAAGGCGTTGATGTTTCCATCACCGGTAACTCCACAAACCCGACCCGTTTCCAGCATCCGGTAGCAGGTACCTACAAGAAGGAGTGCGTAGAAAAGGGTAAAAAGTATTTCTCAGTAGCATCCGGCGGCGGCACAGGCCGTACTCTCCATCCGGATAATATGGCAGCAGGCCCTGCTTCTTACGGTATGACAGATACTATGGGACGTATGCATTCCGATGCTCAGTTTGCCGGATCCTCCTCCGTTCCTGCCCATGTAGAGATGATGGGACTGATCGGAATGGGCAATAACCCGATGGTAGGTGCTACCGTTGCCGTTGCCGTTTCTGTTCAGCAGGCAGCTGATGAGGGGAAATTCTAACTCCCTGCAATTAGCACTTTCTTTTTTTAACAGAGTGTGCTAGAATATGAGCCATAAGCAAAAATTCCTGCAGACGAAGCAGGATCAATAGGATAGAGGTGCGGGCTTCAATAGTACCGAAAAGAAATGGCTGAGCCGCCGTTTTCGGGAAAGGGGAGACCGCCGAAGATTTCTGATCAGGTTCAGGGTCAGGATTCTGGGACGGCACAGAATATGTGTCGTACTGTCACGAAATGTGGAGCGCTATCTTGTGTTGTTGGTTTATTTCCTGTAATTTCATGATCATTAATTACACCACAAACGCGTTTTCCTTCGAGGACTGTCGTTTGTGGTGTTTTTGCTTATCAGATACTGAAAGGAAAGGAAGTATGCAACATGCACAGTAGGAAAAGAAGGTTAGCCGCTTTCGCAACATTGGCCGTAATGTTTACCATGGTATTTGCCATGACGGCCTTCGGCGCGGAGGAGGCCGAATATGTACCGGCAGTTTATGCAACGTTCTGGGCACTTGTGCCCCCGATCGTGGCGATTGCCCTTGCCCTGATCACAAAGGAGGTCTACAGCTCCCTGTTTTTAGGAATTATCGTAGGCGGAATTTTGTATTCAGGGTTCAATTTTGAAAAGACAGTGGTTCATATTTTTGAATATGGCATCATTGGCGCTTTATCAGACAGCTATAATGTAGGAATTTTGGTATTCCTTGTAATTCTCGGCGCTATGGTAAGCCTGATGAACAAGGCCGGCGGATCGGCGGCCTTTGGTCAGTTTGCGGCTTCAAAGATCAAGAGCCGTGTCGGCGCGCAGCTGGCAACGATCCTTTTAGGGGTCATGATATTTATCGACGATTATTTTAACTGCCTTACCGTAGGAAGCGTTATGCGTCCGGTAACAGACAAATTCAATGTATCAAGAGCAAAGCTGGCCTATCTGATCGATTCAACGGCTGCTCCTGTCTGCATCATCGCACCGATCTCCTCATGGGCGGCAGCTGTGACCGGATTTGTTGAGGGAGAAGATGGATTTTCTATTTTTATCCATGCGATCCCCTATAATTTCTACGCATTGCTGACACTGGTGATGATGGTCGGAATGGTCTTGATGAAGGTCGAATTCGGCGTAATGAGAACCCATGAATTAAATGCAGAAAAAGGAGATATTTATACGACTCCGGGACGCCCCTATGATTATGCGAAGGACGAGCATGTCGTAGCAAGAGGAAAGGTTATGGATCTGATCATCCCGATCCTTTCCCTGATCGTCTGCTGCGTTATCGGTATGCTTTATACAGGAGGATTTTTCTCGGGAAATGACTTTGTAACTGCATTTTCAGAGAGTGATGCCTCTCTCGGGCTGACATTAGGAAGCTTTTTCGGCTTGGTCGTTACGATCGCTCTTTATCAGATCCGCAGAGTATTAAGCTTTTCAGATTGTATGGCATGCCTGCCGGAGGGCTTTAAGGCGATGGTTCCGGCAATCCTTATCCTGACCTTTGCATGGACATTAAAGTCCATGACAGACAGTCTGGGAGCAAGAGAATATGTGGCGGCTCTCGTTCAGGCAAGCGCTCAGGGATTTTTAAATTTCCTTCCGGCATTGATCTTTATTGTGGGATGCTTTCTTGCGTTTGCAACCGGAACCTCATGGGGAACCTTCGGTATTCTGATCCCCATCGTTGTTGCCGTATTCCAGAATACAGATCCGCAGCTTATGATTATTTCCATTTCCGCATGTATGGCAGGAGCTGTCTGCGGTGACCATTGTTCTCCCATCTCGGACACAACGATCATGGCGTCTGCCGGAGCACAGTGTGAGCATGTCAACCATGTTATGACGCAGCTTCCCTATGCCATGACATGTGCGGCTGTTTCTTTTGTAACCTATATTGTGGCCGGATTCGTTCAGTCTGCGTGGATCGCACTGCCCTTTGGTATCGTGCTCATGCTTATCGTCCTCTTTGTGATGAAAATGAAGGCCAACACGGTGGAGTAAGTAAAATTGTCTCTGAAATGCCTTCCGATTTCTGGGTATAAGTTCCGGAAACGGAGGGCGTTTTTGCATTTAAGTACCGCACGTAGTAAATGAAGCCACATTATTGCCTCACAATATTAAGAAATTTTTAAGGGGCGGAGATGAAAAATATGGTATTATAATGCTATACAAAGAAAAACATGACCGAAGGATCAAACAAGGGAGGATGATTACCATGATATATAAAAAATTATGTGTAGGCTTATGCACAGTCTGTCTGAGTGTGCAGCTTTCTGCCCCCACATTTGCGGCAGTGAGTGCGTCAGAATCGGATGTGTTAAAGGTGGGGCCGGGATTTGAACAGACGGCGGAAGAAAAGTCCCAGACGCCGTGGACAAAGATCAATGGCGTTTATGTGGACGACAACGGAAAAACAATAGAAGGGGCACTTTATCGCGGTGTCAGCGTTTCCAAGTGGCAGGGAGATGTTAACTGGGGCAAGGCAGCCGCAGATGATGTTTCCTTTGCTCTTATCCGGATGGCTTCCATCGGCTATGAGGGTGAGTATACCATGGATGAGTATTTTGATAAGAACATGCGGGAGGCAAGTGCAAACGGCATCCATGTGACACCCTATGTTTATCTCCAGACCAGAACGGTTGAGGAAGCTAGGAAAGCAGCAGAATATGCCGTGGAGGTGGCCGGAAAATATAATGTATCCTATCCGCTGGCAGTAGATGTGGAATCAAAATACATTATTGATCTTCCCGTACAGGAGCTGACAGATATCGTCAATGCGTTTTGTCAGGTAATAGCTGCGGCGGGGTATACTCCGATCGTTTACAGCGATTACAGTAAATTTACAACAGAAATGGACACGAATCAGATCCCGTATGATATCTGGCTTGCCCGTTATGGGGGTGATAATTCCTATCCGGGACGTACTATGTGGCAGGCAACAGATAAAGGTACGATCGATGGTATTAACGGCAACGTCTGCCTTGAGTTTGCCTTTAAGGACTATGGAGCATCTCAGGCCGGGCAGCAGAGCGATCTTACTCCGGGAGAATGGAAGGAAGAAAATGGGACATGGTATTTTGTAAATAATAATACGCGCTATACCGGATGGATCAAGCCGGATGGCAACTGGTATTACATGGATCCGGCAAGGGATGGCGCCATGGTTTCCGCCGTCACAATGGTGATCGACGGGGTCACATATTCCTTTAACGGAAGCGGCGTGATGCAGTAGAGTGTTTACAGAGGCGGATTTTGGGAATGTGGCGAGCTTTCCATGCGGCAAAGCTGACATTTGGGATGTCCTTTGCCGCTGGCGTATATGCTCCGCCTCAGGATCTGACCGCCTATTCCTCCCAGGGGAGTTCTACAACTGTATAGCTATGATGGACAGCAGGCAGGAATTTTTCCAGAATGTCTGCTGTCTTTATTTTCAGGCTTGAGGTGTTGATGCAGGGATGGCAGCCGAGATATTCATCCTTTAAAACATCGGAATCGATGAGGAGAGTCACTCGTTCCTCCTTGTCATTTGCAAGACCGAGAACACTTACTGAGCCCGGAGTAATGTCGAGAAACTGCTCCATAAATTCGTCACCGGCAAAGGAAAGTCTGGCAGAGTTGATCTGCTTGGAAAGGTTCTTTGTCTTGAATTTTTTATGGCCCGGCATTAGCAGCAGATAGAAACGTGTTTTCTGGGCATTGCAGAGGAACAGATTTTTGCAGATGGATATACCGAGGATCTCCTCCACCGCTTCGCAGGCATCGATTGTTGCGGCGGTATCGTGATCAACGCGGTTATAGGGGATTCCGAGAGAATCTAACAGCTCATACGTGCGTGCCTCCTTGGGAAGACGTGAGCTTAAGTTATCGGGAGCTTTAGAATACAAGGTTTTGTCAATGTAAAAATCCATAGGTAATGATCCTTTCATGATTTACTTAAAAACACTGGTGTGATAGAAAAAAAGACGTTATAATGTATTATGAGATATCGGGGTCAAAAGCCCCCGCTTTTGATGCCTGCGGATTGTTCCGTGCTGCGCACTCCCACAATCCTATCCAATATTCGCATATCGTGGGATTGTCATCCCACTTTTATGCTCATATTGGTACCCTAGCATCATTATAAATTAAAAATCAAAAAAATCAAGAACACGGAGTTAGAGAAGATGGAGATAAAAAACAAGAAGCTATGTCCTAATTTTAAGAAATGCGGTGGCTGCCAATATCTGGATATTCCTTATAAGGAACAGCTGGCAAAAAAGCAGAAGGAACTTTCGGAGCTGTTAAAACCCTTCTGTAAGGTCAATCCCATTGTCGGGATGAAGGATCCGTATCATTACAGAAACAAAGTACATGCAGTAATGGCCAGAGACAGAAAAGGAAAAATCATTTCCGGAGTATATAAGGAAGGGACTCATTTCGTCCTTCCGGTCGATACCTGCCTGATCGAGGATGAGAAGGCAGATCGGATCATAGGAACTATCCGCGAGCTTCTGCCATCCTTTAAAATGAAGGTATATGATGAGGATACCGGATATGGGTTCCTGCGGCATGTACTGATACGGACGGCGCATAAAACCGGGGAGATCATGGTAG
This sequence comes from uncultured Lachnospiraceae bacterium, assembly GCA_934376955.1. Lineage (GTDB taxonomy): Bacteria > Bacillota > Clostridia > Lachnospirales > Lachnospiraceae > CAKRPJ01. Next base: position 4,641 of record CAKRPJ010000056.1, on the reverse strand, counting down.
TGCTGGTCACGGCTTCCCCTGTATTTCCGTCTAAAAACAATTTTGTTAAAGTGCTGCGAAAGGTCTATCCGGAGATCACGACAGTGGTTCAGAATATCAATAACCGAGGAACCAGTATGGTGCTTGGGGACAAGGAGCATGTACTCTACGGGCCGGGCTTTATTGTAGATGAACTCTGCGGAAAGAGATTCCGGATTTCCTCCAAATCGTTTTATCAGATCAATCCGGTTCAGACGGAAATTCTTTATGATATCGCAACAAAGGCCGCCAATCTGACCGGGAAGGAAACGGTGGTGGATGCTTACTGCGGGATCGGAACGATCGGAATTGCCGCCTCCTCCAAAGCAAAAGAGGTCATAGGAGTCGAGCTGAATAAAGATGCCGTTCGGGATGCGGTGATGAATGCAAAGATCAATCAGATCAAGAATGTGTCTTTCTATAATAATGATGCCGGAAAATTCATGGTGCAGATGGCTTCCGAAGGAGGAAAGGCGGATGTCGTGTTTATGGATCCGCCGAGAAGCGGAAGTACAGAGGAATTTATTAATGCAGTTGCGATCTTAAAGCCGGAACGCGTGGTTTATGTCTCCTGTGGCCCGGATACTCTGGCAAGGGATCTTGCTGTGTTTAAAAAGAAAGGATATAAGGCTCAGGAGGCATGGGCGGTGGATATGTTCCCGATGACCGGGCATGTGGAGACGGTGTGTTTGTTGTCCAAACTTAATACGAAGTAGCATATCAAGGTTGAGATTAAGATGGATGAGTTGGATTTGACTTCTGCGGAGAGTAAAGCTACCTATGAGGAAATTAAGGAGTATGTCTTTGAACATAACGGTTTGCAGGTCAGTCACCTCTATATAGCCCAGGTCAAATAGAAATACGGTATTATCGAGCGTGAAAACTATAACAAACCAAAGTCTGAAAATGCCAGACAGCCGAAATGCCCACCAGAAAAGGAAGCGGCTATCATAGATGCTTTGAGATATTTTGAAATGATATAAACTATTGTTGTTTTTGTACTTTTCTATACAAATTTATTGTTTTTCTGTATAATTAATTGAAACACAAACAAAAGATTATCACGATAAGTATACTTACTTTTCAAAATTTACAGATAGAAAGAAGGAGAAGAATGTCTTTTGAAGCGAAAGATTATCCTATTAGTGACATTCTAAATAAAGCTGTTTTTGATATTCCTCGAAATCAGCGCAGATATGTTTGGAAAAAATCCAGTTGGCAAGATCTTTTTGAAGATGTATTGTTTTCAATAACAGAAGAGAAGCCTCATTTTATTGGAAGTATCGTTTTGAAAAAGGGTTCCAAAAAAGATGGACTATCTTATTATACAATTATTGATGGTCAGCAAAGAATAACAACTATTACGTTGTTTCTGGTTGCAATCATGAAACACTTTCATGAAAATGATATGATGGATGATTTTTGGGGAACAGTTTCGTATCTTCAGTCAAAGGATAATCGAAATCAAGATATGGTTATTCTTAATTCAGAATTTCATACGTCAATTAGTCATATCATTGCTGGTATGATTAATATCAAAGATCCTAAAATGTCAATTATTGCTTTTGTGGATACACATATTCTGTCTAAATCAAGAGATAAGAATATTGGTGATGCTATAAAATTTTTCTACTTTTCTATTAAGGAAGATTTAAAATCAGTAAAAGATATTCAAGAGAGACTTAGAGATATACGAGCAACACTTTTAGATATGACGGCTGTTAAAATAGAATCATCATCCGAGGAAGATTCGTACACTATTTTTGAGATATTAAACGCTAGAGGACAGGATTTGGCATCGCATGAGTTGTTAAAAAATTATATTATGCGATATATTCAACCTGTTGAACTACGTGACGAGGCAAAAACAAAATGGGAGGATATGGAAAGAGTCCTTGGATCATCCATTGATAAGTTTGTAAGGCACTATGCAATTCATCGTTATGGAGACATACGAGATAAATATAATTCACCATACCAAGCTATTCAAAAAAACAGTCGTGGGAAACAAGTTGCGGATTTGTATAATGATATTAAGTTAAAATCAGAATATTATGAAAAGCTAATACATCCAAGCAATGGAAGGGAAGGAAATTGTAGTTCCACTGAATTTGAGATTTTTGACTTTTTTAGAGTGAAAAGATTTGAACAATTTAGACCGATCCTACTTAGCTTAATGCATCAAAAAGAAAAGGAAATTCTTGATGCAAAGAAATATGAGCTTACTCTAAAATATATTTATATTTTTTTTGTGTGTTATACAATTATTGGAGAAGAAAAATCCAATAAATTAGAAGATGTGATGTTTAAGTATTCAAAACTCCTTGAAGAGAATTACTCTGATGAGGTATTACAGGAATTTGCCACTGACCTAAAAGGAAAATTACCGGGCTATGAGTGGTTTTTAAATGCTTTTAAAAATATTGGTTGGTCTAAACATTTTGGCCTTTATACAGGAGATAAAAACAAAAAACGTGTTCAAGTGGTTCTTGAAGTGATTGAAAAGTTTGTCTCTCAAAGAAATGAAGTCTCTGAGTTTTCTATAGAACATATGCTTCCGGATGCTGAAGATATAAAAAATTCTCAGATAGGTAATTTAATTCCTCTAGAAGAGAAATTAAATGGAAATCTCGGCAAGAAACCATTAAGCGAAAAATGGGATGTATATGAAAAATCTACATTTTTTTCTTGTCGGGGTGTTGTAAAACAGTATAAAAGTAAAAGTTTTGATCCGCAAAAGAGAACAGAATTCTTAGCTAAACTTATATTTAATAATGTTTTGGAATTAAATCAGTTTGATTTTTCAAAGGATTAATAACGATGTATTACGTTTGTTGACTAAGAGTTCAGCTGCCTTGAATTTGACATGAACAGGGACACGATCAGCTGGATTCGGAGAAAAATCGAATACAGGAGGTCGCTTATGGAACACTTACCGAAGAAAACTAGTCAAAACGGCATCAGCTATACGCTGGTCAGTGACTATTATATTCCGGATTTACAGTTACCGGAAGAAAGTCGCCCCATCGGGGGTTGGGGGGCGGATGTACAAAGCCTATCTGGAGTTGTACCACCCAGTCCGGTATAACGACCTGATTTTGTCCGGCAAATTAAACGATGCTCCATCTGGCAGATTATTTCGAGCTGATTTGGAGTTGCTACAGAGATGCCCGTCACTTTAAAAGCAACTGTTTCATCGAATTGTTTTCCTGACAGAAAAACTCCCGCAAATTAATTGCGGGAGCCCTCTCAGCCAAGGGTGCTGTCATTGATTGCCTGCATCACGATGTCAGCTGTGATCCGGTTGGCTGACTGACTATGCCCGATCACAAGCGAAGCGTTGCAGAGCTTGCTGATCACGCGGGCTGTTCCATCAGAAGCATTGAGGATCGCTTCAATGGCTGCATCATCAAAAACAGGTGCTGTACAGCCTGCCTTTTTCAGTTTCCATTCAATGTAAGCACGGCTTTCTTCTTTTGAGTAGCCATCAATGTTGTAGTTCATGATGATACGCTAACGGAGCGGTTCATGGATGGAAAGCTGCAGTGTATGATTCAGCTGTGGCAGACCGACCAGAAGAATCACAGCCCGGTACCGGGAGTCCATTTCGAAGTTGAATAGGATCTTCAGGTCATTAAGAACAGCATTTTTGATATAGTTCGCTTCATCAATGATGATAACCGGAGTCTTCTTTTTATCCAGGGCAAGGCGGTTGATCTCCTCATGAATGATGTGAAAGTTTTCGGTCTTCCGGTAGGATGACTGTGCACCCAGGGATGCGGCGAGATTCCGGTAAAAATCATTCACCGTAACGGTGGAAAGGCTGGTGTAGATCACCTTATACAGGGATGGGTTTAGTCCGGTGGACCATGAACGGATCAGAGTTGTTTTTCCACGACCCGGAGCACCCGTAAGAAGACCGAACCCTTTGGTCCTGGCAAGGTAATCCAGACGAAATTTCGCCTCTTTATACTCGGAACCTTCAAAAAGAATCTCTTTGGAATTCTTAAAAAAAGGATTGAATTCCAGACCGTAACGAGCAGTGAGTTCCATTAGTCTTCACCTCCTGCCAGACGCACTTTGTCCCGTTTGACCGAGGCATTGTCGTGCTTGTTGAGAAGGTGGATCGGAGTAAGGGAACCATCAGCTTCTACAATAAAGATGTCCTTCATATCCGGTGTATAACGGAGGGTGATGCGCTGCTTTGCAAAACGGTAATCGACTTCATACTCCACCTGATCGATCACAATGACAGAGTCAGCAGATACCCGGCGCTCGATTTCGAGAAGAAACGAGGAATCGATCTGTTCATCTGGGAGGCGGCTGATCAGTTCCGGCTCTTGAAAGAAACGTTCCTGTGGGGACATTCCCTTCAACGAGGAATGTGGGCGCTGGTTATAGCTTCTGACAAAGATCATGAGGCTCCCTCTGAGCTCTTCCAGTGTATGAAAATCCCTCATATCATGGGATGCCATCCATTGATCCTTCAGAGTGCGGAACTGTTGTGGTCAAGCGTTTTTGTAACACTTGTGGCTAAAATAGATCCGGGCATTTATGCGTTGACTCGCGCTTCATGAGGCGTTGCATAGCCATTGTAGCTGTGAGGGCGAACATAGTTATATT
>CAKRPJ010000055.1:0-12447 GCA_934376955.1 uncultured Lachnospiraceae bacterium | reverse complement strand
ACAGAAACATAACGGTCTTTTGTTTTAACACGTTCTGTAGCATTACGAATACCTGACAAATCTTCCAATACAAAGAGGGTGTGCTTTGGGTTATTTTCAACGAGTGCCTTTGATACCTGATGGTTAATATCCTGCATCCAACGGTTTTCTCGCCCACCAATAGCTTTCATTCTTCGTCTTGAAGATGAGGTCTGTCGCATTTGGAGTTCTTTACGAAGTTTGGAATAATTAGCACGTTTTTGCTTTATAGCCTTACCACTAACAAATCCAGACTTGTTTTTGCTGTCATAAGTGGCAACAACAAAGTTAATACCTCTGTCTATGCCCACAACATTACAGATGTCAGAAATATTACTTTCTTCGACATCGTAGGTTACTGGTATGTGAAGATAATACTTGCCATGCTTATTTACAAGTTTAGCTGTACCAAACTTATAAATCGTATGGTCGAAATACTTAGACATTCCATCTGCAAAATAAGATAACTTCACACGACCGTTTAGCGTATTGATCGAAAAGCAGTTTTGTGTTAAGGAATAATCTCTGTTCCAAACCAAATCATACTGAGGCTTTTTGAACGAGGGTTTAATCCATTCATTTTGATTCTCAAGAATGGTCTTACATCTGGCGATAACCGTCTTTAAAACAGACTGAGCCATTTGTGATTTAAGGTTAAACTTTTCTCGTAAAGTAGAATACAAAATCTTATTAAGTGAAAACTGCTTTAAGTCATGAGTACGGAATACATAGTCTGAAACATAATTACAGGCATTACGATAAACAGACATAGTTTCATCAAGCAAAACCTTATCTGTTTCATCTACGACTATTTGAATTTTAGCTGTAATAGTCATCTGTTCCATAGATGTACTCCTTTCATCGATATTTCACTAAATATATTATATAATAATAATTAGTGAAAATCAATGTTTTGAGGTGAATTATGGATAATCGATACAATCGTCATAACAGACGGAAATACAGCCTTAAAGTACATATAGTTCTAGTAACCAAATATCGTAAACAATTACTCAAAGGTTCTATCGCTGATGATGTTAAACAAAAGATTTTCGATATTGCTAATACTTATGGCTACGAAATTATTGCTATAGAAACCGACAAAGACCATATACATTTCTTATTAAGTTACGATACAACAGATAGGGTTTGCGATATTGTCAAAATTGTAAAGCAAGAAACAACGTATTATTTATGGCACAAATATGGTTCGCTTCTGTCTAAACAGTATTGGAAGAAAAAGATATTTTGGTCAGACGGATATTTTGCTTGTAGCATCGGAGAAGTATCGTCAGCTACCATACAAAAATATATTGAGAGTCAGGGGTAATGACTAAAGATTTACAAGGTTCCTCCCACCACCTGAAGGTAGTGGGTTTCCGCCTATGGCAAACGAAAGGATTTTATTTATGAAAGATTCAATATTTGGTTTTATCGGTCTTGGCCTGATCGGCGGTTCGATCGCCCGCGGGATAAAGCGTGCGGATCCCTCGGTTAAGATCATGGCATATATGAGAACACGCTCCGGCCTCGAAAAAGCAAAAGAAGACGGCACTATAGATATTATCCTGGACGGCATCGATGAACATCTTTCTGCCTGTGATATTATTTTCCTCTGCACACCGGTGGAATACAACGCCTCCTATCTTGAAAAGCTTTATCCCCTTTTAAAGCCTGGCGCATTTATCACGGATGTCGGAAGTACAAAGACGATGATCCATGAAACAGTGACTGCAATGGGCATGGAGGAGGTCTTTGTCGGCGGACATCCCATGGCCGGTTCCGAAAAGACCGGATACGAAAGCTCAACCGATCATCTGCTGGAAAACGCCTACTACATTATCACACCCACAAAAAAGTCATCTGCCGACAAGGTGGAACGATTACGCCAGATCGCACTCCGGATCGGAGCCCTGCCCCTTGTCTTAGATTATAAGGAGCATGATTTTTCGGTTGCGGCTGTGAGCCATCTTCCTCACCTGATCGCATCCAGCCTTGTAAATCTCGTTCGCGATAATGATTCTGAGGACGAGATCATGCGCCGCATTGCAGCAGGAGGCTTTAAGGATATAACAAGGATCGCCTCCTCATCCCCTGTTATGTGGGAGCAGATCTGCATGACAAATACGGAAAATATCAAGCTTTTGCTCCGCCGCTATATAAGCTCCCTGGAAAAGATCTATGACGAGCTTAAGGAGCACGACGGGGCTTCCATCTTCCGTCTATTTGAAGAAGCGGGTGCTTACCGAGGTACGATCTCATCCAAGAGCTCCGGCTCTGTCATCCCGGATTTTTCCTTCTCTGTGGATGTGCTGGACGAGCCCGGCGCTATCGCCATTATTTCTGCGATCCTTTCATCCCGAGGGATCAATGTGAAAAACATCGGTATCAACCACATCCGGGAATATGGAGAAGGTGCGCTTCGGATCTCCTTCTATAATGAAGAATCCCTTGCCGAAGCGTCAGAGGTACTGAAAAAATACAACTATTCAACTAAAAAATAAAGTGAGGCACATATATATGAAAATAAAACATGCCGACCGCATTCGCGGGGAAGTGACTGTTCCGGGTGATAAATCCATCTCTCATCGAAGTATCATGCTCGGTGCTCTTGCTAAGGGAAATACGGAGATCCACAATTTTCTTGAAGGGGCAGACTGTCTCTCAACGATCTCCTGCTTCTCAAAAATGGGGATCTCCATCGAAGATAAAAACGGTATCATTACCGTCCACGGAAAAGGACTTCATGGTCTTACCGCTCCTGACCGTGTCTTAGACTGCGGAAACAGCGGAACGACCACTCGTCTTATTTCCGGCATTCTGGCTCCTCAGCCCTTTTCTGTTGTTCTTACCGGCGATGCCTCGATCCAAAAGCGCCCCATGAAGCGGATCATGGAACCGCTGTCCATGATGGGAGCCGATATTAAAAGCATTAACGATAACGGCTGTGCTCCTCTCTCCATACATGGTACACCCTTAAAGGGCATCCACTATGTATCTAAGGTAGCTTCTGCCCAGGTCAAATCCTGCATTCTTCTCGCAGGACTTTACGCCGAAGGTGAGACCAGCGTTACGGAGCCTCAGCTGTCCCGAAATCATACGGAACTGATGCTGCGCTTCTTCGGTGCCGATGTTACCTCAAACAAGACAACGGCTTCGATCCGTCCGGCCTTAGAGCTTCAAGGCAGAAAGATCATGGTTCCGGGGGATATCTCCTCCGCCGTCTACTTTGTGGCGGCAGGACTGCTTCTGCCGAATTCCGAAGTGCTGATCCGGAATGTCGGTATCAATCCGACCCGGGCCGGTCTGCTCACCGTATGCCGCAAAATGGGAGCAGAGCTTGAGCTTCTTAATGAAGATCACAGCTTTTCCGAGCCGACGGCTGACCTGCTGATCCGTTCCAGAAGCCTTAAAGGAACCGTGATCGACGGTGCTCTGATCCCGGCAATGATCGATGAGCTTCCCACCGTTGCTCTTATGGCCTGTTTTGCAGAGGGAACGACCATTATCAAGGATGCACAGGAATTGAAGGTCAAGGAATCTAATCGGATCGCGATCACGGTTGAAAATCTCCGTGCCATGGGAGCGGATGTAGAAGAAACAGAGGATGGAATGATCATTCACGGCGGACGCCCTCTCCACGGTGCTGTTATCGACAGCCACAAGGATCACCGCATCGCCATGACCTTTGCGATCGCCGCTCTCGCTGCTGAGGGGGAAACCGAGATCTTAGATGCAGACTGCGTCGATATCTCCTATCCCGCATTCTTTCAGGATCTGAAGGCCATTACAAAAAATTAGAGATGCAAAAAAAGTGACCGGCAGCAATCAGCAGCCGGCCACTTTTTCTTATTAATTAAAGCCAAAAAACTTCTGTGCGATCTTATATCCGGCGATCGAGATCGTCCGACCGCTCTTTCCCGGAAGATTGATGCCCTGTCCTAGAAATCCCCAACGAAGCCTCAGATAAAGACGCGGATTCATCTTTTTCAGATCCTGCCACAGCTCTTTTTTCTTTGCCATATTTTCTTCCGATCCGGACTTAATCGCAAGGATCGAACAGATGATCATCATGATCTCAAGGTATCTGGTCATATAATTTCTTAACTTTCGGTTCTGGAGCTTTGTCACATCGTAATACCCCAGCATAAGCTTTGTAACGCGAATCTGCTGATCGATCCGGCCGATCATTACCTTTTCATTGACAGACTGATCCGAGCGGCCGATAAAATACCGGTAAAAATTCACGTCGAGATAATACATTTTTTTAACTGCCGGAAGCGGTTCGTATACAAAAATATTATCCACATAGAAGGTATGCTCCGGGAGCTCCAGCTTGCATTCCCTTAAAAGCTCTGTTCTGTAGATCACAGAATGCATAAGTATATACTGCCCGAGCACAAAATGCTTTACATCCTTCCAGCCGAATATCTGGTTTTTCGGGAGCGCCATGTTGTAATTCATAACCTTTTTATGGGCTGCACCCTGCTTCTCATATACAAAATTTGTGATAAGCATATCCAGGGTATCTTTTCCATACACAAATCCACGTAAGGTCTCCAGAACCTTCTGATACGCCTGTTCATTTACCCAGTCATCGCTGTCGACTACCTTAAAGAAAATTCCGGTGGCATTCCTTAAGCCGGTATTGACTGCGGCCCCATGACCTCCGTTTTCCTGATGGAGGGCTCTGCAGATCCCGGGATATTCTTTTTCGTAGCGATCTGCGATCTCTCCGGTATTGTCCTTTGCGGATCCGTCATCGACAATAAGGATCTCCACCTCGTCTCCTCCCGGAAGAAGTGATTTAATGCAGTTTTCCATATAGGCTGCCGAATTATAGCAGGGTATTGCAATAGATAACAGTTTCAATATCGTATCCTCCTATCTTGCTTCTAACCAAACACCTCTTAATCATAGCATATTTAAGCTGAAAATGCAAAAAATTCCTTCCAACTACTATGAAATCATGATATAATGGTCAAAAGATATTCGCAATTAAAACAGGGGATCCTTGTTTTTGTGTAACTATTCAGTACCTTCATAGTTACACGCAAAAATCCATTCCAGATCAGCTTCGCTGATGGGATTTTTGCCCTCCAGCCTATGTTTTCTTACGGTCAGCGCAGCAAGTGCGCAGACCTACTGAACAGTTACGTTTTTGTCAAATTCAATGAATGAAAGGAACGGACACTTATGGCAAAAAAAAGACTTGTACTGGCTCTCGGCCATGATGCTCTCGGAACAAATCTTCCGGAGCAGAAGACTGCTGTAGCTAAGACTGCAAAGGTAATCACAGATTTTATTCAGGACGGATGGCAGGTGGCTATCACTCACGGAAACCGTCACCAGCTTGGAATGATCCATACCGCCCTCAACGAATTTGCTAAGGAGCATCCCGAATATACACCGGCACCAATGTCAGTCTGCTCGGCTATGAGCCAGGGCTATATCGGCTACGATCTTCAGAACGCCCTCCGCTGTGAGCTTCTTAAGCGGGGCATCTATAAATCGGTAGCCACGATACTGACACAGGTTACCGTCGATCCTTACGACGAATCCTCCTACACCCCGCTTAAAGTTATCGGCCGCCTTATGACAGCCGAGGAAGCAAAGGTTGAGGAGGAAAAGGGTAACTATACCGTCAAGACAGAAAATGGCTATCGCCGTATCGTAGCTGCTCCTAAGCCGGTGGCGATCGTTGAGATCGACTCCATCAAGGCGCTTCTTGATGCCGATCAGCTCGTTATCGCCGCAGGAGGCGGCGGTATTCCGGTCATGGAACAGGGCAGCCGTTTAAAAGGAGCCAGTGCTGTTATCGAAAAGGATCGTACTGCCGGACTTCTCGCAAAAGAAGTGGATGCCGATGTCCTCATGTTCCTTACGGGTGTAAATAATGTCAGCCTGAATTACGGAACAAACCATGAGATCCTTTTAGACAGGCTTACTGTAACAGATGCTGAGCGCTATGCGAAGGAGGGTCAGTTCTCAGCCGGCTCCATGCTTCCGAAGATCGAATCTGCCATCGACTTTATCAACAACGGAAAAGGACGTCAGGCAATCATTACCTCCATGGATATGGCTAAAGATGCACTGAACGGACGAGGCGGAACAAAAATTTCATAATGAGCGTTATCGCATAGATGAAAAGGGGGAGTGAATACTTCCCCTTTATCTTATAATTATTTTCAATGGACAATTTGAACCTCACTCCTTTACCAATGTAATAAAACAGCTTATAATGATGTCGGGGCAAAAGCCCCCGACTTTGATTTCTGCGGATTGAGAGGAGAAAGATAGTTTAAATGGGTCCAAACAGTGTCTACTCATTTTTTGAATTAACCGGAACTATTGCCTTTGCCTGTTCCGGTGCAATGATCGCCATAAAAAACCGTCTCGATTATTTTGGAGTCGTTGTTCTTGGCATCACAACAGCCTGCGGCGGCGGAATGCTCCGAGATCTCATCATCGGGTGTACCCCACCCTCACTCTTTACAAATTCCGCAAATGTCGTCATTGCCTTCTGGGTAGTATCCCTTCTCTTTGTGTGTGTAAAATTTCAATGGCACGTTTATTTTGAGCCGCTCTCAAAGGCTTATGATGATCTTTTAAACCTGCTGGATGCCATAGGCCTTGGTCTTTTTACCGCAACCGGAATTAATCTCGCAATTTCTGCCGGATATGGCCAATACCGATTTCTCTGTGTATTCTTAGGCGTTACGACCGGGGTTGGAGGCGGTATCCTCAGAGACATCCTTGCCGGAAGGACACCGGCTGTCCTTAGAAAACACATATATGCCTGCGCCTCTATTGCCGGTGCAGTCCTCTATCTCTACCTGCTCCCTCACTCCGACTCCGATGTTGCTATGGCTGTAAGCTCGGCCTTTGTCGTCATGATCAGGATCCTTGCCCGCAAGTATAAATGGAATCTTCCGACCGTTCGCTTTCATAAATAGCCCCCTCCTGCGGAAGCTGTTCGGCAGATTTTTCTCACCCACAGCTCTGCTAAAACCCCCTGTATTCTGCGATCCGCAAAAAACAGGGGGCTTTCTTCTTTAATTTATCTGATTACCTTTGCCGGGCACTTTGCGGCACATTTTCCGCAATTCGTACACTTCTCGTAATCGATCACAGCCAGATTGTTATCCATGTGGATCGCATCAGACTCACACTGCTTTGTGCAAAGAGTACAGCCGATACATCCGGCGTCACATTTCTTCTTGACATCAACACCCTTATCGTGTGAATTACACTGAACGAGGTGCTCTGCCTTGTAAGGAACAAGCTCGATCAGTCCGCGCGGGCACACAGCCACACATTTACCGCAGGCAACGCACTTCTCCTTATCGACTATTGCAACACCGTCAACAACATGGATCGCATCAAACTGACATGCCTTTACGCAGCTTCCGGAGCCGAGACAGCCATAAGAGCAGGCTTTGTTTCCTGATCCCGGAACTGCCGCTGCGATCTTAACGCAGTCATCGATTCCATAATAGTTATACTGGACATTTGCCTTATCGCAGGTGCCCTTACATTTAACAAAGGCAACCTTCTTCTCTGCAGCACCGGCAGAAACACCCATGATGGCGGCAATCTTGTCTGCCACCACAGCTCCTCCGACCGGACACTGATTTACTGCCGCCTTACCTTCTGCGATGGCTTTTGCAAGAGCATCACAGCCTGCATATCCGCAGCCGCCGCAGTTGTTTCCGGGAAGCTCTGCACGGACAAGAACCTCCCTCTCATCTACCTCAACCTTAAATTTTTCACTGGCAACGCCAAGGAGCACGCCGATGACAATACCGACCGCACCGACAACGACTGCCGCGATTATGATCCCTGTAATATTCATCCTTCGACTCCTCCTTTAAATCAGACCGGAAAATCCGAAGAATGCGATGGACATCAGACCTGCTGTGATCAGAACGATCGGGGAACCCTGAAAAGAACGGGGCACATCATTGTGCTCGATCTTCTCGCGGATACCGGAGAGCAGGACGATAGCGATCGTGAATCCGACGGAAATACCGATACCATTGACTACGCTCTGGATAAAATTATATCCCTCCTGCACGTTTGTCAGGGCTACACCGAGAACAGCACAGTTTGTTGTGATAAGCGGAAGATATACACCCAGAGCCTGATAAAGGCTTACCATATTTTTCTTCAGGAACATCTCCACGAACTGTACCAATGCTGCGATCACAAGGATAAATACGATAGTCTGAAGATATTCGATCTTTAACGGAGTAAGCACAAAATCATAAACAAGACTTGTGCAGGCAGTCGCGATGGTGATAACGAAAATAACCGCTGCACCCATACCAGCAGCCGTCTCTGTCTTCTTGGAAACGCCAAGGAACGGGCAGAGACCGAGGAACTGGCTTAAAACTACGTTATTTACCAACGCGGAACCGATGGCAATTAATAATAATTCTTTCATTTCTCCACTTCCTCCTTATTTATTCTCTGCTTCTAAAGCCTTAGCTTTTGCTTCTTCCGCTGCCTTCTTTGCTGCCATAGCCTTCTCGGCAGCGGCTTTCTTTTCTGCTGCTAACTTAGCTGCGGCCTCTGCCTTCTTTTCCGCAATTACCGCATGATTCGTCATACCGGTACAGCCGGCACAATTCAGGCAGTTTCCTCCGCACGCCAGCTCAGACTTAGGAGCATCACCGTTTGTTGCACTCGGAAGTCTCAGCTTATTCTGGAGAGCTGCAAGCATAGCCAGTGTGAACAACGCACCGGGAGCAAGAACCATGATGGAGATATGAAATTCCTCGGGAATGATCTCACGGCCGAATACAGCACCTGCACCGATCAGCTCACGGCACATACCGATAACCGTTAAGGACAGGGAAAAGCCAAGGCCCATTCCAAGACCGTCGAAGAAGGATTCGACCGGACCGTTTTTGCAGGCATAGGACTCCGCACGTCCGAGAATGATACAGTTTACAACGATAAGTGGGATATAGATACCAAGGGATGCATACAGCTCCGAAGCATAGCCCTGCATTAAAAGCTGTACTACAGTAACCAAGCTGGCTACGATAACAATAAAGGCCGGGATACGTACTCTGTCCGGAATGATCTTCCGCAGTGCGGAAATGATCAGGTTGGAAAACATAAGCACGGCCGTTGTAGATAAGCCCATTCCGAGGCCATTGATGGCCGATGTCGTGGTTGCCAGGGTCGGACACATACCTAACATCAGGATGAAGGTTGGGTTTTCTTTGATGATACCGTTATATAAACGCTCTGTACATTTATTCATGAATGCCCACCTCCTAGTTCATGCAGTTATGCAGATAAAATAATGCTGCATTGACTGCGTTTGTTGTTGCATTTGAAGTAATCGTAGCGCCGCTGATGGCATCGATCTCATTGTCGGAAGCAGCGCCCGTCTTTGTTACCTTCAGCTCATCCACATTTTTTCCGATGAACTGATCTCTGTATTTTGCGTCCTTTGCTTTCAGACCAAGACCCGGAGTATCGCTGATCTCACGGATGCCCATTCCGGTGATCGTTCCCTCCTGATCAAATCCGATGGAAAGCTTAACGGCACCGCCGTAGCTGTTTTTGGACATGGAGTTGATCACATGACCTACTACGGTTCCGCTTTCATCCTTTCCTTCAAGAACGGATTCGATCGCTACACTTCCGAAGCCGAGATTTGCGATCTCATCTGCCGTTTCCGCAATCTTTTCTTCGGAGCCTTCCACTTCTTCAAAGGAGGCTGCTGTAGATAATACCTCGCGGTATGTTTTATTGTTCGCTGCGATCGTGGCCTGCTCAATAGGTTCCTTTGTAATGTCATAGACGAAGCCGAGGCATACTCCGGCAACCAGCGTGATCGCAAACAGGATCAGGGCGTCTTTCATAAAACCGGATTTACTTGCTGCCATTCTTCTTACCCCCTTTACCGAATGCTGTCGGGAGTGTATATTTCTCGATCAGCGGAACCAGCATGTTACAGAAGATGATCGCATAGGAAACACCCTCTGCACTGCCGCCAAAAAGACGGAACAGTCCGGTAAGGATACCAAGGCATACGCCGAATACGATCTGTCCCTTTGGAGTGATGGGGCTTGTTACGTAGTCAGTTGCCATAAAGAAGGCACCGAAAATAAGTCCGCCGCCGCAGATTTCTGCCAGAACATAGCCAAGGTCATGACGGCCAAAAAGGAATGCAAAGATCGCAAAGGTAAGAATATATGTACCCGGAATACGGATAGAGATCACCTTTCTGTAAAGAAGGTATGCCGCGCCGATCAAAAGGGCGATCGCAGAAACCTCACCGATGGTTCCCGGGATCTTTCCGATAAACATTGCTGCCAGATCATATTCTCCGCCTGCTTTAATTACAGCCAGAGGAGTCGCACTTGCCACTGCATCTGCCACCGGATCCGTAAACTTTGTCATGTAACCTGCAAAAGAGATCAGCAGAAAGCATCTGGCTGCCAGAGCCGGGTTCATCCAGTTCTGACCGAGTCCGCCGTAAAGCTGCTTTACTACGATGATCGCAAACACACCGCCAAGAACCGGGATCCAAAGGGGAATGGACGGTGGCATATTAAGTCCAAGGATCATCCCTGTGACAAGCGCGCTGCCATCACTGATCGTGATCGGTTTTCCCATTAATGTCTCGAACGCATACTCACTGAGTACGCAGGCAAGAACAGTCGCAGCCACTACGACCAGGGAATAGATGCCAAACTGCATAACGCCCCAGATCGTGGCAGGAAGCATTGCGATCGCCACATCGTACATAATGTTCTTTGTGGACACTCTGCTGCGTACATGAGGGGACGACGATACGTTTAATAATTTATTCATTTGTTCCACCTCCTACGCTTTCTTCTTTCTTCTCTCGGCCATAACTGCCTTACGCATTTCCTTGAATGCCTGCGTAAGCGGTCTGTGAGCCGGACAGATAAATGTGCAGGAACCGCATTCACAGCACTCCATACCATTTAATTTTTCAAACAGCGCCAGATCGTGGCGCGCCGCCGCATCAGCCATAAGCTGGGGAACCACATGGCCGGGACATACCTCCACGCAGCGTCCGCAGCGGATACACGGTGTTTCCGGGCTTGTCGCCACCTCATCCTTGACAAAGCAGGTAAGGGCAGAGGAATTTTTCATGACCGGGATATCCAGTGAAAACAGCGCCTGACCCATCATCGGGCCGCCGGAGATGATCTTTTCCGGCTCTGCCTTAAAGCCTCCGGCCGCATCTACTAACATCCTGTAATTTGTTCCCAGACGGACGGAAAAGTTCTGCGGCTGTGCGATCGCATCTCCCGTTACTGTAACGATCCTTCGGATCAGGGGAGTTGTTTCACATACTGCATTATAAATTGCAACGACCGTATCGACGTTATCTACCACGCAGCCTGCGTCAGCCGGAAGCATTGTGGAGTTGATCTCACGCCCTCCTGTCACTGCATAGATCAGGAAACGCTCACCGCCCTGGGGGTATTTCGTCTTTAACGGACATACCTCGATCCTCGGCTCATCCTTTACCAGTTCGGTAAGGATCTTTATTGCCTCAGGTTTATTCTCCTCAATGCCTATTACGCCCTTTGCGTTGTCAAACAGCTGAAGCATTACCTTCAGGCCGCCAACAAGCTTCTCGGGCTCCTCTAACATAACACGATAGTCGGAAGTCAGATAGGGCTCACACTCTGCCGCATTGACAATAACATAGTCGATGGCATTGTCATCCTTCGGGGTAAGCTTAACATTTGTCGGGAAACCTGCACCGCCGAGGCCGACGATACCGGCTTCCTTGACGATATCGCGGATCTCCTGCTTAGACAGTGCTTTATAATCTCTCTTTTCTCCAAATCCCTCTATCGTTTTGTACTCTCCGTCGTTTTCTACTATGATGGACGGAAGCACGCCGCCGCTTGCAACAAGACGCGGCTCGATTCCCTTTACTGTTCCGGAAACAGAGCAGATCACATTGGCAGAAATAAAACCGCCTGCTTCTGCGATCTTCTGGCCGACTAATACCTTATCTCCCTTGGCAACGATCGGCTTTGCCGGAGCGCCGATATGCTGGGAAAGCGGATATACCAGCTCATCCCCGGGAAGGAGTACCTGAATCGGTTTATCTGCGGACAGCTCTTTTCCTTCATAAGGATGAACGCCGCCAATAAATGTTCTCAGACCCATTTAGCAAACCTTCTTTCTCTAAAAATTCGTATGGCTTTTCAGATCACAGTATAGCATAATAAATTCTATTAGACAATTGCAAATCCGTTAGTGTTTTCACAAAATCGTAAGAATTTCGCCGTTGTACTTAAAAAAGAACAAAACGCACCTAGGTTTTGCTTAATTTTATAAGGTTTTTACTTCATTTATTATTGTTCCTCCGGATTTACTCCAATTCCGACAAACCGGTATACAGCTCATAATATCTTC
>CAKRPJ010000054.1:0-12715 GCA_934376955.1 uncultured Lachnospiraceae bacterium | reverse complement strand
TCTTCTCCCGGTTCTGCTTCCTTATACATGACATCCCGATAGAATACCGGCATCGCATGATTCTCACAGACCAGCTTCGGCTTTCCCCTCAGTTCTCCCTTTTCCCACAAACTAAGGCGTGTTTGATAGGAGGACACCGCTCCGAGGGCATGTTGGATCGCTGATCTTCTCAGATAGGAGGGCATCTTAGGAAAGTGACGGTCAAACAGAAATCGGGCATGATTCTTTTTCGTTTCATGTACCAGATGTTCCGCTTCATTAAAGCGTTTTTGCGGATTTCTGATTTCTGAAAGTTCTTCCCACGTCTCTGCATACACCGGGATTAGATAGGAAACTGCTTTCCGAAAAATATCCAGCGTAGAGCGGAGCGGTATATTCTTTTTATTAATTTCTGCTCCATAGCTGGATACAATCTGCATAAAGTTCCCTACTTTCTTTTTTACTTCTCTTTTTGTCCCTCAATATATGCCATTACCTGATCCCGGCTTCGGTCACTCACGGTAACTGCACAATACGATGGATTCCACAAATGTCCTCTGCAAGCTCATACAGCATCCTTTTACATTCTGCATTAAAGAATATACATAGTCTCTAACATATGAAAGTTCATTTTCCTTAATAGAAAATATTTCTTTCTCCATATTTATATGATACCATATATTTCTATATATGGCAAACACCAGTTCTGCATTATGATAAAAAATTTAGCACACCTAACTCATCACTAAAGTAACGAGAATGCGGTGTGCCGTTCTTCAAATTCTACTTGCACCAGTGCTTTCTTCTTTTTGATAAAGGTTCTCCATCTTCCCTGCCTTGTTTCATCCTTGATGAAATCATCTTCAAAGGCTGCAATATCATTGAAACTGGTTTCGCGATGGGCAAAGGTCTCTATGATCGCATTCATTAATTCCATTCCATTAAGATCATAGCTGTCTGCCAAAACATAAATATCATAGAAATCCTTATATCTGCTATTTGCAAGCCCCAAAGAAACAAAAGCCTCAAATTTTTCTGCTATGACGGAATAAATCGAATAAGCATATACCTCCGGAATATCCATGTCCAACAGAACCGGAAACTCCATTTTCATTCTTTCGGGATATACTGCATCACCAAAACCAATATCTATTGATATCGGAATCCTAGTTCTGTCCAGATATCCCATAATAGATACATTTATACCATGATACTCCTTAAATTCAGTTATATTGATAACCTTAAGCGTATTCAGATCAAATCGTAACGCGTCATCACACTTTATAGAAAAAATGTCATTAAACACATTCTTCATTTCTTCAGCATCATTTGGAATATGCTGTGCCAAAAGATCAATATCTATTGTTGCACGGGCATACTCTCCGTCAAAAAGTGCATATAAGAAAATACCGCCTTTTAGTGTAAATTTCTCTGCATATTTTGAAACAGATAATCTATATATTGTTCTCTCCAAGCCATATGTGACCAGTTTATCCTGCATAGTCTTTCCATCTTCTATTGCCTGTTTCTTTAATCTCTCCTTTACAGATATAGCATTTGTCATACCAGTACCTCCAGATACTTTTTCATTACATCTCCACATTTGAGCAGCTCCGCATATCTGATTAATCTGTTTAGATTACGGTCACTCCGATTCAAATAGGTTGTAAGAACTTCCTTGGTTTCCTCAATTCCGATTTTTTCCCTGTAGAAAACGATATCAACAACAGTTTTCTCAATATCATATATACGAAACCTATTATTACCATCCTCTACGGTCACGATACCAACACCAAACCGGTCATTTGTAAAATAGCATACATTCAGTTCCGGCCAATCTGGTAGTGTTGATACCTTTGCTTTTCTCGGAATTGCTACATCAATGGCATCCGGACGATAAGTGGACAGATTATAATACACAGCTGCACTTAACAGGCAAACCACTCCGTCTGGTACAAATGCATAGGCATAGTAGAAATCTGATCCTTCACCATCAAAATTTGCATTTTCATAATATTTTTTATTTAGTTTTATTAGGATCCCCCTATCAACCATCTGATTAATTTTATAATATGAAAAGCCTTTATCTTTCAGCTCTCGAACTGAAAAAATCAATTGGTCATTTGGAATCTGTGCTGTATTTGTCATATTGCTCACCCCAATTCAAGTATATCCGAATTCAGAAAAAATATTTAAGTATTATTCGGCATTTTTCTATTTTGCCGAATCATATTGAAATTATAATAATCCTTTCGCCTCTTGTCAATGGATTTTCGGCGAATCACCTGTGATCTAAAAGAGGCAGGAGTCTTCTCGACTGCGATAAAAAACGCGGCATCTGCCGGTTCTTTCCGGTAAACGCCGCATTTTTAACTTTAAAGAATTTTTTCCAAAAACAGCTTTTTGCTGCTTTACTTCTGATCCAGATAGTCCATTGCGGTCTGTGCTAAAAGCGCCGCACCTCTCCAGAGGATATCCTCATCCACATCGAAACGGCTGTTATGCAGCGGCCACGGTTTGACTCCTTCCTTTGCCGTGCCCAGCCATACAAAAGCGCCCTCCTTTTCCTTCAGATAGAAGGAGAAGTCCTCCGCCGGCATTGCCGGATTCTTGACATCGACAACACCATCTTCCCCGAACAGGGAAACTGCTGTCTTTCTGATCAGGGCTGTATCCTTCTCATGGTTTACAAGGGCCGGATATCCTCGTCCGTAGACGATATCTGCCGTAGCTCCGGACTGAAGGCAGATTCCGTCCAAAAGCTTTCTCATGGAATCCTCGATCATGTCCCGGGTTTCCTCGTTTAAGGTGCGGACGGTTCCATCCAGAACACACTCACCGGCAATAATGTTATAGCGCGTACCGGCATTAAAGATACCAAATGTGACAACGGCATTGTCAAGCGGATCGACCTTACGGCTTACGATCGTCTGGGCGGCCATTACAAACTGTGCACCAAGAACGACCGCATCAATTCCCTGATTCGGCTTTGCACCATGGGCTGTCTTTCCATGGATCGTGATCGTAAAGTGGTCGGTCGCTGCCATTAACGGCCCGGATTTTACCCCGATCTTTCCATGCGGCAGATCCGGCCATACATGAAGACCGTAAATCGCTCCGATGTCATCCAGATATCCGGACTCCAGCATTCCTTTAGAACCGCCGATGGGAGACAGCTCCTCTGCCGGCTGGAACACCAGCTTGACCGTTCCCTTGATCTTGTCACGGTTTGCACAGAGCAGCTTAGCTGCACCAAGGAGGCCGGTCACATGGTTATCATGTCCGCAGGCATGCATCACACCATCATTTTTTGATTTATACTCTACCTCATTCATCTCCTGGATCTGCAGGGCGTCCATATCGGCTCTGAGAGCTACGACACCACCCGGGGTATTTCCTTTGATAACGCCGATCACGCCATAACCATTTACCTTCTCGATCACTTCATCACAGCCCATTTCCTTTAAATAAGCTGCAACCTTCTTTGATGTCTCCACTTCATGCTGGGAAATCTCCGGATGCTCATGGAAATCTCTCCTGATCTTCACAAGCTCCGGCATAAGAGCTTTTGCTGACTCGATTATTGTGCTCATAGATGTCCTCCTTTTCTTGATGTCACTTATTATGTTAGAGCAAAAAAGCCGGGCAGAAAGATCACCCGGCTTTTAAATTTTCATCTTTATTTAATTTAGAACTTGTTTGCTGCAAACTTAGCATCCTGTCCGTTAATAACAGCACAGATATCATCTGCAACTGTCTCACAGCAGCGCAGTACAGACTGCTCTGTGGAAGCAGCTGTATGAGGTGTCAGGATAACGTTATCAAGAGTGTATAACGGGCTGTCCATCGGAAGCGGTTCCTTCTCTGTAACGTCAAGACCTGCACAGTTGATTACATTCTGCTGCATGGCCTCGATCAGCTCTGCCTCATTTACTACCTCACCACGGCTTGCATTAATCAAGGAAGCGGTTGGTTTCATCATCTTGAACTGACGCATACCGATGCTGTGCTCTGTCTCTGGAGTAAGCGGTGTATGAAGGCTTACGAAATCAGCCTGCTTAAATACATCATCCTGTTCGGCAACGAGTGTGATCAGATCACCAAGCTGATCCTGCTTTAAGAATGGGTCATAACCGATAACGTTCATGCCGAAGCCGCATTTTGCGATCGTAGCGAGCATACGTCCGATTCTTCCACAGCCGACAAGACCAAGAGTCTTGCCCTTAAGCTCGAATGTGTTGGTAAGACCGAAACGAACCTTGTAGTTTCCGGAACGGAACTGTGTATCTACATATTTGAAACGGCGTGCACAAGCTAACATAAGGAATGCTGCCTGCTCAGCAACGGACTCTGCATTCTGTCCAGGTGCATATACGACACGGATCTTTCTTGCTGTTGCTGCTTCGATATCGATATTGTCAAGGCCTGCACCCTGCTTTCCGATAACTTTAAGGTTCGGGCCGGCTGCATCCATCATAGCAGCTGTGATCGGCTCTGTACGGCAGAGAATTGCCTCCGGCTTAAGCTCCTTTAATTCCTCGATATAACCCGCTTCGTCAAAGAAGTGTTTTGTTACGACTGCCTTTCCGCCTGCTGCCTCAAAGATCTTTGTTGCGACCTCATTGATCTGAACTGTGTAAAAAACTGTAAATGCCATAATTATTTCTTCCTTCCTTATTAGATATTGATATTTTACAGCCGCTCCTCAGATACGCCACATATCCGGTTTTTTAGAACAGCCACATGATAAAAATCAGACAAAGCACGGTTAAATGCCTTATCCGTACATTCAAGAGTTAAGAATCGACCGCTTATAGTAAAGGAGACGCTGCGGGCATATCACCCCGCAACGCCCCCAATATTTAAAGCGGACATTCGCAATCCGCTTTCGCGGCCGCGTTTAAATTGATCCAACTAAAGATTCAATCAATTACCAAGCAATGCCCTGAGCCATCATAGCATCAGCAACCTTCTGGAATCCAACAAGGTTAGCACCAGCAACGAGGTTGTAGCCTAAGCCGTACTTCTCAGCTGCAGCTGCGGAACCATCATGGATACCTGTCATGATGCGATGTAACTTGGAATCAACTTCTTCAGCTGTCCAGGAGTATCTCTCGGAGTTCTGGCTCATCTCAAGACCGGAAACAAGAACGCCACCAGCGTTAACAGCCTTGGACGGAGCAACAACCATGTTCTTATGCTCCATTAAGAACTTAAGAGCTTCGTTTGTTGTCGGCATGTTAGCAACTTCGATATAGTACTTTGTACCGTTAGCAACGATCTTCTCAGCCTCAGGCATACGAACGTCGTTCTGCATAGCAGCCGGCATTACGATATCAACCTTCTGACCGAACGGCTTCTCGCCCGGGAAGAACTGTACGCCAAACTTATCAGCGTAATCCTGAACTCTGTTACGTCCGGATGCTCTCATCTCAAGCATGTAGTTGATCTTTTCTTCTGTAACAACTCCATCCGGATCATAGATATATCCGTCCGGGCCAGACAGTGTAACTGCCTTTGCGCCTAACTCAGCAAGTTTCTTACAGATACCCCAAGCAACGTTACCAAAGCCGGAAACTGCAACTGTCTTGCCTTCGATTGTATCGTTCTCATGTTTCATAACTGCTTCTACATAGTAAACAGCACCGTAGCCTGTAGCCTCCGGACGAACTAAAGAACCACCGAAGGAAAGTCCCTTACCTGTGATTGTTCCGTTCTCGAATGCTCCACGAAGTTTTCTGTACTGACCATACAGATAACCGATCTCACGTGCGCCTACACCAAGGTCACCAGCCGGGATATCTACGTCCGGACCAATGTGACGATATAACTCTGTCATGAAGGACTGGCAGAATCTCATGATCTCTCCATCGCTTCTTCCGTTCGGATCGAAGTCGGAGCCACCCTTAGCGCCGCCCATCGGGAGGGTTGTAAGGCTGTTTTTGAATGTCTGCTCAAAGCCTAAGAATTTCATAATGGAAAGGTTAACAGACGGGGCAAAACGTAAACCTCCCTTGTACGGTCCGATTGCGCCGTTGAACTGTACACGGAAACCGCGGTTTACATGTGTCTGGCCGTTATCATCTACCCACGGAACACGGAACTCGATTGTTCTCTCCGGCTCAACCATTCTCTCAAGAAGGGCAACCTTCTCATATTCCGGATGTGCATCTACGATCGGTGCTAAAGTTCCTAATACTTCCTCAACTGTCTGAAGGAATTCCGGCTCATTAGCGTTTTTCTCTTTAACTTCTGCCAATACCCTGTCAATATACTTGCTCATCTCGCAAATACCTCCTTAAAATTGGTTTTCAATTAACCCCTGTGCTCTTTGCACTAATAAGAGACTTAAAACACATTGTCCTGTCTTTATTCAGACGTTAACGTCCTAATATAAAGCAAGTAAAAAGGAGGATTCGCTGAGTTGCGGATCTTTCATAAACTTTTCAAACTGGATATATAAAATTACACATTTTACTTATGTAAAGGAGATTTTCCCCTTCAAAAGAATCCAGCCTCGTTCCTTTTCCCAAAGCGGAACGATTTTGTTTACTCTGACCTTTTTAAGACTTATGTATCTTACGTCTTTTATTTGTCTATATTCTAACATAGCCTTTTGACTTTGTCAATATAATGTGGTAGGATTCTATTTATCGACATGCCTGTCATTAAAAGACAGAATCTGAGGAGAGGAGACCCGATTAAATGATAACGATCAGTATAATAAGCCCTCAAAAATCCATGAATGTGATCAATCAGGCGATTTCCGGACAGGATTTCGGATGTATATTTCTTAAATATGTATACACCCGCCTGGAGGAGATCGAAACGATCTATGAACAATGTAAGGATTCCTGCGATGTTATCTTTTTTTCCGGTGAGCTCGGATACTCCTATATGCTGACACACGTAAGTAATATACAGATCCCGTGTACCTTCGTTTCATACGAGGAAAAGCATATCCTGTCCATTCTTCTGAACTTTGTTATCCGTTATCCGGAGATCCCCTTAAACAGGATCTATATCGATTTTCTGACACCGGTAAATGATTTTATGAACCTGAAGCAATATCTGGCTCCGAACTATATGCCCTACGTTTTTGAGAATCCGGTCTACAACTACCACACTCTTAAGGAAAGAGCCGAGGAGCTCTGGAGCCAGAAAAAGATCGATATGATGCTGACCCGTACTACGAACCAGCTGGATGTACTAAACAAGTTAAAGATCCCCTACATCCATTTTCTTCCTACCGAACAGATGGTACGGGACTCCATCCGCACCGCCATCGACACGATCCGTCTAAAGCAGCGGATCCAGTCCAGCAAGCTGGTCATCCTCATTAAGCTGATCTACCCGGAGCATATCACCTCACAGGACAGGGAATATCTGGAGATCACGCTCCATAAATTCCTTCTGGATTTTCGTCGGGAATACGGATATGATTTTTCCCTGCAGGCAGTTTCCAACCGCTTTGAGCTCGACATCGACAATGACCTTTATAAAAGCAGCTTTGAGCGGATCCGGAATCTCATCACCTATCTGAACCAGAAAAACGAGCTGGAGTTCCGACTCGGTGCCGGCTTCGGAAAATCTCTCGGGGAAAGCCACTATCAGGCAGAACAGGCGCTTCAGGAATCCATAAAATATGGAAAAAATGACGGCTTTATCATCCACGGAGAGGATAATGTCCTCACCGGCCCCCTCTCCCTAACCAGCACCTTAAACTACAGCTACTCAAACACAAAGGCCCTCACCTACTCCCAGCAGAACGGGATCAATGAGAGCAACCTTTTAAAGATCGTCGGCCTGTTCCAGATGGATAACGACACCATCATCACCGCCGCCTCCCTGTCACAATGGTTAAATATCACAAGCCGCAGCTGCAACCGCATTCTGCAGCTCCTTCTGGATTCCAGTCTGATCGAGGAGATCGAATCCCAAAAACAGGAGGGTAAGGGACGTCCGACAAGACAATACCGTTTTAAAAAGCAACAGTTTATACAGACCTTTTTCTAATACCCATGACTCATCATACGCATAACTCAGGAGAAAACGATGAATACAACACTTACCATTAAAAACCTACACCTCGGGGACGGGATCCCCAAGCTTTGCATCCCCATTACTGCCTCTGATCTTAACGGAATCACAGACTCCGCCAAAATGATCAAAAATGGGCCCTTTGATCTGATCGAATGGCGTGCAGACTTTTTTGAAGCTCTTTACGATCCGAAGGGACGGAATACAGCCATTAAGCTTTTAAGAAATGAATTTCCGGATGTCCCCCTTCTCTTTACGATCCGCACTTCCCGCGAAGGCGGTCAGGCAGAAATATCTACAGAGCAATATCGTGATATCCTTCTTGATACCATAAACACCGGCTGCTTCGACCTTGTGGATGCAGAGGTCTGCCGCGGGGATGAGCTTATGAAGGCCCTTGCCGCTGCTTCCCGCAAGTGTGGGGTAAAGCTTCTGGCCTCCTGCCATAATTTCAATTCCACTCCACCGAAGGAAGACATCGTCCGGCTTCTTTGCAAAATGCAGGAGCTGGGCGCCGACATCGTCAAATATGCGGTGATGCCGACCTGCGAACGCGACGTTCTAAGCCTCCTTGATGCCACACTTACCATGAAGGAGGAACACCCGAAAACTCCCGTCATCACGATGTCCATGGGACGCCTCGGCACCATAAGCCGCATAAGCGGCGAATTGTTCGGCTCCTGTCTTACCTTCGCAACCGCCGGAAACGCCTCGGCCCCGGGCCAGCTGCCCGCTGCTGTCGTAAAGGAAATGTTGGAGGAGGTCACGATCTGCGGGTAAAACCGGAGATCCTTAGAAAAACACAATATCCCCGGAGCGTTGTTCACTCCGGGGATATCGTGTTCATCATTAAAACGAAATCGTACTTTTATTTTGCCCATACTCCATCAGCATTAACATAATAATTTCCAATTCTTGTTTTTCTTGCAAGCACACCTTTATTTCCATCTGATTCTTCATGGAAATAGTACCAGTTATCACCAATCTTCTGCCAGCCGGTCAGCATTCTGCCTCTTGTTCCGTCTGCGATCGGATAAAGATAGAATTTGTTTTCATCCAGTGTCAGCCAGTCTGTTTTCATCGTTCCGTTTTCATCGAAATAATACCACTCAACTGTACCGTTATACGGAACTTCCGCCCATCGCTTACAGAACATTGCGCCCTGCTTGTCGCCTGCATTTTCAGTAAAGTAATACCAGATATCGTTGATATACTGCCAGCCTGTCATCATCTTTCCAAGCTTTCCGTCAGATTTCGGATTCAGATAATACCAGGTTCCATTATCCTGATACCATCCTGTTAACAGGTATCCCTGCTCATCAAAGCGATACCATGATTTCTCATTCTGATAAGTCAGCTCTTTCCAGCAGTTCGTATACCATGTTCCGTCTGCGGCTTTGCACTTCCAGCCCTTTGCATCCTGCACCCATGCGCCGTCTGCGCCGATATTTCCATAATCAGCTCTTACTGTTGCACGTCCGGAGCTGCTGTGTCCGCCACTGCTGCTGCCACCGGAAGACTTTGTGCTGACTTTGTAGTTCTGGGCTGCACGCTTTAAGTTTCCTGTTCCTTTTTCACGGAACTCCGCACTCAGTGTATGAGTTCCTACCTGATTATTAGCCTTTAAGGTCTGGCTTCTGATCGTAAGACGGGTACTTCCTGATTTTGCGTCGAAATCAACACCCTCTACAAGGCGTTTACCATCAAGAGTAAGGTTGTCCCATTCCTCGATCACACCGATGGATGTCATTGTATAATCGTTGTTGTCGCTCAGTAAGATATTCGGAACACGTTCCTTCAGATCATATCCCTGATCGACTGCACTATCTACGTTTGCATCGGTGTTGTCTACAACCTTCAGGGTAAACTCTCTGGATGAAGTTCCAAAATCTCTGTAGCTGTTACTCATCTCGACTGTGAATGTAAATTCACCAGTCACAAGCGGTACACCGTAGAGCTCTCCGTTCGGTTTTAACTCCATTCCGCTCGGAAGTTCCCCATCTGTAATCCTGTAACTTACCGTATTAAAATCATACTTATTACTGTTCTGGATCATGGATCCATAGTGAACATATTTGACTGCGTCCGGAATCTCTTTGGTGACAATACCAGGGTCACCAACCACACCGGTCAGTGTGATGACCATGATCGTTTTTCCATTTTCCTTAATCGTAAGCGTTCCGTCAAGATCCGCACCGTTTGCCTCGCTTTCATTTTCAACTTCCAGTTTAATCTTCGCAAGATTCATATCTTCTTTACTACCAAATCCCTGGAATCCGGAGAGGTCATGCTTTCCCTTTAATGTCCAATAATCATCAAGGACCACATCGCCGGAATCAAAGGATAAACCGGCTGCTTCCACCGATAATTTTGTCAGGTCTTCGGTTCCCATGTTCGCCAGAAGAATTCTGTGCTCATAATCATGAATACCGTTCAACATTACTTCACGGGTCGTATAAACAACACCGTTTTCTTCTTTTGTACCCGCATTTTCATCCGTAAGGCTATTCATGTAAAGCCAGCTCTCGCCCTGCTTTACCTTGATGATATTAAGCCAGTAGTTCTTGGAATTCTTGGAGTTTTCCGCAGATGCGGTGTAATGAACCGGTCCCTTGGAGAAATCATGCAGGCTCACACCACTGATCTCCTCTTTGTCCGTATATAACTTAATTCCCTTATCTGTGCTGAATACCGGAGCAAGACGCGTCAGGTCCGCATCCTCATCTACAAGGATCGTAACATAGGAGAAATCACCGTAATCATCCTCATAATCACCGTAGCTCGGATTCAGAACCTTACAGTTATTTACATTATTTCCCTCTGAATCGTTCACATTATGAAAATACACAAGTGTTGAATCACTTAAAACAACCTCAGACTCTGTAAACACATAATAATCAAACAGCTTCGGGGCCTTCGCGTCCTTCTCCCCTACGAAAACAGATAGATAAACACCTTTGCTGAAATCCGCCACATAACCCTTTGACTGGTCAAACAGGCTGTCCTTGATATCGACAGCGTTTGCTGCCTTAACTTCATTGATCGTCTTAAATTTTCCAACATATGCACCAAGTACCTGAGTCGCGCTTGTCTCATCCGCTTTGCTGAAAGTCATGACAAGACGGTAGTTATCGTTGACCGCATAGCCCGGCTCTAAGTTAAGCACATATTTCTGCCACTCATCACTGTCTTCTGAACTCTCCCAGCGAGAATTGTAGGAAACATAATTACCATCGTTATCATATAAACTTACAGAAACAGAATCAGTTTTCCTTAGCACCTGAGGATAAATCCTGAAAGAACCAATCTGCTGTGCTTTAGAATCAAACGCATCGATTACCACACTATGACTGTAGTATTCTCTCGTGGACCAGCTTAAGTACCATGCGTTTCCATCGTTCGTTATTGCATAGCCCTTTGATATAGTTGTAGTTGAGATTTTAATATCCGCAATGGACGATTTTGAAAACTGATCCAGATCTAATTTTAATGATACCAGAAGTTTATTAAATCTGGCCTTATCGCTGTTGGAAACATAAATCTTTGCCTGACGATGATTGTAACTGTATCCGGAATCAGAATACTGAGTCCTAATGACATCCAGATTCTCTGTCGTTCCGTCATCATTCTTTAATTTTACAGATGCAGACAGCCAGCTTGAAGAATCTGTTACCTTTGCATTTACATAGTAACGGATATTGGAAGCAGCCAGCTGGTCATTCTCACCAACAATCATTTCCCAGTCTGTGCTTGTGGAACCACTGGTGCCATAACTGAGGTTAATATAAGAGGCCTTCGCCTCGTCCTTCTCATTATAGTGATCAGAACTGTAATTTCTGCGCTTCCAGAGGATCGCACTCGTATCACTCAGCTGATTTTCACCTTTAAAAATAGACGCTGCCTTTACATAAGTAAGCTCAATCGGAGAAAATCCCGATAAATCAACAGACAGATTTCTCTCCTCCAACGGCAGCAGTGACATCAACGCCACATCATCTCCGTCTGTAAACTCTTTCTCCTCCGGATAAACAACAACTTCCTGACCTGCGACCTCCATAGTCAGCTGGGTAACGGCTGTTCCGTCGAAGCTAGCGGATACATAGAAGGTATGTCCGTCGATCTCGATGGAATCCTCCGGATTCATGAACCACTCGTTTTCTGTCTTTCCGTCATAGGTAAACTGAACCTCATACGGGAAGAATGGGTTTTCCTCCGGGATATTGATGGTATAGCTGCCATCCTCCTCAAAATATGCATCGCCGAGATCATTCTCAAAATCTTCCGCGCTTACGACATGAACATTGAAGGAGCCGGTATTATAAATAATCTGCCCCTCCGTCTTCTCCTGTTTCGCATTACTGTCAGTGGCCTTCTCTATCGGAGCCTCCTGATTCAACACGATATGTGGCTTCTCCGTTCCGGTCTTCTGATCCGGGATTTTTACCTTCGTCCCGGTCAGTTCCTCCTTCTTCGCGTTGCTGTCAGTGGCCTTCTCTATCGGATTCTCCTGATTCAACACGATATGCGGCTTCTCCGTTCCGGTCTTCTGATCCAAAATCTCCGCCGGAACTACATTTGCCGGAAGTGCCAATACAGCGGCCAGCATCAACGCAACACCTTGTTTAAAAATACGTTTTTTCATGGTGTTCCCCCTTTCTTAAATTTATCTGTAATTCTTTCCAAGCTCGACCAGCTC
>CAKRPJ010000053.1:0-12754 GCA_934376955.1 uncultured Lachnospiraceae bacterium | reverse complement strand
TTGGCACAAACTTTTTGGCACAAAAAAGAGCTGCTGCTCCATAAATGATTACTCATCTATTTTGCAACAGCCCCTTTCAGACTGTAGATCACTAAGGCTGAAATGTAAAATATTACGAGGGCAGTATTTGGTAAGACACAACGGTGTAATCGGAGGAATCATTGGTAAAGGCGGCAGCGGTCAGGCCGAAGCTTATGCTCTGGTCGATCGAAAGATCGTTTTTGGGATCCATGCCATGCTTTTTAAGGATATACTCAAAAACCATCTGCGGCATGCCACCGGCCCTTCCGCCGAGAACCTTCTTTCCCTTAAGCGTTTTCCAGTCAAAGCTTTCCTCCGGTTCCCGCCCGACAAGGAAATTTCCGGCTCTCTGGGTCAGCTGTGCAAAGTTGACGGCAAAATCCTTTTCCCCTCCGGAATAGGTGTAGATGGATGCCTCTGATCCCATAAAGCCGATATCGGCTTCTTTTGAAACAAGAGCAGTCATGACCTTATCGGCGCCGGCACCGTTTACAAGTGTCAGCTCAATGCCCTCATCATCAAAATATCCGAGCTCGATGGCAGCGTACTGGGGTGCATAAAAGATCGAATGTGCCACTTCATTTAATGTCACAGGAATCTTTCCTGTAGAATGCTTCCGGCATCCTGTGACAGTGGAAATCACCAGGATGCCGGAAAGGATAATACATAATATTTTTTTCATAAATGCCCTCCACATAAATATTGATGTTATATTTTATGTGGGAGGAGAAGGGGAGTTACTGCTTTTCGTAAAGAATCCGGATGGAATTCAATACGCAGAGCATGGCAACGCCGGAATCTGCAAAGACAGCCATCCACATGGAAGCATAGCCGAAAAGACCGAGCAGCATTACAAGGATCTTTATGGCGAGGGCAAATACAACGTTCTGGAGAGCAATCGCTCCTGTCTTTTTAGCGATCCGGATGGAGGCCGGGATGGCTTCCATGCTGGAGGTCATAAAGACTACGTCAGCGGCCTCTATCGCTGCATCGGCACCGCTTCCCATGGCGGCTCCGACATCGGCACCGGCCAGTACAGGGGCGTCATTGATGCCGTCACCCACAAACATGGCATTTCCGTGCTCCTTACGGAGCTCCTTAAGGATGTTAAGCTTATCGCCCGGTAAGAGCTTTGAGAAGACCGTATCGATTCCGGTCTCTTTTGCGACAGCTGCTGCGCTCTGCTCACTGTCTCCGGTAAGCATAGCGGTACGGATGTTCATTTTTTTCAGGGAAGCGATCGCTGAGACTGCTTCCGGTTTAACAGTATCTGAAATAGAAATGGAGCCGATATAGGTTCCGTTTTCTGCCAGGAAAACCATCGTGGATGCACCGCTTGAGAAGGAGGGGACAGACACGTTGTTTTCTTCTAACAGCTTCCGGTTTCCGCAAAGGATCGTTTTTTGGGAGATAACGGCACGGACGCCCTTGCCGGGAAATTCGTTTAACTCCTCCGGTATATTAACGGTGAGTGCCTGTTCCTTTGCAGCGGCTAAAATGCTTTCGCCGATCGGATGGGTAGAGGAGGACTCGCAGGCTGCCGCCAGGGAGAGAAGCGTGTTCTTTTCCATGCCGGATACCGGTAAGATTTCCTGAACTACGAAATTTCCCTTGGTGATCGTTCCTGTTTTATCCATGACAACAACTTTTACATCCTTTAAGGCTTCAAGGGCGATACCGCCCTTAAACAGGATCCCCTTCTTGGAACCGGCGCCGATACCGGAGAAGAAAGCTAACGGTACGCTTAAAACAAGGGCACAAGGACAGCTGATAACAAGGAAGGTAAGTGCTGTGTAGATCCAGTGGCTCCAGTTTCCGGTGACCAGAGACGGAATGATTGCGGTGGCTGCAGCCAGCCCAACAACTACCGGAGTGTAGATCCGCGCAAACTTTGTGATGAAGCGCTCCGCCTGCGGTTTGCTGGCGGCTGCATTTTCTACAGAATCCAGGATCCTGGTTACCATGGATTCAGAAAGCTCTTTTTCAACACGGAGCTTTAAAAGGCCGGAGGTATTGACACAGCCGGATAAAACGGAAGCTCCGGGCTTTACGGCAACGGGAACCGGTTCTCCGGTGATGGGAGAGGTATCCAGACGGCTTTCTCCGTCTACGATGACACCATCGAGGGGAATGCGGTCACCGGGACGTACCTGAATGATCTGTCCGACACTTGCAAGCTCCGCCGGGATCTCACGGGTAGTTCCGTTTTCATCCAAAAGAACGGTTTCCGGACGCAGATCGACGGCATCCATGATCTGGCTGCGGCTCTTTTCCACAGCCTTATGCTCAAAAGCTTCTCCGATCCGATAAAAGATCATAACACCGACAGCCTCGGCAAAATCACCGATGATGAATGCACCGATAGTGGCAATGGACATCAGGAAGTTTTCATCCAGTACATGACCGGAGCTGAGGTTCTTTAAAGCAGTCATAACAACATCTTTTCCCAAAATAATGTAGGAAAGGACATAGGCGATCGAGGACAGCGTCGGAAATCTTGAGGAGAGAAGGAGCCCTGCCAAGAAAAGTGCACCGCCGGAAAGAATCTCGATATTATCGTGAGAATGTTCCTCATTTTCAGTAGAAACGGCCTGTTTCCCGCGGGCCTCGCGAACCTCGATCTTTGTGCCCGGCTCGATCCGGTCAGCAATTTCCTGCATTTTCGGAAGAAGGCTCGTACCTGCAGAGGAGTAAACACGAAGCTGTCTTGTAGCGAATGTGAGGATTGCGTCATCGACCTCGGGGAGCTCGCGGATCTTCGCTTCGATCTTTGCAGAGCAGTTCGCACAATCAATGTTTTTCATGACGTAAACGACACAGGCTGAGGTCGGAAGAACCTCCGGGATCCGGGTCACATGCTCATGATGATGCTCGTGTCCGCCATGCTCCCCGTGCTCATGGGAATGCCCGCAGCAGCAGTGCTCGCCGTGCTCGTGATGGTGTTCATGCTCGTGCTCGTCATGTTCTTCGTGCTCGTGGGAATGTCCGCAGCAGCAGTGCTCGCCGTGCTCGTGATGGTGTTCATGCTCGTGCTCATGCTGATGCTCGTGCTCGTCATGTTCTTCGTGCTCGTGGGAATGTCCGCAGCAGCAGTGCTCGCCGTGCTCGTGGTGGTGTTCGTGCTCATGTTGGTGTTCGTGCTCGTCATGTTCTTCGTGCTCGTGGGAATGCCCGCAGCAGCAGTGTTCGCTATGCTCGTGATGGTGTTCATGCTCGTGCTCGTCATGTTCTTCGTGCTCGTGGGAATGCCCGCAGCAGCAGTGCTCGCCATGCTCGTGGTGGTGTTCATGCTCATGATGGTGCTTGTGCTCGTCATGTTCGTTATGGTCATCCTGTACTAAGGTTTTTTTCGACTCGTCCATTTTCCGGCCCTCCTGTTACATATTAACGTATGAATGATTGTTCATACGTTAATGATAGTATACCTGATTTCAAAATGCAACCCTGAAATAAAAATACCAATAAAGTTAAGTTTTTTGGCTTCCTTTAGCGTATCCGTGATGCCAGAATTATTATATTATTAACAATAGCAAGAGAAATATAAGAATCCGGCGATAATCGTAATGAAAAATAAATAGCTTTTGCTTACTCAACCAGATATACTGAATATATAAGCAGTTATTCGGTTATGAGCAAAATGTGAGTCATAGGTGGAAAGGGGGATTTTTATGAAAAACAGGAAGTGGTTGTTTGCGTTGTGCGGAGCGGTGATCCTTTCGGCCGGCTGCGGCAGAGAACAGGGCGGCGCTGAGGCGGCAAACGGGCAGGAGGTGTCTGAGGCTTCTGCTTTACAGGACGAAAAGGAGCAGGAGCATGCCGCAAAGAGTGAGGAGCAGAAGGAAAATCCGGAAATTAAGGAGGCGTCCGAAAAGGAAGATGGCCCGGATGATTCTTTTACGGAGACAGTGACTTTAAAGCCACTGGATGTATGGGTCATGCCGCAGTACATGAATGAATGGAGTGATCCGGATGCAAATGGGGACACAAAGCTGATTTATGAAGCCCAGAGTCCGAGAGTCCTGATCGGAAACGATGGATATGACAAGGTCAAAGCAGCTCTCGAGAGCTTCTCAGAGGAGCAGTATCAGAATATGAAAAATGAATATGATAACAGTCTCCCGTATGCAAAGGAAATGTATGCAGAGAATCCGGATTTTTTCAGCAGCTTTTCGGATAACCACTATGCATACTGTGTCCGCGCAGATGATCGGGTGGTCAGCATCAAGGAATCAGGCTCCAACTATCAGGGCGGTATCCACGGCATGTATTGGGAGGGCGGCACTACCTTTGATACAGAAAGCGGAGAAAAGCTCCTTCTTGCCGATGTGATCACAGATTTCCAAGCCCTGACAGAATACTCAAAGAATTATCTTAAGGATAATTATGACAGGTCACTGTTCTTCGATAATTATGAAGAAACGGTAGAGGGATATTTTGCGGATCGGACAGTGGAACCGGACTGGTATCTGGATGGCTTCGGACTTAACATTGTATTTAACTCCTACATGCTTGCTCCGTATTCGGAGGGAGACCAGACGGTCGTTGTTCCATACGGAAAAGATCCGGGGCTTATCAAGCCGGAGTTCTGGTATTCTCCGACCGGTGCCGTGTTCCGTCTGGATTACTGGAGCTCGTTATCTCTGGATATAGATGGAGATGGGATTCAAGAAGCTATTTTTGTGGATAATCAGGCTGATACCGAGAATGGATATACAGAATTTATTGTATACTGCGGCGAAAATAGTCTGAAAAAGCAGATCTGGTGCTATGATATTAAAAATATTTACGTTCTTCAGCCGGAACAGAATAAGACCTACCTCTATGCGGAATTTTTGCTGGACAATGATGCAAGGCTCCTGGAGGTGTTCGATCTCAGCACAGGACGTCCGCGTTATGTTGGAGAAAGCTATGATTCCTTCGGAGAAGGTCAGATCATTGACACAGGAAGCTTTGTTATGGAGACAAGGATCGATGCCCTCGGAACCTACACAGGCTACCGCCATTATTCTATCGGAACGGACGGAATGCCGAAGTCGGATGAGACGGTATACAATATTTTCAATTTTGATCCCGAATATACACTCTCCCTCACATCCGTAAGAACAATTCCGGTATGGATGGAAGAAGGAGGGGAAAAGAAAAAGACAGAGCTTCCGGCAGGAACCGAGTTCGTTTTCAGAAAAACAGACGGGGAATCCTTTGTAGAGATGGAGCTTAAGGACGGAAGAAGATGCGAGATCAGGTTTGAGCGGAAGGACTGGGAATGCGAGATCGATGGGGTCAGTGAGAATGATTGTTTTGAATATGTTCCGTATGCTGGATAAAATCGTTGACTTTCTTTTTGGAAACAATTACAATAAGTACGATATATTGGCATAATAAATAGCGGAGGGGATACCAATGAAATTTTTTATTGACACAGCGAATGTGGACGAGATCAGAAAAGCCAACGATATGGGTGTGATTTGCGGCGTTACGACAAATCCATCCTTGATTGCCAAAGAGGGTAAGGATTATGTAGAAACCTTAAAAGAGATCGCAGCTATTGTTGACGGGCCGATCAGTGGTGAGGTAAAAGCGACCACAACAGATGCAGAGGGAATGATCGCAGAGGGACGTGAGATCGCAAAGATCCACCCGAACATGGTCGTTAAGATCCCGATGACGGTAGAAGGCCTTAAGGCAACTAAGGTTCTTGCATCAGAAGGGATCAAGGTCAATGTGACACTGATCTTCTCTGCAAACCAGGCGCTGTTAGCAGCGAGAGCAGGAGCAGCTTTTGTTTCTCCGTTCCTCGGACGTCTGGATGATATTTCCCAGCCGGGCATCGATCTGATCGATACGGTTGCTGAGATCTTTAATCTTCACAATATTTCCACTGAGATCATCGCAGCAAGCGTGCGTCACACAATGCATGTAACAGAATGTGCGCTGGCCGGAGCAGATATTGCAACAGTACCATATAAGGTGATCGAGCAGATGACACACCATCCTCTTACAGATCAGGGAATTGAAAAATTCCGTAAAGATTACGAAGCGGTCTTCGGAAAGTAATGAGAAAGTAGAGGGAGGACGCCGATGCGTCCTCTTTTTTTATGTGACAGGAAATTCTGTGGAAAAACGAAAAGATTGATAGGAGAAGTTATGAAAAACAAGAAAAAACTGTTTGTGCAGGCTTTGATCATTATGGCGGGTCTCAGCTTATATTCTGCCGGAGTAGCCCTTTTTATTCTGCCCCTTGATATGATCGCTGCGGGAACCACCGGTATGGCTCTCGTGGCCCAAAAGCTCTGGGGTATCCCGCTTTCTACATTTATCGCTGTTTTTAACGTGATGATGTTCGTACTCGGCTGGGCAGAGCTCGGACGTGATTTTGCCTTTTCTACACTGGTTGCAACATTCTATTTCCCATTTGCACTGGATAGCGCAACAGCCATTGTGGGAGATCTTGTGCTGACACGCGATCCCATGCTCTGTGCCGTCTGCGCCGGAGTCATCATCGGATTTTCCTTAGGAATCGTTATTAAAGCGGGCGCATCCACCGGCGGAACGGATATCCCACCGTTAGTATTGAAAAAAAGACTGAACATCCCGATCCCGGTCACCATGTATGTTACAGACTTCGTTGTTCTGATCGCACAGATGGCCTTTGGTGATAAGGAGAGGATCCTGTATGCTCTTGTAATGGTAATGGTTTACACCGTCGTTCTCGATAAGGTGCTGATGATGGGCACTAAGCAGATCCAGGCCAAGATCGTCAGTGAAAAATTTGAGGAGCTCAGCGCTGCTATCCAGGAAAAGATGGATCGCGGTACAACCCTGATCAGTATGGAAGGCGGACATACCAGAAAGAAGACAATGATGGTTCTTGTGATCGTTTCGGGCAGAGAGCTCAACAAACTTAACAGCCTTGTCAGTGAAGTAGATGATAAGGCATTTATGATCGTGAACCAGGTAGGAGAGGTTCGCGGCAGAGGCTTTACTCTGAAAAAAGAGTATGAGTAGTTTTTGGCAGAATCCGAAAAAAATTAACTTTAAAAAGTAAAATCTTAAGAGGCGGGTGCAAAAGAAAAAAAGTTTGCAGCCGCCCTTTTTTTATAACCTGCAAAAAAATGGTGACAGGGGAAAAAACTTCTTGAATTTTGACGGATTCGAGTATATTATTATAAATGGCAGAAATTTGATTTTCGTCAATTTTTTATAATGGAGGACAGCAAAATGACTAAAACAGCACAAACATCAGCAATGAATCGAATCTGTAAATTGCTTGATGACAACAGCTTTGTTGAGGTTGGCGCGTACATGACTGCCAGAAGCACTGACTTCAATATGCAGGCTCAGGAAACTCCGGCAGATGGCGTTGTAACCGGCTACGGCACCGTTGAGGGAGCTCTCGTGTATGTATACAGCCAGGATGCAGCCGTTATGGGTGGCTCCGTAGGCGAGATGCATGCAAAAAAGATCGAGAACATTTACGAAATGGCTATCAAAATGGGCGCTCCGGTCATCGGCCTTATTGATTGTGCAGGTTTAAGGCTGCAGGAGGGCATGGATGCGCTTGACGGCTTTGGAAAGCTGTTCATGTGCCAGACTATGGCATCCGGAGTGGTTCCGCAGATCCAGGCAGTATTTGGAAACTGCGGCGGTGGTATGTCCGTTGCATCCGCAATGGCAGACTTTACCTTTATGGAGGACAAGGCAAAATTATTTGTAAACTCCCCCAATGCAGTAGCTGAAAATGATACAGATACTTCCAGCGCAAAATTCCAGAGTGAAGAAGCAGGAAATGTATGTATGACAGGTACAGAGGATGAGATCCTTTCCAATATCCATACACTTGTTTCAGTTCTTCCGGCAAACAACGAGGATGACATGTCCTACGATGAGTGCGAGGATGACCTGAACAGGATCTGCGACGGCCTTGAGAACTGCGCAGGCGATACGGCACTTGCTCTTACCATGATCTCCGACAACAATTTCTATATGGAGACGAAAAAGAATTATGCACCGAATATGGTCACAGCCTTTATCCGTCTTAACGGTGTGACAGTAGGCTGCGTTGCCAACAGAAAGGAAACCTTCGTTGAGGGAGAAAAAACAGCAGAATACAAGAACAGCTTAACCGCTAAGGGCTGTGAGAAGGCAGCTGATTTCGTAAACTTCTGCGATGCGTTCAATATCCCGGTGCTTACCCTTGTTAACGTAAACGGCTACAACAACTGCAAATGCACAGAAAAGAAGATCGCAAAGGCAGCAGCACGCCTGACAGCAGCATTTGCCAATGCAGATGTTCCGAAGGTAACTGTTGTTGCAGGAGAGGCTTTCGGTACAGCAGGACTTGTTATGAATAGCAAATCCATCGGCGCCGATATCGTTTACGCATGGAAGAATGCTTCCATTGGCATTATGGACGCAGTTCCGGCTGTTAAGATCATGTATGCTGATGAGATTTCTAAATCTGAGAATGCGGCTGCCCTGATCAGTGAAAAGGCAGCAGAGTACAGCAACATGCAGGCAAGCGCACTTTCCGCTGCAAAGAGAGGCTATGTGGATGATATCATTGATGCGGCAGATACAAGAAAACGCGTAATTGCAGCATTTGAAATGCTGTTCACTAAGAGAGAGGATCGTCCGTCTAAGAAGCACGGCACGGTCTAAGATGAGGTGGCAGATATATGAAACAGAATATGAAGAAACTCTGGGCCGTTCTCTGCGTGACCGTATGTCTGTTTGCTCTTGTCGGCTGTTCTAAGGCTGACAGTGCTGCAAAAGAGATCGATCCGTCCGTGACAATGGCTCTCCAGCAGGGTACCGCGCAGTATCTGGACCTGTTTGCCTCCATGACAGTACAAGAGCTGGAAGATGTAAAAGCTTCCAGTGAAAAGAGCAAGGATACAGCTATGCTGAGTGCAGCTAACTCATGGTTATCCGTAAAGGATGATCTGGGCGGGCTTGTATCCAGCGATACGGCAACCGTTGAGCCGACAGATGATGGCTATGTTGCCAGGATCCATGCCGTATTTGAAAAAAGAGAAGCGGATTTTTCCGTTATCGTAAATGAGGATCTTTCTGAAATTTCCTCCATCACGATCTCCCCGGTATACTCGACCTCGGAGAATCTTGCAAAGGCAGCTATGAACACCCTCATGGGTATGGGCGTAGTATTCTGCGTGCTGATCTTCATCAGCTGGCTCATCGGATTATTCAGATACATCAGTGTATTTGAGGAAAAGATGAAGAAAAAAGCAGCACCGGCAGCAGCGCCTGCTCCGACAGCAGCACCGGCTCCGGCGGCAGCGCCTGTTATGGCAGCAGCACCGGCAGAAGAAGTATCAGACGATACAGAGCTGATCTCTGTTATTGCAGCAGCGATCGCGGCAGCAGAGGGCAAAGAGACAGCAGACGGACTCGTTGTCCGTTCCATTAAACGTGTTTCTAACAGAAACTGGAAATAACTGAATCATCAGGAGGAAATTAAGAATGAAGAATTATACAATCACAGTGAATGGAAATGTTTACGAAGTAACCGTAGAAGAAGGATTTACAGGTAAAGCAGCAGCACCGGCTCCGAAGGCAGCTCCGGCTCCGAAGGCAGCACCTGCACCGGCAGCAGCACCGGCTCCGGCAGCAGCTCCGGCAGCACCGGCAGGCGCAGCAGGAAGCGTTGCTGTTACCGCTCCGATGCCGGGTAAGATCCTCGGCGTTAAGGCATCTGCAGGTCAGGCTGTAAAGAAGGGCCAGGTCATCCTGATCCTTGAGGCAATGAAGATGGAGAATGAGATCGTTGCTCCGCAGGACGGAACAGTTGCTACGATCAATGTTAACGTTGGTGACTCTGTTGAGCCGGGCGCAACTCTTGCTACATTAAACTAACTGCCTGCTGACTGCAGATCTCATTTGGAGGAATTAAAATGGAATATATTCAAAATACACTTTTGAATCTTCTTCAGCAGACAGCCTTTTTAAATCTGACCTTCGGCAACATGATCATGATCTTTGTAGCATTTATTTTCCTTTATCTTGCTATTAAAAAAGGTTTTGAACCGTTGCTGCTGGTTCCGATTTCTTTTGGTATGCTGCTTGTAAATATCTATCCGGATATTATGCTGACAATTGAAGATTCACCAAACGGAGTAGGAGGACTTCTTCACTACTTTTATCTTCTGGACGAGTGGAGTATTCTGCCGTCCCTGATCTTCATGGGCGTAGGAGCCATGACAGACTTTGGACCGCTGATCGCAAACCCGAAAAGCTTCCTTTTAGGTGCTGCGGCTCAGTTTGGTATTTACGCTGCATATTTCCTTGCGATCTTTATGGGCTTTAACGATAAGGCCGCTGCTGCGATCTCCATCATTGGCGGTGCAGACGGCCCGACCTCCATCTTCCTTGCAGGTAAGCTTGGACAGACAGAGTTTATGGGACCGATCGCAGTTGCTGCATATTCCTATATGGCCCTTGTGCCGATCATCCAGCCGCCGATCATGAAGCTTCTGACAACAGAAGAAGAAAGAAAGATCAAAATGGAACAGCTCAGACCGGTTTCCAAGCTGGAGAAGATCTTATTCCCGATCATCGTTACCGTTGTTGTTTGTCTGATCCTTCCGACAACAGCTCCGCTTGTTGGTATGCTGATGGTAGGTAACTTGTTCCGTGAGTCCGGCGTTGTTAAGCAGCTCCAGGAGACAGCTTCCAATGCCCTTATGTATATCGTAGTTATCGTTCTCGGCCTTTCCGTAGGCGCTACTACCAGCGCTGAGGCATTCTTAAAGGTCACAACGATCAAGATCGTTATTCTTGGTCTTGTTGCGTTTGCGTTCGGTACTGCTGCCGGTGTCGTTTTTGGTAAGCTTATGTGTAAGGTGACCGGCGGAAAGGTAAATCCGTTGATCGGCTCTGCCGGTGTTTCGGCAGTTCCGATGGCAGCCCGTGTATCCCAGAAGGTTGGTTCTGAATCCGATCCGACTAACTTCCTTCTGATGCATGCTATGGGCCCGAACGTAGCTGGTGTTATCGGTACTGCAGTTGCAGCCGGTACCTTCATGGCTATTTTCGGAATCCAGTAAAAGCAGGGAAGCAGTGCTTCCATAAAATTGAAAAATTAACAGCTGTCCGGCCGGAATGATCCGGACGGCTGTATGACAAAATCAAGGAGGAAATAACAATGGCAGAAATTCAGAAAAAGCCGGTAAAGATCGTTGAAACTGTCCTTCGTGACGCTCATCAGTCTTTACTTGCCACAAGAATGTCTACAGATCAGATGCTTCCGATCGTTGATAAAATGGACAAGGTTGGCTACTACGCTGTAGAGTGCTGGGGAGGCGCAACCTTTGATGCTTGTCTTCGTTTCTTAAAGGAAGATCCGTGGGATAGATTAAGAAAATTAAGAGATGGATTTAAGAATACTAAATTACAGATGCTTTTCCGTGGACAGAATATTCTCGGATATAATCACTATGCAGATGATGTAGTTGAATATTTCGTACAGAAGTCCATCGCAAACGGTATCGATATCATCCGTATTTTTGACTGCTTAAATGATGTCAGAAACCTTGAGACAGCGGTAAAGGCCACAAAGAAGGAAAAGGGACATGCCCAGATCGCACTTTGCTATACACTGGGAGATGCCTATACTCTTGAATACTGGGAGAACATCGCCCGCGAGATCGAGCAGATGGGTGCAGACTCCTTATGTATCAAGGATATGGCAGGTCTTTTAACTCCGTATAAGGCAGCTGAGCTTGTTCAGGCTCTTAAGTCCGGAACAACACTCCCGATCGACCTTCATACCCATTACACCTCCGGCGTTGCTTCTATGACATACTTAAAGGCTGTAGAGGCAGGCTGTGATATCATCGACTGTGCAATGTCTCCGTTAGCTCTGGGTACTTCCCAGCCGGCAACAGAGGTTATGGTAGAGACCTTCCGCGGTACTCCGTTTGATACAGGCTATGATCAGAATTTACTTGCAGAGATCGCAGATTACTTCACACCGATCCGTGAGGAGGCATTAAAGAGCGGGCTTCTTAATCCGAAGGTTCTGGGCGTTAATATCAAGACCCTTCAGTATCAGGTTCCGGGCGGAATGCTCTCTAACTTGGTAAGCCAGTTAAAAGAGGCAGGACAGGAAGATAAGTACCGTCAGGTTCTTGAGGAGATCCCGAGAGTAAGAAAAGACTTTGGTGAGCCGCCGTTAGTTACCCCGTCTTCTCAGATCGTAGGTACACAGGCTGTTATGAACGTTCTTTCCGGCGAGCGCTATAAGATGGTTCCGAAGGAATCCAAGAAGATCATGATGGGTGAATTTGGCCAGACAGTTAAGCCGTTTAACAAGGAAGTTCAGAAGAAGATCATCGGCGATGCAACTCCGATCACCTGCCGTCCGGCAGATCTGATCCCGCCGCAGCTTCCGAAGTTCGAGAAGGAATGTGCACAGTGGAAGCAGCAGGATGAGGATGTATTATCCTACGCTCTTTTCCCGGCTGTAGCAAAGGACTTCTTCGAGTATCGTGAGGCTCAGCAGACGAAGGTAGATCCGAAGAAGGCTGACAAAGAAAATAAAGTATATCCTGTATAAGGATAATACACTTAAAAGGGTGTTGTCCGATCATTGATCCTGATGATCGGGCGGCACTCTTTTTTATGTAACAGGAAATTCCGAGGAATTCCCTGTCACATAAAAAAGGCACTAACGTGCCAAAGATGCGCACTTGCGCGAAGATGTAGATTGTCGCAA
>CAKRPJ010000052.1:0-13058 GCA_934376955.1 uncultured Lachnospiraceae bacterium | reverse complement strand
TTATTTACCTCGTTCGACTTGCATGTGTTAGGCACGCCGCCAGCGTTCATCCTGAGCCAGGATCAAACTCTCATGTTTAAGTGTTTGTATCCAAGTTCAAAATTTAGCTTGGCTAATTTTAAACCGTTCTACTGTTTTGTTTAGGTTTTGTTCTGAATGTTCTCATTCATGGTCTAACCAAAGACCATTTTTATAAGAATTTTCAGGGTTTTACATACTGTTCAGTTTTCAATGTTCTTTGTGCTTCGTTGTTGTTTTTCAGAAGCAACTCTGATATCTTATCATAAGTGTTTCTGTTTGTCAACAACTTTTTTCATCTTTTTTTGAATTTCTTTTTTGATTTCAAACCAGATGAGCGGAGAAAGAGGGATTTGAACCCTCGCGCCGGTTTCCCGACCTACACCCTTAGCAGGGGCGCCTCTTCGGCCTCTTGAGTATTTCTCCTTATTACCGTAGCTAATAACTATTTATTAAATTCCGGCACAATTGCCAGATGCATGGATTATTATACAAGGGAACCACGCATTTGTCAACTGATTTTTACATATTTTTTCAATCCATTTACTTTATCTGATTATCAATTTTAGCTTGGATCCTATCGTGAACAATATGTGCTATTTCTGTTGTTTTTAATCCCATATATTGTGAGTACGGAATCGGCTCAAGAAAATGGACCTGAACGGTTTCCTGTTTTATCGATGGAGTGTCAAATGGTTTAAAGCTGTCGATCAGGGCAACCGGAACGATCGGGCATTTCGCATTGACCGCACTTTTGAAGGTTCCTGCCTTGAACTCCAGAATCTCATTTCCCTTTCTGCTCCTCGTTCCTTCCGGAAAGATCACATAATTTCTTCCTTGCTTTACTTCTTCTGTCATTTGATTGATCAGTTTCAACGCAGATCTGGTATCCTGCCGATCCATCGCAAGTCCGCGAAGAAGCTTTACTACCTGTTTGACCAGAATGATATTCGCAGCCTCCTTCTTAACAACTACTCCAAACGGATGCGGATCTGCCTCGATAATTGCCAGAACATCAAATAGTCCCTGATGATTTGGGAACAGAATAAAGCCATTCTCCTCCGGGAGATTGGAAATACCGGATGCTTCGATCGTCACATGCCCGCTTTTATTGACCTGTTTTACGACATTTCTCAAAAAGTCATACCGTTCCTGCTCAGTATGCGTATCGTT
Source organism: uncultured Lachnospiraceae bacterium (assembly GCA_934376955.1). Taxonomy (GTDB): domain Bacteria; phylum Bacillota; class Clostridia; order Lachnospirales; family Lachnospiraceae; genus CAKRPJ01. Next base: position 11,867 of record CAKRPJ010000052.1, on the reverse strand, counting down.
TTCTTTTCCGAATTTGTATAGCTTATAAAACCATGCCGGGATCCTGAAAAGATTCTTTACCACCATATATGCTATTCTTCTCATGCACTTGTCCTTATTCTATCCCTTTCCTCAGACGGATATTCCTGATCCGTCTGAGGCCTGAATTTATGTTTGTTATTTTTCTATGTTTACTGCGTATTTTTTAACTGCTGTTTCGTATAAATTATTTCCCTCTGAATCGATCACAACGATCACCGGAAAATCTTTTACTTCCAGTTTTCTTATCGCTTCTGCTCCCAGATCTTCATAAGCGATCACATCTGATTTTAAAATACATTTAGAAAGAAGCGCTCCTGCCCCACCGACTGCTGCAAAATACACAGATCCATTTCTGACGATGGCATCGATTACGTTTTGATTTCTTTTTCCTTTTCCGATCATCGCACCCAGTCCGAGATCTAAAAGCCGAGGAGCATATTTATCCATACGGCTGGCGGTGGTGGGACCTGCTGAACCGATCGGACGTCCCTCCCTTGCCGGAGATGGTCCCATATAGTAGATCACATTTCTATCCGGATCGATCGGAAGCTCTGCCCCTGAATCCAGTGCCTCCTGCATTCTTTTATGTGCTGCATCACGAGCAGTATAGATTGTTCCTGTAAGATAAACATAATCTCCTGACTTCAGATTTCGAGCATCTTCTCTGCTGATCGGTACCTGTATATGTTTTTCCATTTTTATTCCTCCTCCGCTAGATGACGCGATGAATATGCCTGTTCACATGACAACAGATATTAACGGCTACCGGGAGACCGGCTATATGTGTCGGATATGTTTCAATATTTACTTTAAAAGCAGTCATCGTTCCGCCAAGTCCACCGGGACCTATTCCAAGACAATTGATTTTTTCCAGCATTTCCTTTTCCAGCTCCCTGACATAAGCAACCGGGGATTCCTCTGCTCCATCCCGGGTCAGTGCATGCTTTGCCATCAACGCACATTTTTCAAACGTTCCGCCGATTCCTACGCCTACCACCATCGGAGGACACGCATTCGGACCTGCATCCTTTACTGCTGAAAGGATCGCTTCCTTTACTCCCTCGATCCCGTCAGCCGGTTTCAACATAAATACTCGGCTCATGTTCTCACTTCCAAAGCCCTTAGGAGCTACCGTGATTTCCACCTGATCTCCGGCTGTAAGCTCGTAGTGGATCACGGCCGGCGTATTATCCCCTGTATTTATCCGTTCGATCGGATCCTTTACAACAGATTTTCTCAGATATCCTTCCACATATCCCTGGCGGACTCCTTCATTTACTGCATCCGTAATATTTCCATCAACAAAATGAACTTCCTGTCCAACCTTTAAAAATACTACGGCCATTCCGGTATCCTGACAGATCGGTATCATATCTTCCCCAGCGATCTTAAGATTTTCTTCCAGCTGATCTAATATCTGTCTGCCTAACGGAGATTTTTCTTTCTGTTCTGCCTCTCTGAATGCACATCTCATATCCTCAGAAAGGAAGTGGTTTGCCTGAATGCACATTTCTTTAATATTCTTTGATATTTCATTTACAGAAATTTCTCTCATGATCTCTATCATCCTTTCCCCATCATATTTTCGGACGGTATAACATTTCACTGACTGTATACACAGTGATAAACGCATCCTTATCTGTCTTATTCATAAAATTCATCAGTTTGGAATATTCACTCTTATTTACGATCGTAATGATCTCCCGACGTGCTTTATTATCATAAGCTCCTGTCGCCTCATAAATTGTAGCTCCACTGTGCAGCTGATGAAGAATAAAGTCTGCGATTTCCTCCTCCTTTTTGGAAATAATACAGACACGTTTTTTAATATTAAATCCAAATATAAAGTGATCCAGAACGATTCCGCTCAGATACGTTCCAAAAAAGCTAAGCAGTACGCTCTTTTTATCATAAACCAGCATGGATAACATGGACACGAACATGCCTGATGCTGCTATGGCCTGCCCTAATTCAACATGCAGATATTTATTGATGATCTTGCCGACAATATCAAGTCCACCGGAAGAAGCATTGCAATAAAATAAGACAGCCTGACCGATGCTGACAATAAAAATATAGAAGATCAAATCAAGGAACGGATCCCCCATAATGGCTGAATTATCCGGACATACGATTTCAAGGCCGCCCATCATAATCGGTATCAGCAGCGATGTGCATATTGTCTTAAATCCAAACTCCTTACCTACAAACAAAAAGCCGATGATAAGGAGCAGGGCATTAAGAATAAATGTGATGACAGAAAGACGAAGCGGAATAAATTTTTCGAGCACAATTGCCAGACCACCGACACTTCCTATTGCCACATGGCTCGGTACCAAGAAAAAATAAATTGCACAAGCCGCAATAAAGCTTCCCAGTATAATTAAAAAGCCTTCTTTGACATATTCTTTTCCCTTCATTTTTTTCCTCCCCTAAATAGATAGTTTTCCCCTATTCATTCTAGTATCTATTCTCAAATTACGCAAGAAAAAACCGCAGGCTTTTCCACAATAATCAAGAAAATTTCTGCGGTTTTCCACAATTTAAATTATTTGTCCTTACTTTTTCGGATTGATTGCCATCGGTCTGATATCCTTCGGGATCGGCGGAATATATCCTTCACTTCCTACCCTCTTTGTCAACTCCTCCTTGGCTTCCTCGATCAGCTCCTGATTTTCAAGCAGATCGATCACGGCACCTGCCATAACCTTTCCGGCAAACAGCATTCCTTTATGGGCAATTGAACTTTTTCCCTGAGCTACCTCCTGCCACGAGTGTCCCGGTGTTCCCGCTGCATCTGTTACCGTATTGATCTGTGCTGTAGGACATACCCAGCTCACATCTCCTACATCCGTAGAACCTGCCATGCCGGTTTCCACATCCATGAGCGGAACGATAAAATCACTGAGAACATCATCCTTATGTGCGGTAAAGATCGCCTCTACCGACTTCTTTTTGGATTTCTCATATCGTTTTAAAAGCTCCTGGATATCTAACTTATTTCCTCCATATGTTTCCGAGATTCTTTTAGCAAAATCTAGTTCTTCTGCTGTGTAAGGCTCCCGCTCGATGCTTTCCAGATTTTTCTGAAGGATTTCTTCCAGAACGGTGTTATCTACCAGATTGGAGCATGCCTTTACAAACTGCATCTCCATTCTTGTACCGGTCATCAGGGCAGCTCCCTTTGCAATGTCATTGACACGCTCAAACAGCTCCTTTACCTGTGCATTTTTGGGTGCACGGATCAGATACAGCACCTCTGCATACGGCTGTACCACATTCGGAGAATAACCTCCGGTATTGGTAATTGCATAATGGATCCGCGCTTCCTGGATCATGTGCTCTCTTAAATACTGAACTCCCGTATTCATAAGCTCCACTGCATCCAAAGCACTTCTTCCCATTTCCGGACAAGCTGCCGCATGTGCTGCGGTTCCGTAATAACGATATATAACCTGATAGTTTGCAAGAGAACTTCCTACCGATACCTGATTGCTGTCACTCGGGTGCCATGTGATCGCACAGTCCAGCTTATCAAATACGCCGTCCCGGGCCATAAAGCTCTTTCCGGAGCCGCCTTCCTCTCCCGGGCATCCAAAATAGATTACGGTTCCCTCTTTCTGATTCTTTTCCAGATACTCCTTTACCGCAATTGCCGCTGCCAGAGCTCCCGCTCCCAGAAGATTATGACCGCATCCGTGTCCCGGAGCACCTTCCTCTACAGGAACCTTATTTGTATTTTCCGACTCCTGACTTAAACCGGAGAGCGCGTCAAATTCTCCGAGAAGACCGATGACCGGTCTTCCGTGGCCAAAGCTTCCGGAAAATGCCGTTTTGATTCCTGCCAGATTCTTTTCTACCGCAAACCCCTCTTTTTCCAGAAGCTCACAAAGAATTTCTGTTGACTTGAACTCCTGAAAAGCAGTTTCCGGGTTGTCCCAGATCTTATCACTGGCACAGCACACAAATTCCTTTTCCCTGTCGATTGCCTTTAATGCATCTTCTTTAGAAAACATTGCAAATACCTCCCCAAAAACATTTATACCCGAATCAAGCAAGTCCCCTGCTTCAATTATAGAAAGCAATAAGCCGTGGAACAGTTATTCGGTTATATTTTCATCTTCTGAAACATCAGCATCATCAGAATGACTGCTTTCTCTCACCTTTGCGATGGTAGCAACCCGCACATTCGACTCCGTATCAATGCTCATCAGCTTCACTCCGGAAGTATTTCTGCCGATAACAGAAATATCAGAAACACCCATACGGATCAAAATTCCTTCATTTGTGATAAGCATAATGTCACGGTCATCATCCACCAGCTTCATGCCAATCAGATTTCCGGTCTTTTCTGTTACATTGTAGCAGAGAAGTCCTTTTCCTCCACGCAGCTGTCTCTTAAACTCCGAAATTCTTGTCCGTTTTCCATATCCTTTTTCAGACGCCACCAGCATATATTCTCCCTGACTGGAGGTCTGCATACCGACTACCTCGTCTCCCTCTTTCAGCCTCATTCCGATCACGCCGTAAGAAACACGTCCTGTAATACGGACATCCATCTCATTAAACCGGATAGAAAAGCCAAATTTAGTTGCAAGGAAGATATCCTCTGTATCATCTGTCACCTTGACTTCGATCAGCTCATCCCCCTCTTTCAGAAGAATTGCCTGCAGACCGGTTTTTCTCATGTTGGTATATTCATTCATTCGGGTCTTTTTGATCATTCCACCCTTTGTCGCCATCATGAGATATTTCTCCGAATCGATCTCTTTCATCGGGATCGCAGCTGTAACCTTCTCCTCCGGCTGCAGCTGAAGAAGATTTACGATCGCGGTTCCTCTTGCCGTTCTTCCCGCCTCAGGGATCTCATAAGCCTTCAGGCGGTAGCATCTTCCCATATTGGTAAAGAACATGATATAATGATGATTTGTCGTCATTAAGAGGTCTTCAATAAAGTCCTCCTCGATGGTCTGCATTCCCTTTATGCCTTTACCGCCACGGTTCTGACTTCTGAAATTATCTACTGACATACGTTTTATATAGCCCAGATTTGTCATGGCAATCACGGCATCATCATCCGGGATCAGATCTTCTACCGAAACATCATCGTCAAATCCGATCTTCGTCCGTCTGTCATCTCCGTATTTTTCCGAGATCACAAGGATTTCCTTCTTGATAACCTCCAGAAGCTTATTTTCATCTGCAAGGATCGCCTTTAACTCTGCGATCTTTGCCTGAAGCTCTTTATATTCGTTCTCCAGCTTTTCTCTTTCCAGACCGGTAAGAGCACGCAGACGCATATCTACGATCGCCTGGGCCTGCACATCAGATAAATCAAAGCGCTCCATCAGAAGACTCTTTGCTTCCACAATATTGGCAGATCCGCGGATGATCCTGATCACTTCGTCTATGTGATCTAAAGCCTTTAATAATCCCTCTAAAATGTGAGCTCTTTCCTCAGCCTTATTCAGATCATATTTTGTCCGGCGTGTAACTACTTCCTTCTGGTGATCCAGATAATATTCCAGCATCTGTAAGAGATTCAGGATCTTCGGTTCGTTATTTACCAATGCCAGCATGATAACGCCGAAGGAATCCTGAAGCTGTGTATGCTTTAAAAGCTGATTCAGGAGTACATTGGCATTAACGTCTTTTCTCAGTTCAATATTGATCCGCAGACCTTCTCTGTTGGATTCATCCGTAATTGCCGTTATACCGTCGATCTTCTTTGTTTTTACCAGCTCGGCGATCTTTTCGATCAGACGGGCCTTGTTGACCAGATACGGGAGCTCTGTCACGATGATCTGGCTTTTTCCGTTTGGCAGTGTTTCAATATTGGTTACTGCACGAACCTTGATCTTTCCTCGTCCTGTCCGGTATGCTTCTTCGATTCCCTGTGTTCCCAGTATCGTAGCGGCCGTCGGAAAATCCGGGCCCTTAATGATATTAAGGATCTCATCCAGAGAAGTTTCACGGTTTTCCATTACATGATTATCAATAATCTTTACAACTGCCGCGATCACTTCCCGGAGATTATGAGGCGGAATATTTGTTGCCATTCCTACTGCAATTCCGGTTCCTCCGTTTACCAGAAGATTCGGAAAACGTGAGGGAAGAACGACCGGCTCTTTTTCCGTTTCATCAAAGTTCGGTACAAAATCTACTGTATCTTTATAGATATCAGCCAGCATCTCAACAGAAATTTTGCTGAGTCTTGCCTCTGTATATCGCATAGCCGCTGCCCCATCACCATCCACGGAACCAAAGTTTCCGTGTCCGTCTACCAGCATATAGCGCATCGACCACTTCTGAGCCATATTAACTAATGCTCCGTAAATAGAGCTGTCACCATGAGGATGATATTTACCCATTGTATCGCCGACGATACGGGCGCTCTTTCTATGAGGCTTATCCGGACCGTTATTCAACTCTGCCATGGAATACAAGACCCTTCTCTGAACCGGCTTGAGTCCGTCTCGCACATCCGGCAGAGCCCTTGCAGCAATTACGCTCATGGCATAATCAATATAAGACTTTTCCATCGTCTTTTTCAGGTCTATATCATGAATTTTATCAAAGATATTGGGTTCCATTCTTTTCCTCCGCTTCAAAGTTACCTTGTTAGATATCCAGCGTTCCGTATTTTGCGTTTAACTCGATAAATTCACGCCTCGGTTCCACCTGATCTCCCATCAATGTTGTAAAGGTGAGATCGATCTCCGATGCCATCTCCTCATTCATCGTTACGCGAAGGAGAACTCTGCGCTCCGGATCCATTGTAGTCTCCCAAAGCTGTTCTGCATCCATCTCACCAAGTCCTTTATAACGCTGGATCTTGTTATTCTGATCTCTGCCGATTTCTTTTAATATATTATTGAGCTCATCATCGCTGTACGCATACCAGATCTTCTTGTTCTTCTCGACCTTGTAAAGCGGCGGCTGTGCCAGATAAACATAGCCCTGTTTGATCAGCTCCGGCATAAACCGATATATAAACGTCAGAAGGAGGGTACTGATATGTGCGCCATCCACATCGGCATCGGTCATGATGATAATTTTATGATAGCGAAGCTTTGAAATATCAAAATCTTCATGAATTCCTGTTCCAAATGCAGTGATCATGGACTTGATCTCCGCATTTCCGTAAATACGGTCAAGTCTCGCCTTCTCAACATTGAGGATCTTTCCGCGCAGAGGCAGGATCGCCTGTGTACTCTTATTTCTTGCATCCTTTGCGGAACCGCCAGCGGAATCTCCCTCAACGATATAGATCTCACATTCCTCCGGACGCTTGCTTGAGCAGTCTGAAAGCTTTCCCGGAAGGGCAAGTCCATCCAGAACGGTCTTTCTTCTGGTAAGATCTCTTGCCTTTCTTGCAGCAGCTCTGGCTCTCTGGGCCAGCACTGATTTTTCGATAATCGTCTTCGCAACAGTCGGATTCTGCTCTAAGAAGTATGTCAACTGCTCACTTACCACACTGTCAACGGCGCCTCTTGCCTCACTGTTTCCAAGCTTCTGCTTTGTCTGTCCCTCAAACTGCGGTTCTTCGATCTTTACACTGATTATTGCAGTGATTCCCTCACGGATGTCCTCACCCATAAGAGACGGATCATTTTCCTTTAACAGCTTAGTTTTTCTGCCATAGTCATTAAACGTCTTTGTAATGGCATTCTTAAAGCCGGTCAGATGAGTTCCGCCCTCCGGAGTATTGATATTATTTACAAAACTGTAAATATTCTCTGTGTAGGAATCGTTATGCTGCATAGCAACCTCTACGAGAACTCCGTCTTTCTTGCCTTCACAATAAATGACCGGTTCATAAAGAGGCAGATTACTGCGGTTTAAGTATGCAACAAACTCTTTGATTCCGCCCTCATAGTGAAATGTTTTTTCCTTCTTGTCTTCTCTGTCATCCCGTAAGGTGATCTTTAAATTCTTTGTGAGGAATGCAGTTTCGCGAAGACGTATCTTTAATGTATCGTAATCGTATACCGTTTCTTCAAAGATCTCCTTATCCGGAAGGAAGGTAACCTTGGTGCCATGCTGATCCGCCGGACAGTCTCCGACGATTTTTAACGGATACATGGTCTTTCCCCGCTCATATCTTTGCTTATAGATATGGCCTCCGGTAAACACCTCAACTTCCAGCCATTCCGACAACGCATTTACAACAGATGCACCTACGCCATGAAGACCGCCGGAAACCTTATATCCCCCGCCGCCGAATTTTCCGCCTGCATGAAGTATTGTAAATACGACCTCCACAGCCGAAATTCCTGCTTTTTTCTGTATTTCTACCGGAATTCCACGTCCATCATCTATTACTGTAATGGAATTATCGGAGTTTATCTGCACATCTATGGAATCACAGTATCCTGCCAACGCTTCATCTACAGAATTATCTACAATTTCATAGACCAGATGATGAAGGCCCCTCGAAGAAGTGCTTCCAATATACATACCCGGTCTTTTTCTTACTGCCTCAAGTCCTTCCAGAATCTGTATCTGGTCGGCTCCATATTCTGCGCTCATGAAGTTCCTCCTTTATTTTCTGTCTGATGAATCATGCGGCGATGGGATAATTCCTCGCTTACGACATTTCCTTCAACGATCTTAAATATCTTATCCATCTCAAATTTACTGTTTACTAGATCATCCAGCCCCGTACATGTGATCAGCGTCTGAATATGGCCGATTCCCGAAAGCAGATGTTCCTGTCTTTTGCTGTCCAATTCTGATAATACATCATCCAAAAGCAGAATCGGATAATCTTTTACTGTTCTCTTGACCAGCTCGATCTCTGCTAACTTCAGAGAAAGGGCTGCTGTCCTTTGCTGCCCCTGAGAACCGAATTTTCTTATATCGGTTCCATTGACGATAAAATTCAAGTCATCCCTGTGGGGACCTGTCAGGGTAAGTCTCTGGCGAAGCTCCTGCTGTCTATTTTTTATGAGCATTTCTTCAAACAAGGCCTCTGTCACATTGGGTTCATACAGGATTGAAAGTTCTTCCTTTTCACCCGATAAATGAGCATGAATCCCACGGATCAGCTCATTCAATTCCCTGATAAATTCTGTACGCAGCCTGATGACCTCTTTTCCAAACTTTACAAGCTGGATATCCCATATATCCAGAGTTTCTTTTAACGATGAGGTTCCATCCATATCCTTTAAAAGCTTATTTCTCTGGGCGATCACTTTATTATACTGTACAAGATTGTATACATATAGCTTATTCAGCTGGCACAGCTCAAGATCAATAAATTTCCGTCTCTCAGAAGGTCCGTTTTTTATTATATTCAAATCTTCCGGTGAAAAAAAGATCACATTTACGATTCCGAACAGCTCGCTGGCCTTCTTGATGGGAATCCCATTTACGGCTATGCCCTTCGTCCTGTTTTTCTTCAGGTGCATATCGATCCGGTAAGGAACATCATCGCGCCTTACGATCATTTTTATATGTGATTCTTCTTCCCCGAATTTTACGATCTCCCTGTCTTTGCTGCCTTTATGGGATTTTGTAGTACAGCAGACATAGACAGCCTCCAGTATATTTGTTTTTCCCTGGGCATTATCTCCGTAAAGGACATTGGTTCCTTTATGGAAGTCTATATGCAGCTGTCCGTAATTCCTGTAATTTAAAAGCTCCATGGATTCAATGAACATGAGATCGTATACCTAATTTTCTACCTTAAATTCCTTTCCGTTGTAGGATACCACATCACCCGGATATATTTTTTTTCCTCTCTGGTATTCCACGTTTCCGTTGACCAGAACCTTGCCATCCTGGATCACAAACTTGGCATCCACACCGGATTCCACAAGACCGGCAAGCTTTAAAGCCTGTCCCAGTTTAATAAATTCGTCCTTTAAATGAATTGTTTCCATTTTTCTCCTTTTTATACCTATACCCCGTATATGGTCATACCCCTAGATAGCTGCTGCGTTAAAGTTCACAGGGAGGATGAGATAAATATAGCTTTCATTTTCATCCTTAATGAAGCAGGGTGATTTTGCATTCATCATATAAAGAGTCACTTCTTCATCATCAATAATTTTTAATGCATCAATAAGGAATTTCGGATTAAAGCCGATCATAAGATCCTGTCCTGTCTTATGGATCAGCACTTCTGCATCCATAGTACCAAAGCTGGAGTTTAGTTTTAATCCCATTTTGGATTCCTCAATATTTAAAATGATCGGTTTCTTATCGTTTTCTCTAACAAGAATAATGGCTCTCTCGATGCAGTCAGAAAATTCTTTCTTATTTACTGTAATTTTTGTAGAATAGTCACTGGAAAGCATCTGATCTACCTTGAAATATTCTCCCTCAATAAGGCGGGAAACCACGATCGTATCGTCAAATTCAAACAGAATGTGGTTTGTACCAAAGAATATCTGAACATCTTTTTCGTTATCGCCGGTTAAGATTTTGCTGATCTCATTCAGCGTTTTGCCCGGCACGATCACTTTCGTATTTTCATACGTGTCCTTTAATTCAATTTTCCGGATCGCCATACGATGTCCGTCAAGAGAAACGACCCGCAATGTATTTTCATCGACTTCAAATAATTCACCTGTCATCATCTTATTGCTGTCATTGACGGATATGGAAAAGATCGTTTGTCTGATGATCTCTTTTAAAGAAAACTGAGAGAGACAGATATATTTATTTTTTTCAATGTAGGGAAGATAGGAAAATTCTTCTCCGTCTTTTCCCTGAATTTTGAATACAGAATTTTCACAACGGATCGTAGTGTTAAATTTTTCATCCGATTCTATAGTAACAATCGAGTCTGCATCTGATAATTTTCTGGTGATCTCAGAAAAGAGCTTCGCATCAAGTGCGATTTTTCCTTTTTCTAAAATATCGCCTGCCACTTTTGTTTCAATTCCTAACTCCATGTCATTGGCTGTCAGCTTGATAATATCTGTGGAGGCATCAATCAGAATACATTCTAAGATCGGCATGGTCGTTTTTGAAGGAACTGCTTTTAATACAATATTTATACCGTTCAGGAGAGCGGATTTTTGGAACGTTAATTTCATGGTTGTTGATAACTTCCTTTCCGTTGAGAAAAAAATTAATAGTGATATATATAAAGGATTTTCGTCGCAATCGTAGTAGGGGCTGTTAATTTGTTAATAAGCATGAAATTCCCTGAATACAAAAGGATAAGGCCTGTTAATTAATATGTGGGTAACTGTGAGAATTAAAAGGAACAACCTGAGAATTATCCACAGGGAAAAAATCAGGAAAAATTTACCCGGGTTATCCACAATTTTTAAACAGCCAATCCACATGAAAATCCACAGGCATCGATCACTGAGGATTGATTTTTTTCTTTAATATATCAATGGTATTTTGAAGGTTCTCATCTGTCTTTAATTCGGAGGCAATCTTTTTTGTACCGTGGATGATCGTTGTATGGTCACGTCCGCCTAAAGCCTTTCCGATATTCTGGAGAGATTCTGCTGTCATTTCTCCACAAAGATACATAACGATCTGGCGCGGGAACACCAGCTCTTTACTCCTTTTTTGACCGATCAGATCCAGAGAATTTATACCAAAGTGTTCAGCAACGATATTTAATATCAGCTGTGGGGTGATCTCTTTGGCGGCATTCGGAGAGATCAGATCCTTGAGGGCTTCTTCCGCTAATTCGATATTGATCTCGCGATTGTTAAGCTTACTGAGGGCAACGATCTTTGTCAGTGCGCCTTCCAGCTCACGGATATTGGATTTAACGTTGGAGGCAATATATTTAATGACTTCATTATCAATATTGTAGCCTTCCAATTCCTCTTTTTTCCGTAAAATCGCCATTCGGGTTTCATAGTCAGGCT
>CAKRPJ010000051.1:0-13336 GCA_934376955.1 uncultured Lachnospiraceae bacterium | reverse complement strand
GTTGATGACATTGAGCTTGCACTCCTCCTGATACAAGCAAGTCCCCACCCACTGTTTATTGCTTTTCGCAATTGAAGCAGAGGACTTACTTGATTCGGTTAAATTTGAAAGGAATATAAAAATGAAAAAATTATTATCTGTACTTCTGACTATTGCAATGGCTCTGGCCTTTACCGGCTGCAGCACAAATAAGCCCTCTGATGACCCATCCTCCGATGGCACAGCCGGAACGCAAGGGCCCGTGATCGATTCTGCGGTTGACTTTTATACGAAGGTCTGGAATGCCTTTGGCTCCAAGGAGCAGTTCCCGGCTGCCGGCGGTGACGCAGAGAACGAGGCAGAAGGCCCTGCTAAATTTGCGATGACAGAGGCAAATGCGGAAACCTTCAAATATCTCCTCCATGTTAATGATGCACTGTACGATATGCTGGATGACGATGTGGCTACGCTTCAGCACATGATGAACACAAACACCTTCAGCTCTGCTGTTGCCAAGCTCAAGGATCCTTCTAAGGCAGCTGAGTTTGCTGAAGCATATAAAATGGAGATTCAGGGCCAGCAATGGATGTGCGGCTTCCCGGATAAGGTCGTTGTGATCTTGGTGGGCGATTATGTTGTCATGGCTTATGGCGCAGAGGATATTATCGACACCCTTATAAAGGCTTGCTCAGAGGTAGAAGCTCAGTCTTCTGTCCTTATTGACGCACCGGCAGTGCTCGATTAACGCCCGGAGGACAGATGACATGCTTTTTTCAAGCATACCCTTTTTATACTGGTTTCTGCCAATAGTGCTCCTCCTCTATACGGCAGCTCCCCATCGGCTGAAAAACCTTGTTCTGCTTCTTTCAAGCCTGTTTTTTTACGGATGGGGAGAGCCGAGATATGTGCTGTGGATGCTGCTTGCCATTGTTATGGCATATTTCTCCGGAGTGCTGATCGAGAGTTTTAAGAGCTCTCCAAAGCATGCACGGCTCATTCTTGTGCTTTCCGTTTTATTTGATCTTTTGATGCTCGGATACTTTAAATATGCCGACTTTTTTATCAGCAACCTGAATGCGGTGACCGGTCTTTCCGTTCCGCTCCTTAAGATCTCGCTCCCCATCGGGATCAGCTTTTATACATTCCAGATACTGAGCTATACGGTGGATGTTTACAGAGGGGATGTCAGGGCACAAAGGAATATCCTTGATCTTGCAGCCTATGTCTCACTCTTTCCGCAGCTGATCGCAGGCCCCATCGTCCGCTACTCCGATGTGGAAAAGCAGTTAAAGAAGCGCAGCCATACCATCGAGAAGGCCGCCGAAGGCATGGGCCGATTTATCACAGGCCTTGGAAAAAAGATCCTAATTGCCAATCTTTTGGGAGAGCTTTGCAGCAGCTTCCGCGGTTTGGAGGATCGTTCTCTGCTGTTCTTTTGGCTTTATGCCTTTTCCTATTCGCTGCATGTATACTATGATTTTTCCGGCTACAGTGATATGGCGATAGGCCTTGGAAAAATATTCGGATTTGATTTTCTCGAAAATTTCAATTATCCGTTTATTTCTAAAAGTATCACCGAATTTTGGCGCCGTTGGCATATCTCCCTCAGCTCATGGTTCAGGGATTATGTCTACATTCCCCTCGGCGGAAGCCGTGTGAGTGCTCCTCGCCATCTCTTTAATATTTTTGCTGTATGGATGCTCACAGGCTTCTGGCATGGCGCCGCATGGAATTTTGTGGTCTGGGGGCTATACTTTGCCCTGCTTCTTATGATCGAAAAGCTATGGCTTTTAAACTATCTGAAGCGTAATAGTATACTCAGTCATACTTATGTGATCCTTGCTGCCGTGCTAAGCTTTGTTATCTTTGATGCGGCAAATATGGCGCAGGCCTGTTCCGTGCTGAGGGCGATGTTTGGAGGCGGCGGATATCCTCTGATCTCCACAGAAGCTGTCTACTATCTCCGCAGCTACTTTGTGGTGCTTGCTGCTGCCGTGGCAGGTGCTACCCCGCTGCCGAAAACAATGTGGAACAGGATCAGTCAAGATCCTGTCGGAGGAAAGCTCATGGTTTTTGCAGAGCCATTGGCCTTGTCCGCATTACTTGTGACCTGCACGGCTTTTCTTGTGGACGGCTCTTTTAATCCGTTCCTGTATTTTCGGTTTTAACCGGGTCAGTCGGCAAAGCAGATCGCGGATATCCGCTTGATAACAGAGGACAAATGAAAGAGGTTTAAGTTATGAAGCAATACAAAAACAAAGTAAGCGTGGCCGTAGTCGGGCTCGTTTTTTTCTGCCTTTCACTGGCTTCATGGATCCTTCCTTCTAAGGATTTTTCAGACAGCGAAAGGCGGAAGCTTGCCATGCTGCCAAAGCTCTCTCTTACAGCAATAATGGACGGAAGTTATATGACAGATTTCGAGAGCTTTACCTTAGACCAGTTTCCGATGCGGGATACCCTTCGGTCGGTGAAGGCATTTACCACTTACTATGCCCTCGGTCAGCTTGATAACCATGGCATCTATGTAAAAGACGGGTATGCCGCAAAGCTGGAGTATCCGTTAGATAAAGCCTCTGTCACCCATGCCGTCGACTGCTTCACACGTATTTACGATCAGTATCTTGCAGGTAAAAACACGAAGCTCTATGCTTCTGTTATCCCTGATAAGGGCTATTTTCTTGCGAAAAAAAACGGATATCCATGTATGGATTATGAAATGCTGTTTCAGATCCTTAAGGATGACATGAGCTATGCAGAATACATCGACATTACGGATACGCTGGAGATCACGGACTATTATAAAACAGATACCCACTGGCGTCAGGAAAAGCTGATCGAAACCGCAGAGGCACTGGCAGCCGGAATGGGCACTTCTCTCACCGGCAGCTACACCGTCAATACTCTTGACACGCCCTTTTACGGAGTATATTATGGCCAATCAGCACTGCCGCTGCGGTCGGAAACGATCGATTATCTAACCAATGACATTCTTGACGGATGTATCGTGATAAACCATGAAAAGGGGACGACTGGCGGACTTTATGATATGGAAAAAGGAGCCGGTAAGGATCCATATGAAATGTTCCTCTCCGGCCCTGTTTCCCTTATCACGATCGACAATCCGAACTGCAGCTCGGATAAGGAGCTGATCATTTTCAGAGATTCCTTCGGCAGCAGTATCGCCCCGCTCCTTGCAGAGGGATACGAAAAGATCACACTGGTGGATATCCGATATTTAAGATCTGATTTTCTCGGAAGATTTATCGAATTTGACGATCAGGATGTTTTGTTTCTCTATAGCACGCTGGTACTCAATAACAGTGAGACACTGAATTAATTGCAACGGTTCAGTGTCTCACTGTTACTATTCGGGTTATCTTAGGAATCGCACGCCAAGTCTTACGGACGTTCGGTTTACTTTTTCAGCTTTTCTTCAAAGATCTCAACGATGGTTTTTTCTGTTCCGACCATTCCAGGAGAAGCGATGAGTCCCATATTTCTCATGGTTTCCTCCGGTGTCTTACCGTTGATCCCGTGCACTTCGGAAATATAGATTCCATTCATCGCAAATTCCACAGATTGATAAGCGGCATCGACAGCTGCGATCCCCTTCATGGTACATCCCTGATTTCCGCCGTCGCAGATCATGCCGGTAATACTGCTGGCCATATTGTTTAAGGTGTGCGCCATCATCTCCACGGAACCGCCGCGCAGATAAACAAGAGCACATGCCATGCCGGAGCCGGCAGCAATGGCACATCCGCAGAAGGCAGACAGACGCCCGGAATACTCTTTTATATACATACATACGAGATAGCTTAATGCTGTTGCCCGTAAAAGCTGCTCTTTCGTGTAGCCATTTACTTTATATGCGGCATATAACGGCATTGTAGCAATGATCCCGTGGGCACCGGAGCCGGTGATGCTCATTGCCGGCTTGTCTAAACCAATGACGCGGGCCTCGATCGCGGCATTGCACATTAAGGATGCTGTCTTCTGCTCATTATCGGATACTTCCTTTCCGCCATTAAGAGCCATGAGATGTCTTGCGAAGGTTGTTCGTGGGTTTTCAAGTCCCTCGTGGAATAAATCCAGATTTACTTTGTAGGCATCCTCAATAAAGCGGATCTCGTCAATATCTACGGTAGTTACATAGTCATATAACTGTCTGAGAGTATATTTGTGGATGGAATGTGCTTCCTCCTCGCCTTCTTCCTCTCCTGTCTTCTTTTCGTCTTCAGTTTCAAGCTCAACCTTATCGTTCACCGTGATCTTGGTAATATTCGTGTGGGAATCGCGGATCGTTACAACTGCCCTGTCAGTTTCCGTTTCAAGGGATGCTTCAATAAAGATACGGCTTGTAATGCCGCTAAGCTCAACCGTCACCTTGCCCTGATCGATAAGCTCCTGAGCTTTAACATTGTCCTCCGGTGTAACATCGGCAAGAGACTCCAGGCACTTACTTGCATTACCGGCTACCGCACCCAATGCTGCGGCAAAAACATTACCGACCTTGCTGCTGTTGGGAATACCGCAGGTAAATGCGTTTTTATACATTCCGCTATTCATTGAGACATTGACTTTTTTAATCCTTCCCTTTGCATAGCTTCTTGCTGTGGCGACCGCAAAGGCGATCGCTCCCGGCTCTGTGACGCCTAATGCCGGCTTCATATCATCTTTGATCATCTGTGACAACTCGTGCATAATTAACCTCTCCTTGTTTCTTAGAATTTGCTCCCCATTTTATTTTGGATCTTTGTAAAGATCAGATCGTCAGCACAAAGGATGCGAGCATGGCGATCCTCGGAATATACTGGTCGATCAGAATATATTCGTTTGCAGAATGAGCTCCGTCTCCTGCCGCCCCAAGACCGTCGAGGGTCGGTATTCCGAGGGCGGAGACCTCGTTTCCGTCACTTCCGCCGCCGACGAACTGGTGGGAGAAGGAAAGGCCCACTTTATCTCCGCACCGCTTCGCCTTTTCAAAGAGAGCCATTGTTGCCTCCGTCTCCTCCATAGGCATCTTGCTGCCACGCTCGATGACCTCCCTCGTTGTTCCGGGAACAGTGGTCTTTAATTCGTGGATCGCTTTGCGGATACGCTCGGCCTCTGCTGCCGTCTTTACACGACAGTCGATCTCGATGGCAGCCTCAGCCGGAACAACGTTCGGTTTTGTTCCGCCGCTGCATATACCCACATTTACGGTCGTTCCGACCTCATAATCGGTCAGCTTCTGGATCGCTAAGATCTCATGTGCCAGCTCCTCAATGGCATTAATGCCCTGATTATGTGCATTGCCTGCATGGGAGGCCTTTCCATATACCTTAACGGTAAAACGGACAAGCCCCTTTCTGCCTGTCTTCAGATCTCCGTTTGCGGCACACGGTTCACAGACAAGAGCCGCTTTTGCGTCCTTAGCCAGATTACAGATGATCTCACTGGATTCGGCACTTCCGGTTTCCTCATCCCCGTTAAACAGAAATTCCAGTCTTCTGCCAGGATCGATACCGAGATCCTTATATGCCTTGACCGTCCAGATCGCGGAGATCAGGCCGCTTTTCATATCGTAGACACCCGGCCCGTGAAGCTTGTTTCCCTCTTTGTAAAGGTTTAAGGCGCCGATCAGATGCACCGTATCGTAATGGCCGATAAACAGGATCTTTTCTTCTCCCTTTCCAAATGAAAAGCGTATCGGACAATGTCCGTTTTCAGCCTCATAAACAAAGCTGTCTTCTCCGGTGCGCTCCTTGATCAGTGTGATCAGCCGCTCGCGTACCTTTGCCAGTGCTTCGATATCGGAGGTACTGGCCTCTGTAAGAACGAGGGATTTAAGATCCTCAAAAATCTCGGCTTCATGTTCTTTTAAATAGGCAAGTATTTTTTCTTCCATGAGTCTTCTCCTTTGTCTTTTCTTTTATGATATAACAAAACAGGAAAAATGAAAACAGAAGAACGAGATAATTATGATTTTTGATACGATAGAGCAGAGATTCGTTTACATGCACAGGCAGCGGAGTATAAAATACCCCGCTGCCATTTGTTTGCTATTATTCCATATTATCCGCTGTGCTGTCGATTGCGGCATCTACTGCTTTGTTTTTATCCATGGTGTTGATCATGGAATCGCCATTAGAGGTGTTGACCTCATTATCGATTTCGGTGATTTTGTCAGAGGAGTCAGCAGCCTTGTTGCTGTCATTGTCATTTCCGGTATTCCCGTCGGAACTATCGGCAATCTTGTTGCTGTCATTGTCGGTTTCGGTATTTTCGTCAGAGGAGTCAGCAGCCTTGTCGCTCTCATTGTCGGTTCCGTTATTCTCGTCGGAGCTGTCAGCAACCTTGCTGTTGTCATTGTCGTTTCCGTTATTCCCGCCAGAGGAGTCAGCAGCCTTGTCGCTGTCGTTGTCGGTTCCGGTATTTTTGTCTGAGCTGTCGGCTGCAGCGTCCGGAACTGTTTCATCCACTGCGTTAGGAACATCTGCTAAGGAAATTGTTGCTGTAGAGCTATCCGGGTCGATTATGGCACCGTTTTTGTCAAGATAAAACTCCAGAGATTCATAACCCTCAGCAGATATTACGACCGCGTTCTGAGCTTCACTGAGACTTCCTTTGCCGAAACGAACCTCACGATCACTGGGCTTAAGAATATAAGTATTTTCGACCAGATCCCATGAATAGGTTACCTGCGTAAGCTCATTTCCGTTAATGGTGATCTCCTTTATCGAATTAAACCAATCATCTAAATTCTCAGAGCTTGCTTTTACCGTATAGTATTGATCCCACTGTCCGATCGCACCGGCGGAGACTGTAGGAGCAGGCTTTTCACTGCCTTCCTCCTCCTCTCCGATCTCGCCCTTGCTATTCAGAGAAATGGTTACGGTCAGATCATCATATCCGTCAACAGCAATCACGACAGTGTTTTCAAAGGAATTCCTGAAGGCGGAATTGCTAAGTATAATCTGAGGCAGGAAGGAATGGATCCGATAGCTTCCTCCTTCTAAATAATCTGCCTTGTTATATGTTTCTCCGTTGACTGTGATCGAGGTAAGGCTGTCAAACCAGTTCTTATCGGCGAAGGTAAGGCTGTATCCATCGGTGATGGATTCAACAGCAGTTGGCTGTGCGAGAACCTGTCCGCCGTTTTCTCCCGGATCCGTGCTTCCGCCGTTCCCCGGATTTTCTCCTTCCTTCTTTGTAAGGGAGAAGTTTACATTCTGCTCCTCATAATATTTGGAGGTGATAGTTAATTTGTATGTTCCTTCCTTCTTAAACAGGTCTTTTCCGAGGATCAGCATATTCTTGTCAATGCGGTAGCCGATCTCCTCGAACAAGCTTTCTGTTTTGTCCGGAAGGATATTTCTTACGGTATCATCCGGGAAGATCATGGAAAGGCCCGTCAGGTTTTTCCAGATATCTCCTGTCTCATCGGCTGTATTTGTGATGACAACGGATTCACCGACTTTTAAATCATCATCCACAGAAAGCTCGATCTCTTTTTTCGCTTTTACCACCGGAATCGAGATAGAATTATCTTTGTATCCATCAAGTTTGATCGTAAGGGTGTTTGTGCCTTTATCAAGGACAAATACACCTGCTTCAAAGAATAAACTTAAGCCATCCTCTGAAAGCTCATATTTTGTGTTGGAAAGCTCCTGATAATCTCCATTCACATAAAGTCTGCCATCCTCTGAAACGGTCTGTAAGTAGGCGGTATCACTACAGGAAATATAAACCTCGGATCCCTCCGTCACTTCAGTAAGCGGTGTACCGTTTTTATCGGTAAGATAGAGGGCTGGTGCCTCTTTTCCGAGATAAGTACTGTTTGTCTGCGTTTCACCGAGGCGGTTATCCTCGAGTACATATTTTACAGCATAAGGACGGTTTGCGGTCAATTCCGCTATATCGGAGGAAATGTAATCGGAAAAGCTTAAATATGTTCCGGAATTTCTTGCCTCCTCTACTGCGCTGCGGTAAGCATCAAAGCGATAAAACTTAGTAGAATCCTCTCCTATCACTGCATCATAGCCGGACATCTCATATAACCAGCGTTCTGCGATCGCATCTGCATATTCATTTTCGAGGCCAAGCTCATGCAAGATCAGTGCATTTGTAAGAAGATCTGCATCAAATATGAGATCCGCACTCATGGTCGTGCTTCCGCCATCTGATGCATCAGAGCTTCCGCTGCTGCTTCCTCCCCCTGTAGTTGCACTGGAGATCGCATCAACTGCTGTTAAAGAATAGGTGACGCTGCTCTCCGCCATCGTGGCTCTTGCTGAATCCGATACGGTAAAGGTATAGGACATATCCTTAAAGCCGGTTGCATGCACGGTGATCGTATACTTTCCGGCGTCCGGAATATTGTTACGGCCATTTTCGGCAGCTTCATCATTATAAAGAACAAAGCTGTTGCCGATCAGGTACCAGTCACGGATTTTCTCCAGTTCTTTTGTTGATCCGTCCGGTCCTGTCAGCTCTACCCGATTCACAGGCATGGATGCGCCATAAGTCATATTCTGAACCGTAAAGTGAATGTTTTTTCCGCTGACGATCGCACCCGCTTCACTTAACCGCATGGAGGGAGCAGTTCCGTTGACCACCTCAATGGGGATCAGAGTGCCGGTCTTTCCGGATACCACGCGGAGATAGTATTGTCCGTTAGAATAAAAGTTTGTCTGACCGAGGGGTACGCTGATCTGACCGACGGTATTTCCATGATGGTCTGTGGTCTCCTTCGTCCATGTTAAGGAATCATTGATCGTTGTTTTATTTCCGTTTCCGGACACAAGATCTACATCAGAGATGTTATCGAACCATTGCTTATCTACATCTGTCGTATAGTTGAACATTACGATCGCAGATCCGCTGACATGATAAATGTTATCTGCTGTTTCATCGTCCACAAGCTCTGCCTTTGGCGCATAGTAGCGGATCTCATCCTTTTTTTGACCTAAAGAGAAGGTGGTCGAGGATGGCTTTACACGGGGATTTCCGTTATCGTCATAATTTGTCAGCTGATAATCCCAAGTATAAACAGAACCGTGGGCAAGAAATGCCGATGGTGCTGTGCCGGTCTTTAACACAACGCTTTGTGTTCCGTTTCCGCTGCCTCCCAGAGAAATCGTCTGGGTCTGACCATCCTTTGAGGTCACAGTAACTTCTCCGGGGTCCAGAGTGGTCAGCTCCCACTTTGCAATTGTGCCGTCCGCATCCACAGGGGTCATTGCGGAGGTAATATCTACTCCATCTATTTTTACATGGCAGTTGCTTAAAGAGTATCCCTTCGCAAATGCAACAGATACATACTGGCTCCAACCAAGATCAACGATTCTTGTCTCATTTTCAATCAGTATCGGTGCCGTTTCTGGTTTTGAACTGCTGTTGTTGTCAGATTCTCCGGGTGTCTTGTTTTCATCTCCCGTCCCATTTCCGGATCCACTTCCGGAAGCACCATTATCCCCGGTGTTGTTATTGCCGTTTGAGGCTTGGCCATTGCCGCCGGAAGAACTGCCGCCAGTGGAGCTGCCACCGGAGGAGCTGCCACTGTCAGAATCATCATCGTTGTCAGTGGATGTGACGGACTGTTCCGTAGCTTTGGCTTCCTTAACAACACTCGAATACCCTTCGCCGGGACGCTCCTGAATACGGCCGTTCTCATTCAACCATGCTCCATCCTGATTGACTTGATAACCATCCGGTGTCATACCATTTGTAAACAGTTTTCCGTGATTTTCTCCGGATTCCGGCTCGAAATAATAGCATCTTCCGTCGATCCATTGCCAACCGGTAACCATAGAGCCCTGTGTAGAGTCTGATTTTGTACTGTAAAAATACCAAGAGCCGGACTCGTCCTTGACCCAGCCCGTAAGCATTCTGCCTTCTATACCTTCTGCGCTCCGGTCGAAATAATATTGTTTTCCATCGATAACCGCCTTGCCGACCTTCATATATCCGGTTTCCGGATCGATATAATACCATCCGGAAGCGGTGAGTACCCATCCGGTCAGAAAGCTGCCATTTGAACTCTGATATTTCCAGCTCTCGCCTTCACGAAGCCAACTACCCTGATAATAGGATGGCTCGGACTTTTGTACTGCCGCATATCCGCTCATGGTCTGTGCCGCTGTCATAACAGCCAGACACATTGCAAATGCCTGCGTTTGAACTTTACGTGATTTCATTCGTCTACCCCTTTGTTACATGTTTCTAATATCAGTTAGACATTGCTATCTACATGACGAGCTAAATTATAAAAATAAGCAGCAGGATTGTCAATTCATAATTCACTTATTGAGAATTTTACATTATTTGCTCTATTGGAATTACAATCCCCATCTGACAGAAGCAGGTGGGGATCAGAGAAGACTGAGGTATTCTTAAAAATCAGAAATCACAAGATAGTGTTAAAGAATAATACGGATCAGCAGACCGATGACCGCAATCAGCAGTAATACGGCAGCAAAAGCCGTAGAAAGCCCGAATAGTACAGCCCCGAATATCAAAGAAATAATAAATCCGAGGACACTTAAAAAAGCCCCCAGCAGTTTCCCAAAAACCGAAATTACAAAACCAACGCATTTAAAGAATAAAATCAAGATAAATATTGCAAATAGTATTGATAGCATCTAAACATCACCTCCATCATAAATGAGATATCATGGTGCATCTAAATAATGCCGCATTACTGAATTATAAACGTTTTCTGCCTTTTTGTAAATATATGCTGCAAGCAACAAAGCGAATCATGAATCTCCTCTTGACGTAAAGGTAAATCGCAACTATTATTTCGCAAAACTAAGGTTTTGCGAAATAATATAGAATAAATTCACAAACATACGTTCTATAACCGCACATAGGATATTGAATTTTTCTAATTGTGTGAATGACACCCTGAAATATCTGACAATAAATGCCGCATATTCCCACCAGTTTTCTCTCGATATCCCACGCTGCATAATAATTATCACGTTACACATTGATATGTATAACATAACATAGTATAGCAAATATAACACAACAATTTGACGATTATGATTTCTTATGTTATAATCGATTCATATTTTGGGGGAGGATCACGATATGAAGGATGATAAAGGGACTAAGGAAAGTAAACAGGTGAATTTTCGCATCGATCCGGATTCTGCAGAGGCCTTTCGTCTATTTTGCACATCCCATGGAATGAATCAGGCCCAGGGCTTTGATCATCTTATGCAGGTACTTGAACTTAATAATGCAAAAACAGCAGTACCCGGACGTGTTGCTGAGATCGAGAATTTTGAACGCCTTACGAAGGAACTTTTGTCTGCGTATATTAATAGTGTGGAGCTTGGCAGTCATGCAGAGGAATGTGCAAAGGAACAATTTCGTTATGATCTGAAACGGAAGGATCGCACAATTGATGAATTAAGGGAGAAAATAGAAGGTTTAGAGACACAGAAAAAGGATATCCTTACTGCTCTTTCTTCTTCTGAGGAAGAAGGAAAGCGCCTGAAGGAACAATCTCAGCATCTATATGCCCAGATGGAGACTGCAAAGAAAGCTGCATCCGATCAGGAGGAAATGAATCAGCTTTTGAAATCTCAAAATATGGAATTGCAGAATAAGTGTGCAGAGTATGATTCTTTAAAGGAGTCAGAAGCATCCTTAAAGAAGGATAATTCTGCGCTGGTTCTTCGTGTAAATGATGCAGAATTGGCTCTCTCTCATGAGTCTGCTTTGCGTAAAAATCTGGAAAAGCAGATCGCAGAATTGACAGAGCAGAAAAAAACTCAAGATCATCAGATACTGGAATTTAGGGTAGAACAGGCAGAGTTAAAAAAACAGTTAGAAGAAAAGTCAGCAGAAACCCAGAATCTATTAAAGCAGGCGGCAATGCAGGCCGATTTGGAAACGGAACGTGCTGTGATTGCCAAGGAACGTGAGCTTTTGGAGGAATTACGGCGGGCAGACCGTGAGAATATTAAGCTGCGGACGGAGCTTGAGCAGCTGCGGGCAACTGCGACTCCCGCGAATACACCGGAGGAAGATATAAAATAAAGAAGGGAGAAGTGCCGTATGGATGAGCAGCAATATTTTGAGCTTCGGGATGAGAAAAATAAAGAAAAGCTTGCAGAAATGCTTACTTCTCTCCCACCGTTTTGTGAAGATTTTTTTCGTGGGATAGAGCCATCCACCTCCTCAATGACCCGTTTATCTTACGCTTATGATATATGCCTGTTTTTTGATTTTATCCGTAAGCTGAAGCCGGAGTATTCGGATACTATGTCGAATTCATTTTCTCTCAGGGATCTGGAGCAGATCACTCCGACCGATCTGGAACGTTATCTGGAATATTTAAAATATCGTCCGGATGATCCGGAGCATAAAAAGATGAATAAGGAGCAGGGGATCAAGAGAAAATTTTTTTCGTTAAAGAGCTTTTTCGGATACTATTGCCGCAGTGGGCAATTGCATATAAATCCAACTCTTTCCATGCAGGTACCACGGGTCCATGAAAAGGAGATTGTCCGTCTGGATCGGGAGGAGATGCGTAAGCTTCTTAAGGAGGCTGAATGCGGAGAAGGATTATCCGGAAGACAAAAACAGTTTCACAAAAGAACAGGAGTACGCGATTGTGCAATCCTTGCTTTAATGCTTGGCACGGGGATCCGAGTTTCGGAGTGCGTGGGTTTAAATATTGACGATGTGAATCTGGAAGAAAACGGAATTCATATTCACCGGAAGGGCGGAAAGGAAGCAACGGTATACTTTAGTGATGAAGTTGCCCGTTACTTAAAGGAATATCTAAAGGAGCGAGTTGGCGATGCGATGGCGGAGGAAAAGGAACGGGCCCTGTTCCTCTCTCTCCGCCGACAACGCCTTACCGTGCGAAGTGTCGAATATCTCGTGAAAAAATATGCCGCTGTCGCTGCACCCAAGAAAAGGATCACCCCGCATAAGCTGCGTAGCAGCTACGGATCTGCACTCTATGCACAGACAAATGATATTTATCTGGTGGCGGATATTCTAGGGCACAATGATGTTAATATCACAAGGAAGTTTTATGCTGCGATCGAGGAAAATCGACGTAAGAGCGTCAGGAATATTGATATTGTGTGATCGCTGGAAAAGTAAAGAAATTTTTTAGGTAAAAAAAGCTAATTTCGTACTTTATCCAGAATCACACGCGCTCAAATGACAGATATCTCGTTCCCTGAAACGTAAGTTTCCCAATGTCGCCTTCCGCCAGCATTCCATATTCTCTGCCGGAAACCGGCAGTTCCATCCGGTCACCGCTCTCTACCTGAAACGTGACATAGTAGCTGGTACTTGAAGTCGAATGGTAGCCATGAGTTCCAGACAGGTCACCCGCATTTGC
>CAKRPJ010000050.1:0-13354 GCA_934376955.1 uncultured Lachnospiraceae bacterium | reverse complement strand
TCCTTCTGATAAACTGCGGAGCAGTTATTCGGTTATGAGCAAGTAGCAAAGCGGATTGCGAATATCCGCTTGACATATTTTCTGTTATTTTTTGCTTATTATTCTTCCCTGAGCTTAACGATATTCCGCGCAGAGCGTCTGCGTTCTTCCTCTTGGGCTGCGTAGTGCTTTCTTGTAGTATTTACATCGTTATGACCGAGAACAGAAGCGACGAGATAGATATCGCCGGTTTCCTTATAGAGATTCGTGCCATAGGTGCTGCGGAGCTTGTGGGGTGTGATCGTCTTTAACGGTGTGACAAGAGCAGAATACTTCTTCACCAGATTCTCCACACTGCGGACACTCATACGCTTTTTCTGGAGGGAGAGGAACAGTGCCTCCTCGTGGCCGGATAAGGCTGTGACCGTTTCCCTTTCCGCCAGATAGCTTTCAAGGGTGCCGCAGACCTCGTCACTAAAATAGACAACAGATTCCTTTCCACCCTTTCTGTAGATGCGGATCCCGCACGCATCCAGATCTACATCATCCAGATTCAGGCCGATACATTCTGAAACTCGGATACCGGTGCCTAAAAGCAGAGACATCAGAGCGAGATCGCGAACCTTTGTTTTCTCATGATACCGCTTTTGTTTTTCTGTCAGCTTGTCCCCGGCCTCGACTTCGTCTAACAGTCTGGCCACCTCATCGATCTCCAGACGGATGATCTCTTTTTCATGAAGCTTCGGAAGCCGCACCAGAGCAGCCGGATTTTTCTCGATCCGCTGGTTTCTGTAAAAATAATTGTAAAAGCTTTTTAAGGAGGACATCTTTCGCATGATCCCTCGCTCCGTATTGTAGACGTCCTCATTCGTAACGGACGGATGACATTTTAAGTATTCCATATATTCCTCAAGATCCGTTACTGTGAGCTGTTCCAATAGGGAAAGCGGGAGAGAGGCAATGCCGATTTTTGCTGCCTCCGTATTATTCTGACACAAAAAGTCAAAAAAGATACGCAGATCATAGGCATAAGCGATCCTCGTTCTTGTAGACGTCTGGGGCTCTATCCCCCTAAAGAAGTCAGCAGAGAAGGAGGGAAGCTCCTTGATCAGCTGACGGAGGCGCTTGATGTTCTCGATATCCTTTTGTTCATGATACGTCAGTTGGGCCATGGTCATTACCTTCCTTATCCTGTATTAATCCTGTTTTATGCCTTGTCCCCGGGTGTGAATAGGAGGTGCAGGCCATCCCGGGATATTTCCGTTCAGGATGGCATGGAAGAAGCGCTCCTTGACGCCGGGGGTTTCCAAATTTAAGGTTTTTGTTAAGTTTTTGACATATTCCCGCTTTGTTTTTCCGTCCACCGGGCAGGGGTTCTTGCAGACCGGAAGCTCATATTTATGCTGAAAGCCGATGACCTCGGCTTCGCTGACATACATCATTGGACGGATAACGGTAAGCTCCATACGGTCAAGAAACGTTTTGGGCGAAAAGCTGTAAAAACGTCCCTCATAGATAAGAGATAAGAGCATCGTTTCGATTATGTCATCCTTATGATGGGCATAAGCGACCTTATTGCAGCCGAGTGCCTTTGCCTCATTATTCAGAGCGCCTTTTCGCAGCTTTGCACACAGAGAGCATGGATTGGACTCACTGCGGGTCTCAAAAACGATTTTAGCGATATCGGTGGAAATGACAGTATAGGGAACAAAAAAATCCCTGCAAAAGGTCTTTATGGCATCAAAATCCTGTATTCCGAATCCGAGATCGACCGTGAGCGCGCAAAGCTCAAAGTGCTTCGGATAGAATCTCTGCAGCTCATGAAGGGCGTATAAAAGAGTAAGACTGTCCTTGCCGCCGGAGATGCCCACCGCAATTTTGTCATTTTCATCGATAAGAGAATAATCATCAACAGCCTTGCGGACAAGGCTTAACAGACGCTGTAGCTTCATAAAAATAGTACCTCACCTGATTAAACGCGCTTACTATGCGTTAAAGTATTCTTTCGCGAATAGTTATATGTATCTCACCTTATCCCAAAGTACCTGCATGCAGTCGGTAATTTAGGATCAATCTAACAGATTCCGATAATATGGCCAGTTGGCATTCATGACTCCCACTGTCACGTTGTTGACAGATCCGGTCTCATGGATGCATCGGATCTGTCCGTTTTCCGCCCATCCAAGGAACATGATCACATGTGGCGTATTGCCGGTTATCACAACGATATCGCCGGGCTTTAAGTTCTTTCTTTCGACCTGTCGTCCAAGTGCCTTTAGTCCCTCCGTGCCTTCATAGCCTAAATGCTTTCCGGTAACCGACCAGTATACCCAGTTTACCCAGCCGGAGCAATCTAAGCCCTTAAGGATCCTTCCCCTGTGATCCGGGATCGTGACGGAGCCGAAATTATTTCCGCTGTAATTCTTTGTATTGGCCTTTCCTCCCCAGTAATACGGGATCTTTCCTACCGACTGCAGTGCAAAGCGTATGATGTCCTTACGGGCCTCTGAGGTACCTGACGGCAGCATGCTCATGTAGGAATCGATCTCTGCGGAAGAAAGCGGTGCCTTTGTATCGGCCACTGTCACGGTGATCCCGTATGCCTTTGCCCAGTCTCCTCTTTGGATGTGGGAAACATAGGCCTTCTTACGGTCATCCCAGCCTTTCCAGCTGTTCTCGTCCTCAGGCTGTTCGTTGTCAGCTTCTTCGGTCTCATCGAGCCCGTAAAGGTTCTTCTCGCCCTCCAGTCCCAATATCTTCGCAGTAACCTTCAGATCGATATGACCCGGGCAGATAAGCGTTGAAGCCGGCTGTGTGCCGTTCTCTGCTGCCTTAGTTTCGCTAACTGCCGCTGCCCTTACCCGATATTCTTCCTCCTGCTCAAGGTCTGCCTCCTGCGATTCCTGATCCGGCCGGACGATGATTGTCCCCTTTCCGGTTTCCTCCGGTATCTGCTCTTTTACGGAAGAAGCACTGCTCTCCGATGTCTCGCTGATCTGGGCACTCGATTCTTCTGTTATCGCAGCCGTGCTCTCCGGGATCTTTTCCTCGGAAGCTATTGACGGCTTACGCTTTTTGTTGTCCTCTGTGCTTTCCGCTGTTGTATCACGGATTATCACAACAGACGGCTTCGTTTCTTCTATATAAATACTTTCTGCCGTTTCTGCCAGTGACTGGATAACACTCGTGGTAGATTCCACAGCGACCGTCGTTCCGGAATACTCCGGTGTAGTCTGCACCGAGATGCCGGAGGTTTCCCGGCTCTCCTGTCCTGTCTCCTCGGCGGAATTGTCTGAATACTCCGTTTCCTCAAGGATCACTTTACCGTCCTCTCCCTCGACCTTGACGCTGATCTCCGTATCGATCGTACTTACTCCGTTAAAATAGTCCTCTCCTTCAAGCTCTGAATCGGTTTCCTCGTTATCGGGGATATTGTCGGGATCAATACATCCGCTGCAATAATATACGTCACTGATCGATACACCGTAGGAATGAGACTTCTTCCACAGCTCATTTACATAGCTTCTTATCGTATCGAGGTCTTCGATATTATTATAGTAGCAATATACATTTGCCATGGATACGATCTGCTGAGCATTCGACACGGCCGCAGTGATCGAACCATCCCCATTATAAAACGATATCTTTACATTTTTAAAATGCTCCACAGCCCAGGTAGAGGGATCATTCTCGAGCTGTTTTGACGATGCCGGATTATACTTTCCGATCACCTTGCCTGCCGGCTTTCCGTATCGGGCCGCTAACACAGACGGTGCCGTCCCCGCCATATCATAAAGCTCCGAATACCAGACAGAGTCCTTGCGGATCAGCTCTCTCATAAGGATCTGCGCATAGCTCTCTCCGTTTTCATCTACAAGATAAGCAAGATTTAAACGATACGGAGCGGTCTCATCGGCTTCTGTTTCCTCTGCTGCCGCGATCTCCGAAAACGGCGTCTCCTCCTCCGTTTCCGGCATACTCTCTGCTATCTCAATCTTCTCCGGTTTTGCTTCCGTCTGGAATGTCATAGGCATGTACGTCCCGACAGCCTGAAATGCGATGCAGGAACAAAGGAGCATCACCGCAGCCGGAGTATAGTTTTTCAGTTTTTCTTTATCTGTTAATTTTCTCATGTATCTTAGTCCTGATCTACTTAAATTTTAGCACATTAAGTAGTATATCATATTCCGACCTCATTTTTTTTACGAATCTCTTAATTTTTTTATTAAACGATCAGAGCGTTGACTTTGCACGACAAAAATATTATGATATAGTGAGTATTCTTGAACAAACAAAAAACAGATTTCAGGAATGGCTGAGTAAGCCGAAATATACTATACATTATAAAAATAATTAAAAACTGGAGATGAATGACTATGTGTGGAATTATCGGATATTGCGGTCCTTTGGATGCGGAAAAGCTCCTTCTTAACGGACTTTCCCAACTGGAATACAGAGGCTATGACAGTGCCGGGATCGCTCTTTTTGATGAGAGCTCGAAGGTACATTTTATAAAGACGATCGGCAAGGTTGCCGCATTAAGAAAGATCTGCGAGGAATCCCCCATCGTATCCCACTGTGGGATCGGGCATACCCGCTGGGCTACCCACGGCGGCGTCACCGGCGAAAATACCCATCCGCATATCGTGGGCCGCATCACTATGATCCACAACGGGATCATTGAAAACTACCACCAACTCACTGCCCGCTATCATCTGGAAAACAAGCTGAGATCCCAGACAGATACAGAGGTAGCCGCCGCTGTACTCAACGAGATCTACAGCGGAGATCCATTAACGGCGATCCGTGAGCTTTTAAGCCAGCTTGAGGGCTCTTACGCCTTCTGTATTATGTTTGAGGACCGTCCGGGCGAGATCTATGCGGTACGCAATGTCAGTCCGCTGGTTGCCGCCCATACCGGCTCCGGCTCTATGATCGCCTCAGACCTTACCGCTCTCCTTCCCTACTCGAAGAAATATTTTGTGGTTCCGGAGGAAAAGATCGTAAAGCTCACGGCCTACGCTGCCGTTCTTTACAGCTTAAACGGCGATAAAGAACAGCCGGAGATCCTTGAGGCCTCCTGGAATGTAGATGCCGCCATGAAGAATGGATATCCTCACTTTATGTTAAAGGAGATCCATGAGCAGCCGGAAGTATTTAAAAACACTCTCCTCCCCCGCCTGACAAGAGGACTCCCGGACTTTACCGACGAAAAGATCCCGGATGAGCTTCTTAAAAATATCAGTTCGATCCGTATCATTGCCTGCGGTACGGCTATGCATGCAGGAATGGTGGCGAGAGCTTTGATCGAGCCGGAGCTTCGGATCCCGGTCACAGTTTCCATCGCCTCCGAGTTCCGCTATGAGGAACCCTTTATCGACTCCTCCACCCTCACGATCGTTATCTCCCAGTCCGGTGAAACCATCGATACCCTCGCAGCGCTTCGTCTTGCAAGAGACAACGGCTCCCCCGTTATCTCTATCGTAAATGTAAAGGGATCAACGATCGCCAGAGAAAGCGATTACGTTATCTATACCCACGGCGGACCGGAGATCGCCGTTGCCAGCACAAAAGCCTATACCGTTCAGATTGCCGCTCTTTATCTTCTGTTCTGCAAAATGGCGGTGGTTCGTGGTGTATACGACAAAGAAAAGGCTCAGGAATTTGTCAATGACCTTTTAAACTGCTCCTCTGCAATGGACGCGATGATCCGCGATAAGGAGCATATCAGCCGTATCGTAACCCACATCATCAACAGCCCGGACGCCTTCTTTATCGGCCGCGGTATGGACTATGCTTTTTCTCTCGAAGGAGCCCTCAAATTAAAGGAGATCTCCTATATCCATGCAGAGGCATACGCCGCCGGAGAGCTTAAGCACGGTACGATCGCACTGATCACCGATCACGTTCCGGTCATCGCCATCGCTACACAGAAAAAGATATTTGCCAAGACGATGTCAAATATCCGTGAGGTAAAGGCAAGAGGTGCCTACGTCATCCTTCTTGCATCCGAAAATGCCTCCATCGATGACGGAATTTATGATGAGCTTATCCGGATCCCGGATATGGATGACCGCTTTACAGTATTCCCGATCGCAGTCGTGCTCCAGCTGATCGCTTACTATGCATCTGTTCAGAAAGGACTTGATGTAGATCAGCCCAGAAACCTTGCAAAATCCGTTACCGTAGAATAAAGAGTAGAATAAAGAAATAAATGACCCCGGATCCGGATACTGTTATTTTTGTATTCCGAAACCGGGGTTGTTTTACTTCTTATTACTTCTTATTACTTCTTATTATTTCTTAATTTTTCTATAGGCCTGCTTTTCCTCTGCAAAAGCCTTGATTATACGGATCGCGCCATCCATACCGACCTTGCTGCTGTTGATGCAAAGGTCATAGCTCTTAGAATCACCCCAGCGCTTGCTGGAATAATAGTTATAGTAGCTGGCTCTCTTTTTATCCGTCTTGATCATGATATCCTTTGCCTGAGACTCACTCACCTGATAGCGTTCCATCAGTGTTTTTAACTTAACATCCTCATCTGCTGTTATAAATACGGTAACAACATTCGGAAATTCTGCCAGCGCATAATCTGCACATCTTCCGATGATCACGCAGGATTCTTCTGTTGCCAGCTGCTTGATCGTATCAAACTGGGCGAGAAAGATCTTGTGGTTGATCGGCATATCCATATATGCGGAATTGGAATATCCTACGGAATAAGTATCCATAACCAGTGAATATAAAAAGCTGCTGGTCGGTTTTTCGTCATGAGTTTCAAATAATTCTCTGCACAGTCCGCTCTTTTTAGCCGCAAGGTTTAAGAGCTCCTTATCATAGCATTTGATCCCTAAGCCTTCTGCCAGCTTCTGCCCGATATGTCTGCCTCCGCTGCCACATTCACGGCCAATGGTAATGATTAAATTATCACTCATATTATACAGCTCCTTTCCTTCGGCCAAATTGTACGTCTTTATGTTTATATTATATATTATTTTTCAATAATTGCAAGATATTTCGTTGTATTTTGATAACTTTTTCTACCAGCAATTTGTTATTTGTTCTTTCTCTCCTTCTCAACAGAGGTAAGAACCTTAAGTCCATCAATGACAAGAATAATAGCAAGCACGAAGATCGGAACGATGATGACACACTGGAGGCCTTCCTTCATGATGCTGGCTGTTCCTGCTGCGAATTTCATCAAGTTTCCTTTAAAGGAAAGTACGAGAGAGGATAAGCAGGCACAGAGCATAAAGAACATCGGGAAATACAGCATCTTGTTGTTTCTTCCCTTTCTTGCCAGCCATACGGATACTCCGAGGAAGCACGGCACGGCAACCAGCTGGTTGCAGGCGCCAAATAACGGCCAGATATTTGCGTATCCGCCAATGCAGAGAACTCCGCCGAGGACAACGGTAATGATTGTAGCCACATACATATTGGAAAGCGGCTTCTGAAGCGCTGTCGGCTCTTTTCCTGCGGGGGCTGCAAAAAGCTCCTGGAACATAAAGCGACCGAGTCTTGTACCCGTATCAAGGGATGTCAGCGCAAATGCGGAGATTGCAAGAGAAACGACCGTGTAGGTTGTGTTTCCGGCTGCCTCACCAAAGCCTAAGTTCATGAAGAACTGCTTAACTGCTGTTGCAAAAACAACAGGCGGTGTGCCGATCTTTGCGTACTGACCGTCTGCACACAGGGAGCCGACTGCGATCAGGGCAATGACTGCGAGGAAGCACTCAATAAGCATTCCGCCGTAACCGATGAGCTTTGCATCCTTTTCATTATTTAACTGCTTTGAAGTCGTACCGGAACCGATCAGGCTATGGAAGCCGGAGATGGCGCCGCATGCCACGGTAATAAACAGATACGGAAAGATCGTCTGACCGTTTTCTAGCTTCCAGCTTGTTACCGGCTGAAGCTCCACCGTCGGGTTTGTTCCGATGATACCGATTGTTGCTGCGATGATCATAAAATAAAGCAAAAAGCTGTTTAAGTAATCACGCGGCTGCAGCAGGATCCAGACCGGAGTTACGGAGGCGATGATAATATACACGAAAACAAAGATCAGCCATATATTCTTACTAAGGTAGATCGGAAATTTTAATCCGACTGCAATACAGACTGCAAGAAGAATAACACCGACTACTGTTGAAACGATCAACGGAGCATTCTTTCTGTATACCATGAAGCCAAACAGGATCGCAAGGGGAATAAACAGCATGGAAGCGGTTGCCACCGATCCGTTTGCCTGATTAAAGACCTTCTGTCCGTCTACGATCGTATATCCGGCAAAGGTGCCCGCAACGATGTCTGCAAATGCTGCAATGACAAGTAATAATACCAGCCATGCAAATACGGTAAATAAAACCTTGCATTTATGCCCTACATTTTCCTCCAGAACCTCTCCCAGAGATTTTCCGCCATGACGGATAGAAACAACGATGGATGAATAATCCTGAACCGCACCGAAGAAGATACCTCCGATGATGATCCATAAAAGTACCGGAACCCATCCGAATACGGCAGCCTGGATCGGGCCGTTGATCGGGCCTGCACCCGCGATCGATGCAAAATGATGACCGAGAAGCACCGGGGACTTCGCCGGAATGTAGTCTACGCCATCTTCCATCGTATGTGCCGGTGTTTCTCTGGACGGGTCGATCCCCCACTGCTTGGCAAGCCAGGAACCATACGTAACATACGCAGCAAGGAAGCAAACGATAGATACGACAAGAATTACTAAACCACTCAAAATGAAACGCCTCCTCTTTCTTCTTTCCGTAATGACCTGTTCGTTTCACGAAACAGCTTTTTATAAAGCTTTTTTAAGGATGCGCCGGATCGGTTCGTATAGAGCTTTTCTACGCTCACATCAACGACGGCCACCTTCACTTCACAAAAGCCGCGGAAGCTAAACAGATAATTACGCGCAAAATGATATTTTTTTATGCGTTTAATAATTTCTTTTTCCAGAGGAGATCCGCAAAAGAAAACAAAGGTGATATAAGTATACATGTGATCCTTCTCGGGATATTTTCTTCCGTTTCTAACCATAACAGGTTCCACATGTTCCTTTATCATCCGATCCATCTTTGCAAGATCCTCTGACTCCAAACTCTCTTTCCGAATAAAAAATACATGTTCAAAATTGTTGCTTTCCCAGAGTCTGGCTTCTCTGGATAGAACGTACTTTTCATTATGGGAAAAGAAATAACCGTGGGCGAGGCATTCCGTATCACATAAGATGTATGGTTCTTCTATGTCGTAATAAGCTCTGTAATACGGAATTAGCCTGTTGTAATATTCTTCTGCTGTCACTCCTGCACCCCCTGCTCCTTTGGAAAAAGGAATTATAAAAACGTCCACATTTTAACACGCTCAAGTGATAAATTCAACGTTTTTTGTGAAGGATTTCTTAATATTATAAATTTTCTATAAAATGCAGTGGAATTTTTATCATTAAAAAATCTTTTTGTATAAATCAAACAAAAAAACTGCCACGAAAAGCATGGCAGTTATAACTACAGGTTATTGCAAAATGATATTGCAATTTTTCTTTATTGTAATATTTTTAACAGTCTTTCAAAGTATTCCGGTCGCGGAGCACGAAATTCCATATATTCTCCGCTCCTTGGATGCACAAAGCCGAGCACACCGGCATGAAGCGTCTGCCCTTGAAGCTTATAGGGGCACTTAGAAGGCCCATAGACGGCATCCCCCAAAAGAGGATGTCCGATGGAGGCCATGTGGACGCGGATCTGATGTGTCCTGCCGGTCTCAAGCCTGCATTCAATATGGGTGAAGTCATGGAATCTCTTAAGCACACGGTAATGGGTCACGGCCTGCTTTCCGTTCTGATGATTGATGCACATTTTTTTGCGATCCTGGGGGTTCCGGCCGATGGGTGCATCCACCGTTCCCTCCTCATCCTTAAGCACGCCATGGACGATAGCCTCATACCGCCTTGTGATGCTGTGCTCTTTTAACTGTGCCGCGATGGAATTGTGGGCCAGATCATTCTTGCAGGCGATAAGGATACCTGTCGTGTCCATATCGATGCGGTGGACGATTCCGGGCCGCAGCACACCGTTGATCCCTGAAAGATCCTCTCTGCAATGATACATCAGAGCATTGACGAGGGTATGGGTATAATGTCCGGCTGCAGGATGTACCACCATTCCCTTGGGCTTATTCACGAGAATAACATCATGATCCTCATAAACGATATCTAACGGGATATCCTCCGGCAGGATCTCGGGCTCTGTGGCCTCCGGCACCTCAAACAGGATACTGTCTCCGTCTAAAACACGATAGCTGGCTTTTACCGGCTTTCCATTAACAAATATCTCCCCCGCCTTCAAAAGCTTCTGGAGAAATGAGCGTGAGAGCTCCTCACACTGCTCCGAAAGGAACTTATCGATGCGGTCTCCGGAAATATCCTCGGTTACAAACAGCTCTTTTCTCACTGTTAGCTCTCCTTTCCGGAAAGAAAGCTCAGCTCCTCATCCTTATAAAAGAAGGCAGTTAAAAGGATCAGAAAAACGGCTGCAGCGACCACATAGCAATCTGCCACATTAAAGATCGGAAAATCGATCAGCTTGAAATAGAAGAAGTCCACCACGAAGCCCCTTGCAGCACGGTCGATCAGATTTCCGACTGCACCGGCTGCCAGAAGCACCATGCAGGCAAATAAAGGCAGATACCGCTTCTTACACGGCAGCTTTGCCAGAAAATACAGAATAATAAGAAGGACTGCAAAGGCGACAAAAAAGAAGAACAGCTTCTTTCCCTGAAGGATCCCGAATGCGGCCCCTCTGTTCTCCGAATATAAAAGCTCAAATACGCCCTTTATGATAACAACGGGCCCATTGACGCGGAGCTGATCGTAGGCAAGCTTTTTTGTCCATTGATCCAATAGGACCGCAAGGGCCGTAAGCAGAGTAAATATTCCATATCGTTTCCACAAATTTTTCATTTCGATCTCCTTACATGATAGCGGTAAGTGCCGAGAGCATTTCATCCTCTGTCACCGTGCGGTCAATATACGCCTTTCCGACACCTTTTAACAGGATGAACTTGATCACACCGGCCTCCATCTTTTTGTCATTATGTGTTGCAGCTACGACATCTGCTGCTGAAAGTCCGGTCACAGAAAGCGGCATATCAAAATACTTCATTAATTCCCGGTAGTCTTTAAGCTCCTGCTCTGCCAGAAGCCCTCTGTCAGCACAAAGCTTCATGGCTGCGAGGGCTCCCAGAGCCACACAATGTCCATGCAGCATAGTAAGCCCCTTAAGCTTTTCTACGGCATGACCCAGCGTATGGCCAAAATTTAATGTAGCACGCTCGTTCTGCTCTGTAGGATCGATCTCAACCACCTCACGCTTTATGAGGTTGCTTCCGTGGATCAGGGTGCGGCAGACCTCAGGCTCCCGTGCCCGGATCTTTTCTTTATTGGCCATGATCCATTCATAATATTCCCGATCCCGGATCAGTCCATGCTTGATCACCTCTCCCATACCGGCAGAAAACTGCTCCGGCGGAAGTGTTTTCAGGACAGAAACATTGATATAGACTAACTTCGGCATGTGGAATGCCCCTACCATATTTTTGTAAGAATCCAGATCCACACCGGTCTTTCCGCCGATGCTGGAATCTACCTGGGACAAAAGTGTTGTCGGTATCTGGATAAAACCGACTCCGCGAAGATATGTTGCCGCCGCAAATCCGCAGAGATCGCCGACTACGCCTCCTCCGAGCGCAACTAACATATCCTTTCGGTCAAATCTGTTCTCGATCAGATGCTCATAGACCTGTTTCACCGTATCGAGGTTTTTACTTTTTTCACCGGCAGGAAAAACAAAGGAAGTAACCTTTGTGCAGCAGGGCGATATCCGTTCTGTTATCTCCTCAAGATAAAGAGGTGCAACATTAGAATCTGTAACAATACAGAGCTTCTTATTTTTGCAGCCTAAAGCCTCAAGCTCTGAGGCAAGCTCATTAAAGTCATATTTTAAAAGGATATCATAAATTGGCTCTCCGTCTTTGTGAACGGTCATTCTGTCTTCCATGCTGTCTCTGTTCATGTCTGCATTTCCTCCTTATGCTCTTGCAGAGCACTATTTATATTTCTTAATTATTACAGATGATCTTCCTTTTTTTGTCTGTCCCCCCGCATGTGCGAACAGGAATTTACCGATCCCCCGGATCGACAGGATCTCGCCCTCCTTTAAAAGCCGCGATACGCTTTGGGCTGTCTGCCCATTGATAAACACCTTTTCTCCCTGAATATACTCTGCCGCCTTCGTTCTTGATAAACGTCCGGCTAACGCCACCATATTGTCAAGTCTTAACGAGCTGACGGTTCCGGATATTTCTTCAAACTCCGGTTCAGGAATCTCTGATGCTGTCTCACAGACGGAAACATTGACCGACGTATGCCGGATCATGACAAGACTGTCTATCAGATATCTGCTGATTTTTTTCAGGACAAAAACGAAGGCATCCTGATTCTTTATGATAATATCGCCGATCACAGAGCGCTCGATCCCTAAATTCATGACCGCACCGAGATAATCCCGATGGGTCAGTTCTTCCGCAAACTTCCGGTTTACCGGTGATATCCGAAGACATTCGTAGGGAAGCTCTGACGGTTCCTCCTCGTAGGAAGGAAGAAAACAGACAATCTTCCTTTCTGATGCAGGCAAACCGCCGGAAAGGATAAACCTCACCGGCGGAAGTGTACCAGAAATATTTTGGAAAATTGTCTGCTCATTTAATGTCAGAAAATCCGTATGCGCCGGAATATCCTTTGCATAGCAAAGCTCTGCAAGCTCTCTCACACGTTTTCTGAAAAGCTGTTCTTCTTTTTCCATAGCCCGTCCCTTATAAATGGATATTTAAACCGGATACATCCAGATTTCCACCGGACAGAAGATCCTGAAAATCTCCGGACAACTCTACGGACGATGGTGTGGCGATAAATATGTAGTTTGAGATCTTCTGAAGATTTCCACCCATAGAATAGGTAGCCCCGGAAGTAAAATCGATGATCCTCTGTGCTGTCTCTGTATGGATCCCTTCCATATTCAGAACGACTGCTTTTCCAAGGAGCAGATTGTCGCAGACCTCCTTCGCATTGTCCAGAGAAGTCGGTTTTACCAGCGAAACCTCCATAGAACGGCGCAGCGGAACGACCTTATTGTTATTCGTCGTTCTCGGAAGGAATCTCGGTCTGGAGGTTTCTTCCTCCGGCTCGTCATCATAAGCATCTGTATTCTTCTTCAGAAAACCTCTTTTTGCAGGCTTTTCATCCTCTGCGTATTCATCCTCTGCAAAGTAGTCATCATCATCATCATTGTTTAACCGCATG
>CAKRPJ010000049.1:0-13647 GCA_934376955.1 uncultured Lachnospiraceae bacterium | reverse complement strand
AATGCTCCGGAAACGAGAGAGCGAGAGCTTGCACCGCTGCGTAAGATTCGTGATAGCTATGAAAAGATAGTGATTGCTTTGGAATGCGATCTTACTCAAACACAAGACGGAATAAAAATCATTAGAGCACTTGACTTTCTTTTGGAATAACAGAGAGGTGTACTAATATCCTTGAATAACGGCACACCGCATTCTCGTTACTTTAGTGATGAGTTAGGTGTGCCAAATTTTTTGCAAAATACAGAACTAGTGTTTGCCATATATGGAAACATATGGTATAAGTCAAGCGGATATCCGCAATCCGCTTTGCTACGCGGCTCTACACCGAATAACTGCTCCGCAGTTTATCCGAAGGAGTTTGCACTCCTTCGGATACAAGCAAGTCCCCACCCACTGCTTATTGCTTTTCGCAATTGAAGCAGGGGACTTAAGGGAGATTGGCTATACTTCCTTACGCAAGTAGAAATTTACCGTCAATGTAGCTGTTGGACTGCTTGGCAATCAGAACCCCACGGGCAAGCCCGTGGGAGTAGTTATTGTGCCTTGATCTCCTTCCAGAGGGCGCTATACAGATCATCGGCCTCTGTTCCCAGATATTTAAAGACCTCAGAATTCTGAAGCTTTGAGGTGTCGGGAAATACAGATTCGTTATCTTTGTATTCCGGATCCAGAAGCTCAAAGGCGCCTCGGTTCGGAGTAGCGTAGGTGATATACTCAAAGTTCTTTTTTGCAATATCAGGGCGGCAGAGGAAGTTGATCCATTTTTCGGCATTTTCCTTATTTCTTGCATTATAAGGGATCACCCAGGAGTCGATCCAGATATTTGTTCCTTCCTCCGGAAGCACATATTCCAGCTCATAATCTAAATTGAGCTTTTCCGCCTCCTCCTGAAGATACAGCAGCTCTCCGGAATAGATGACACCGACGGCAGCTTCTCCGTTTAACATCTTGTCACGGACCTGATCCACTACGTATGCCTGAACAAGAGGCTTCTGTGCGAGAAGAAGCTTCTTTGCCTCCTCCAGCTCGGCAGGATCTACAGAGTTCATGGAGTAGCCCAGTGTTTTTAAAGCGACCATGAAGGCGTCACGGACACTGTCCTGCATAAGGATCTCGCCCTTGTAGCGTTCATCCCAGAGATCGGCCCATTTTGTCGGTGCCGGTACTCCCAGCTCCTTGATCCGCTTTGTGTTATAAATGATACCTACCGTACCCCAGCAGTAGGGCACTGAAAACTTATTCTGTGGGTCAAAGCTCTGAGAACGTTCCATATATTCCGGATCGATATACTCCATATTGGGAATATTATCGAAATCGATTTCTGCCAGCAGATCATTCTCTGCCATTTTCTGGATCATATAGTCGGACGGACATACCACATCATACTGAACGGCTCCGGCTTCGATGACCGGATACATTTCCTCATTTGTCTCAAAAAGATCGTAGGTAACATGGATTCCGGTCTCCTGTTCAAATTCCTCGATCACGCTCTCGTCAATATACTCCCCCCAGTTGTATACATAAAGCTCATCGGAATGGGATGCATCGATATGTCGCCATGTGGTATAGCATACCGTGACGATGATAAAGAAGGAAACTGCCACAAGAACCGCCTTTTGGAACAGGCGGAAGCTCGGCTTCCAGCGATTCTCCTTACCGCTTTTTCTGTTGCCGGATACATAGCCGGAGGTGGTGTTCTGCGGTGCAAAGTTTGTGATCAGAAGCAGGAGCAGAACGGTTACAAAGATCACCGTGGATAATGCATACATGGATGGCTTGATGCCGCGGCGGACTTCACTGTAGATTAACGTGGACAGTGTATTGATGCCGGCTCCGCGTGTAAAGTGGGTGACGATAAAATCATCCAGCGACATGGTGAAGGCCATCAGAAAGCCGGACAGGATCCCCGGCAGGATATCCGGGAAAACGACCTTAAAGAAGGCCTCCAGCGGACAGGCACCAAGATCCAGAGCCGCCTCGTAGGTGTACTTGCTGGTCTGCTTCAGTTTTGGCATTACACTTAGCATCACATAAGGCACATTAAACGTGATGTGGGCTAAAAGGATCGTTTTGAAGCCCAAGGAGATGCCGAAGGCGATAAACATGAGCATCAGGGAGATACCGGTAACGATATCGGAATTCAGCATCGGAATGTTGTTGACGCCCATGCAGATCGTCCGGGGCAATTTTTTCATGCTGTTGATCCCAAGAGCCGCAGCTGTTCCTAAGATCGTGGCAATCAGAGCCGACAAAAAAGCGATCAGGAGAGTATTATACAGGGCATCCATAATCGAGGAGCTCTGAAACATCTGTGCATACCATTGGAGGGTAAAACCGCCCCATTGTGACCGGGATTTGGAGCTGTTGAAGGAAAGCACCATCATCACAGCAATGGGAGCATAAAGGAATAAAAGCACTAATACAAGGTAAAAATTTTCAAAAAAGCGTTTTAATCTTGAGTGGGATGTTTTCATTAGAATGCAGTGCCCTCCCCATTTTTATCGTATTTGGCAATCATGGTCATACTGAGAAGAATAAAGATCATGAGAACCATGGAAAGCCCGGCACCAAGGTTCCAGTTGCTTCCCTTTGTAAATTCCTGCTCGATGACATTTCCGATCAGCAGGATCTTGCTTCCTCCGAGGAGGTTGGAGATCACGAAGGTAGTGAGCGCAGGAACAAATACCATAGTGATCCCGCTGATGATGCCGGGAACACTTAACGGCAGCAGGATCCGGGTGAGGATCTGGAAATTGTCGGCGCCCAGATCCTTAGCGGCATTGATCACGTTATCATCAATTTTTGCCAGTACATTGTAGATCGGAAGAACCATAAAAGGCAGAAAATTGTATACCATGCCAAGGATGATGGCCCCGGAGGTATTGATGATATTTAAGGACGGAAGGTGCAGAAGGGAGAGAAACGCATTGATCACTCCGTTTTTCTCTAAAAGCGTCTGCCATGCCATTGTCCTGAGCAGAAAGTTCATCCACATGGGCAGGATGAAAATGAAAACAACAAAGCTTCCCTTGCCGATATGATGCGTCCTGAGGATCAGGGCCAGCGGGTACGCGATCAAAAGACAGATCAGAGTGCTGGCTGTGGAGAGGAGCAGCGACAGGAACAGCGCCTTCAGGTGATCGGAAGCTAAGATCGCCGTCACATTTGCCAAGGTGAATGCCCCGCTGCGGTCCGTGAGTCCATAAAAGAATATCATAAACAGCGGGATAATGGTAAATCCCACCATCCAGATAACATAAGGAAGGGCGAGAAGCGGTTTCTTTGAATTATTCATTGACTCCTACTGCCTCCTCATCTTCCGATGTCGGCTTGTTCATGATCTGGATGTCGAAGGGATCTACATGGATCCCGACTCTTTTCCCGACAGGGAACATATCCGTGCTGT
The DNA here is from genome assembly GCA_934376955.1 of uncultured Lachnospiraceae bacterium. Taxonomy (GTDB): domain Bacteria; phylum Bacillota; class Clostridia; order Lachnospirales; family Lachnospiraceae; genus CAKRPJ01. The sequence goes on along the minus strand of CAKRPJ010000049.1, from coordinate 10,241 downwards.
GGACAAGCCATTCATATCCGTTTGCAGTCGTTACTTCCATTTCATAGTGGACACCCTTAAAGATCAGATGGGTGACAACGCCCTCTAGTGTTCCGTTTTCCGGCTCGACAAGATCGATGTCCTCCGGACGGATCACCACGTCGACAGGCTTATGGGTACCGAAGCCCTTGTCGACACAGGCAAATTTAGCGCCGAATATTTCTACCAGCTCGTCATGGAGCATAATTCCGTCTACGATATTGCTTTCCCCGATAAAATCGGCAACGAAGGCATTTTCCGGTTCGTTGTAGATCTGTTCCGGAGTTCCCATCTGCTGGATATAGCCCTGGTTCATGACAACGATGGTGTCAGACATGGTGAGGGCTTCCTCCTGATCGTGAGTAACGTAGATAAACGTAATGCCGAGTTCATTTTTCAGACGGATCAGCTCATACTGCATGTCCTGACGGAGCTTTAAGTCTAAGGCCCCTAAAGGCTCGTCTAAAAGAAGGAGCTTCGGCTCATTCACGATAGCCCTTGCAATGGCAATACGCTGCTGCTGGCCGCCGCTCAGGGAGTTGACGGTGCGGTTCTCATAGCCGTCTAAGTTTACGAGCTTTAAGGCATACTTGATCTTATCATTGATATAATCTTTTGATTTTCCCTTGATCTTTAACCCAAAGGCGATATTATCAGCAATGCTCATGTGGGTAAAGAGAGCATATTTCTGGAATACGGTGTTTAACTGGCGCTTATTGGGCGGCATTCGGGTGATATCTTCTCCGTTAAAGATCACCTTTCCCTGATCGGGAGAGGTAAAACCGCCGATAATGCGTAAAGTGGTCGTTTTTCCGCAGCCGCTGGGGCCGAGGAGAGTCACAAAGGAATTTTCTTTTACAGAAAGATTCAGATCATCGAGGATAATGTCCCCGTCAAAGCTTTTTGATATATGGATCAGGTCGATCAGAGGCTGGTTCATGATTCGCTCCTCCTGTTTTTTCTTAATTAATAGTCCTCTAACATTTACTCATTTTTTTCAATTACTGTCAATAGATTTCGGGAGGATTTTGAAATTAAATTTCGTAAGAAAGACAGACGGGAGCGGGAGGGAAATTTTCAGGGAGATTTTCAGGATGAAATTATATGAAATTCTGTTAACAAATAAGCCGGGATATGTTAAAATATAGCTTAATCGAAAAAAGGCAGGGGGAGAAATATTATGACTGGAAAATATATGGCGTATGTAGGCTCCTATTCCTATACAGGAAAAGCAAAAGGGATCACAGTATTTGACGTGGATGTGGAGCAGGGAAAGTTTATCTACCGCTGTGAAGTAGAGGTAGACAACTCCTCCTATCTGAAGGCATCAAACAACCGGAAAATACTGTACTCCATCGCAGATGAAGGCGTGGTGGCTTTTAAGATACTTCAGAACGGAAGCCTGTCACGTCTGAACAGTGCAAATATAAAGGGAATGCGGGGCTGTCAGATCGCTACAAGCAAAAATGATGACTATATTTTTGTCTCCGGCTATCATGACGGCAAGGTCACAGTCCTTAAGTTAAATAAGGATGGATCAGTGGGACGGATCACAGACGGCGTATTCCATAAGGGGCTCGGCAGCGTGGCAGAACGTAACTTCAGACCCCATGTAAGCTGCAGCCGCATGACACCGGATGAAAAATTCCTTATGGTGGCGGATCTTGGAATTGATCAGGTCAAGGTCTATCGCTTTGACAAGAAGGAGGGAAGGATCACCCTCGTTGATACGATCCGCAGCGAGCTGGAGTCTGCACCAAGGCATTTTATCTTCAGCAGTGACGGAAAGTTTTTCTATCTTATGCATGAGTTAAAGAATACGATCGATGTTTATTCTTATCAGTCGGGAGAGCGGACACCGAATGTGGAGAAGATCCAGACAATCCCGACAACGGGAAAGGATCCGAATCAGCTCACGGCGGCCTGTGCGATCCGCTTCTCACCGGATGAAAACTATCTGTTCTGCTCGAACGCAGGCGATAATTCCGTTTCCATGTACGAGAGAGATACGGAAACAGGAATGCTGACCTTAAAATTCTGTCTCCCCATCAGCGGAGACTACCCGAAGGACATTGCAATTTTCCCGGATGGAAAGCATCTTGCTTCCATCAACCATGAAGGAAGCATCACCTTCTTTAAGATCGACTATGAGAAAGGTCTGCTTGTCATGAGCGGCCGCAGTATAGAGATCAATGAACCGAACTGTTGTGAGATCGTGAGGATTGGAGACTAGGAATGGCAGCAGGATCTACAATTGGAACTATATTTAAAGTAACTACCTGGGGCGAGTCCCACGGAAAAGCCATCGGAGTGGTGGTGGATGGCTGTCCGGCAGGCCTGCCTCTTTGTGAGGCAGATATTCAGGAGCTCCTTGACAGAAGGAAGCCCGGGCAGAGCAGATTTACAACCCAGAGAAAGGAAGGAGATCAGGTCGAGCTTCTTTCCGGAATTTTTGAGGGAAAGACAACCGGAACACCGATCTCCATGATCGTTTGGAACAAGGATCAGCACTCCGCAGATTATTCAACGATCGCAGACTGCTACCGTCCGGGACATGCGGACTTTACCTTTGATGAGAAATTTGGCTTTCGTGATTACCGCGGAGGCGGCCGTTCTTCGGCACGGGAAACGATCGGCCGTGTGGCAGCCGGTGCGATCGCGGAAAAGTTTCTGAGAGATCTGGGAATTACGATCTGTGCCTACACAAAGGCCATCGGGCCGGTCGAAGTAAATGGATCGGAAATGGATCCGGAGGAAGCAAAGCGGAATAAACTGTGTATGCCGGATGCAAAAGCGGCGAAAGAGGCAGAGCAGTATCTGGATGAAAAAATGCGGGAATGCGATTCTGTCGGAGGTATCGTCGAGTGCAGGATTACCCATCTTCCCACCGGACTGGGCGAGCCGGTTTTTGATAAGCTGGATGCGGAGCTTGCAAAAGCGATCCTTTCGATCGGGGCAGTGAAGGGTTTTGAGATCGGAGACGGCTTTGCGGCCGCAAGATCCTGCGGTTCGGAAAATAACGATGCGTTTCGCATGGAAACAGACGGAAAACCGGTAAAGGTGACAAATCATTCCGGAGGTGTTCTCGGAGGGATCAGCGATGGAAGTGATGTGGTATTTAGGGCCGCATTTAAGCCGACTCCATCCATCAGCCGCAGGCAGGAAACCGTGAGCAGATCCGGAGAAAATATGGAGCTTAAGATCCATGGCCGCCATGATCCCGTGGTGGTGCCGCGGGCCGTTGTGGTAGTGGAAGCTATGGCAGCGATCACCATTATGGATATGCTTCTTCTTTCTATGACATCCAGAATGGATCGGATCTGGGATTTTTTTGCCTCAGAGGATCGATAAAAAACAAATGTAAGTGCAGGATAAATGCAAATACAGAATAAATTAAAAATAGTGTAATCTGGAGGAGACAAGTAACATGAAAATTGCAATTGGAAACGACCACTCAGCAGTAGAGCTGAAGAATATCATCAAGGAGCATCTTGAGGGAAAAGGCTACGAGGTACTCAATCTCGGAACGGATTCCAGTGAGAGCTGCGATTACCCGGTATATGGGGAAAAGGTTGGCCGCGCGGTTGCATCCGGAGAAGCCGATCTTGGTATCACGATCTGCGGTACAGGAGTAGGAATTTCGCTGGCAGCAAATAAAGTTAAGGGAATCCGTGCCTGCGTATGCAGTGAGCCGTATACAGCAAAGCTTTCCAGAATGCACAATAACTCCAATGTTCTGGCATTCGGTGCGAGAGTAGTCGGAAGCGAGCTGGCAAAGATGATCGTTGATGAGTGGCTGGCTGCAGAATTTGAAGGCGGCAGACATCAGAGACGTGTTGATATGATCATGAAGATCGAGGAAGAAAAATAAGAGGGTGAAGCGCACGGAAATGAAAAAATCCTTGATGATAACAGCCTTATCCGGGCATTTTCGTTATCATCAGGGATTTTTTTGTTTCTGAATATAAATGGAATTGCTCATACTTTCAGAATGCGAAGTCTGAAACGTAGACAGAACCTGTGACTGTACTCGGGGGAAGAAGCGCAACTTGCATGTAGACAGAACCTGTGACTGTACTCGGGAGAAGAAGCGCAACTTGCATGTGGCAGAACCTACGACTGTACTTAGGGGAAGAATCGAAACCTACGCGTGGGCAGAGACTGCGGCTGCCCTCAGGGGAAGAAGCGGGAACTACTGTAGATAGTGTTTGATGTTTAAGAGAACCTGCTTTTGATCGATCGGTGTTTGATGAGTTTCATAGGTGAGAATCAGATTATCCCCGGGATAAATTCCATTTAATTCATAGGTGCGGATTTTTAAGAGCGCCTTTTCTACATATTGGGAGTCATCCATCATTCCAAAATGTTCCCAATATAGTTCTTTTCTCTTGGCCACATTAAGTACCGTAAAATCCGGATATATATTCCCGACATCGGGAATGTGGAGGGGACATTCGTATCGATAGGGGATTGATTCTCTGGAGAGTGTATCGGCAATAATAATTTCCGACTTGGAACGAACACGTTCTTCTCTGGATGTATAGAGTTTAGGGAGTGATGCATCAAAAGGTTTTCCTTGATAGGAAACAGAGCTCCAGCTACGAATATATTGCTGATCTGTTTCCTGAATCGGAACAATAAGATCTTGGCGGTCCTTACGCATAGTTTCGTAAATATCTTCGGCTCGTTTCTTGGGAAATAAGGCACAATACCTCTCAATGGCATGAATTTCCTGATTTATAGCGAGAAGCACCTTTTGATCATAGTCTTTTTGAGCTAATGCATGTGCAATCGGCAGATCTTTTCTTTTTATGTATTTTCCGAGAGAGTCTTGAGGAGTGCTTCTTTGAAAATATTGAATACGTGTGGCGTTGTGTTTGATTCGCAATGTACCCACCGGTGCATTTTCGAGCTGAGATTCAATTTGATTTTTTTGAGCTAAAAGATACTCAAGACGCATAGAAAAGAAATTTTCAGCGAAATTCATTTGTTTCCTCCTTGTAAAAAATCAGAGATCAATAGTTTCAGGCAGAGTTGGAAAGTAACCTAAGCAGAGGTCGGCAGAAAACCCGGGGAAGAAGGGGACGAATCAGAGAAAAAGCAGGAAATCATGAGCAGGCGCGAGCAGGAAAACCCGGGGAAGAAGGGGACGAATCAGAGAAAAAGCAGGAAATCATGAGCAGGCGCGAGCAGGAAAACTGGGGAAGAAGGGGACGAATCAGAAAAAAAGCAGGAAATCATGAGCAGGCGCGAGCAGGAAACCTGGGGAAGAAGGGGACGAATCAGAGAAAAAGCAGGAAATCATGAGCAGGAGCGAGCAGGAAAACTGGGAAGGAAGGGGACGAATCAGAGAAAAAGCAGGAAATCATGTAAATGGATCTGCCTGACGCCGGGGTCAAAAGGTCTTCCCCACCCATGAGCAAGCTCATGTGAGTTTAGACCTTTTGCCCCCTTGGCATTTTACAAAGCAGTTTTCACGAAAATATCATAGATGGCACGGACGGCATCCTCAAAATCTTCGTTCTTCACACCGATTATGATGTTCAATTCACTGGAGCCCTGATCGATCATTTTAATATTGACACGGGCGTGGGAGAGAGCGGCAAACACTCTTGCAGCGGTTCCCCGGTTTGATTTCATGCCACGGCCGACTACGGCGATCACAGCAAGATCGGATTCCAGATCGATCAGATCCGGATGAACAGCACGATGGATCCCGGAAATGACAGACTGCTCTTTTTGCTGAAATTCATCCTGATGGACAAGGACGGTCATGGTATCGATACCGGACGGCATATGTTCAAAGGAGATCCGGTTATCCTCAAAGACCTCCAGAACCTTTCTGCCGAAGCCGATCTCCGTATTCATCATGGCCTTATCAATGATAATGGAGCAGAAGCCTTTTTTTCCCGCGATGCCGGTGATCGTAAAGGGTGATTTCTTGCTTGTGCTTTCTACGATCATAGTACCCGGATCATCCGGACGGTTTGTGTTTTTGATATTGATCGGGATTCCCTCGACCCGCACCGGGAAAATAGCATCCTCGTGGAGAACGCTGGCCCCCATGTAGGAAAGCTCCCGAAGCTCCCGATAGGTGATCGTCTCGATAGGAACCGGATTTTCTACGATTCTCGGATCTGCAACAAGAAAACCGGAAACGTCCGTCCAATTTTCATACAGGTCTGCGTGAATGGCGCGGGCAACGATGGAGCCGGTTATATCCGAGCCGCCGCGGGAAAATGTGGTGATCGAACCATCCGGTGCGGAGCCGTAGAACCCCGGGATAACGACCTGCTTCATATTTTCAAGCCGTGCTTCCATCTCCTCATTCGTTTTTTCGGAAAGAAAGTTTCCGTGCTCATCAAAGAAGATCACTTCCGCTGCATCCAGAAACGGAAATCCCAGATAATGTGACATAATGATTCCGTTCAGATACTCTCCTCGAGATGCGGCGTAAGATCTTCCGGCCTTTTTAAGAAAGTTTTCTTCAATCTTATCAAATTCAAAGTCCAGATTCAGGTTCAAGTCAAGTCCATTGATAATATCCACAAATCTCTTTTTGATCTGCTCTAAGATACGCTTATAGCTCTGTCCGCTTGCTGCTGCGTCATAACACTGGTAAAGAAGGTCAGTTACCTTTACATCCTTACTGTCACGCTTTCCCGGGGCAGATGGCACTACATAGCTTCTTGACTTATCGGCAGCAATAATCGCTTTTACTTTCTTGAACTGTCTTGCACTGGCCAGAGAGCTGCCGCCGAATTTTACCACTTTCTTCATAATTTATGTCTCCTGTGTATGTTCTTTTAATGTATGATCTTGGGTGTGGGGAAGTATTCAAATAATACCTTTGCGATCATCTTGTCCTTGGAAATATAGTGGTTATTCCAGTATCGTGCATCCAGAGAATAATTTCGGTTGTCACCCATCATGAAATAACTGTTTTCCGGAACCTCAAAATGCAAAGTTTCATGCTGATTCATGGGCTCTGCAATATATGGCTCATCTAATGGGGTATCGGAGCCATTCAGATATACCTTGTCATCAATAATGTCGATCACATCGCCGGGAAGACCGATCACACGCTTTACATAATAGATCGTGCGTGCATGTTTTCCGACTGCTTCACCGCAGCGTGGGCATTCCTCTGCCTTTTCCCCCTCTATAATGACATGACAGTTAGGACACTGCCAGCCAAAAACAAAAATGGCCACATCTCCGCGTTCCGGATCGGAGAATTTGTAATGAAGCCTTGAGCCGATGACCCGGCTGCCGGTCATGATCGTTTTTTCCATAGAACCGGTAGGAACTTCACTGTTGGCGATGATAAAGGTGGTAAGCACAAATGCTATGACAGCTGCGGAAACAATAACTTGAATCCAGCTGATGATCTCATCCTTCCAATTGATTTTTTTCTTGTTTTCGTTTTCCATAATTTTCCTGTAACCTCATTCGACTTAAGATACTATACGAAATATAATGAGTTTATGATAATTTGTCAAGTTTCGCAAGAACTTTTCACAATTGTCCTTCAAAATTTTTGAATTGCCACTCCCGAATCAGCTTGTATAGCGTATTGGAAAATGATAAAATGTAAATAATTCAGAACGAAAAGAAATCAACGGATTTTGGAGGGATGAATTATGGAAAGAATACTATATGATATGATGGACTGGGCCGGAATCGAAGAAATTGTGTATTCTGAATGTAATGATCCGTGCCGCCTTCTCGGAGCACATGTAGTAAGAGAAGGTCTTCTGATCCAGGCATTCCTTCCGGGAGCAAAATCGGTGACCGTAAAGCTGGGGGGAAACAGATACCCGATGCAGATGGCAGATGAAGAAGGCTTTTTTGCCGTACTGATCGAGGGGAGAATGGAGCTGGAGCCCTATACGTTTATAACGAAATATGAAGACGGAAAGCCGATAGAAACAGAGGATCCGTATTCCTACCGCTTCCAATCCCGGTTTAAAGAGAATGATCTGAAAAAGTTTGAGGCGGGGATCTACTACAATTCATACGAAAAGCTGGGGGCCCATCCGGTTACGGAAAACGGTGTGCCGGGCGTCAGCTTTGCCGTGTGGGCACCGGAAGCGATCCGCGTCAGTGTGGTCGGAGATTTCAACTTATGGGACGGCAGAAGGCATCAGATGAAAAGACTTGGGGATTCCGGGATCTATGAGCTCTTTATTCCGGAGCTTAAGGCCGGGATGCTCTATAAATATGAAATAAAGACAAAAGCCTGTGAACCGATGCTTAAGGCGGATCCCTACGCAAACTATGCACAGCTCCGCCCGGATACAGCCTCTGTTATATGGGATATGGACGGATACAAATGGGAAGATAAGGAGTGGATGGATAAAAGAGGACAGGCCCACGGAAAAGAAATGCCGATGTCTGTTTATGAGGTACATCTGGGTTCGTGGATGCAGAAGCCGATCGCTCTTGATGAAAACGGAAAAGAAATCAACGGAAGCCAGTTTTACAATTACAGGGAGATCGCTGAAAAGCTTGCAGAATATGTAAAAGAAATGGGCTACACTCATATTGAGCTTCTTCCCGTTATGGAACATCCGCTGGACGCCTCGTGGGGCTATCAGGTTACCGGCTATTATGCACCGACGAGCCGTTATGGTACTCCGGATGATTTTCGGGCCTTTATGGATCATCTGCACCGGGAGGGGATCGGAGTTATCCTCGACTGGGTACCGGCCCATTTCCCGCGGGATGCCCATGGTCTGGCTGCCTTCGATGGTACCTGCCTGTATGAACACAAGGATCCGCGACAGGGCTCACATCCGCACTGGGGAACGCTGATCTATAATTACGGAAGACCACAGGTATCCAATTTTCTGATCTCCAATGCCCTGTTTTGGGCAAAGGAATATCATGCAGACGGGATCCGTATGGATGCGGTTGCCTCTATGCTCTATCTGGATTACGGAAAAAATGCCGGAGAATGGGTCGCCAATATCTATGGAGGCCATGAAAATTTGGAGGCAGTGGAATTTCTGAAGCATTTAAACTCAATTTTCCATAAAGAGATCCCCGGAGGTCTTCTGATCGCCGAGGAATCAACGGCATGGCCACAGATTACCGGCAATGTTTTAGACGGCGGCCTTGGCTTTGACTACAAATGGAATATGGGGTGGATGAATGATTTCCTTGATTATATGCATTGTGACCCATATTTCAGAAATCAGCATTACGGAGAGCTGACCTTCAGCATGCTTTATGCCTACAGCGAGAAATTTGTGCTGGTATTTTCTCACGATGAGGTGGTGCATGGAAAAGGCTCCATGGCCGGAAAAATGCCGGGAGATACGCAGGAAAAGAAATTTGCAAATCTGAGAGCGGCTTACGGATTTATGATGGGACACCCGGGAAAGAAGCTTCTGTTTATGGGACAGGATTTCGGCCAGATGGACGAATGGAATGAAAACAGGAGCCTCGAATGGGAACTTCTCAAATATCCGATCCACGAAAAAATGCGGAATTATGTGAAGGCACTCAATCATTTATATCAAACCAGTCCGACATTATATGAGTTAGACGATGAGCCGGAGGGCTTTGAGTGGATCAACTGCACTTATAATAAGGAAAATCTGGTCATATTTGCCCGACACGGCAAAAAAGAAGATGAGATACTTCTCTTTGTCTGCAACTTTGATACGATCGCCCATGAAAAATTCCGTATCGGAGTGCCTCAGGCCGGAAAATATAAGGAGATCCTGAACAGTGATGCAGAGGAATTTGGCGGAGACGGAATGGTGAACCCGAGGATGAAAACGTCGCAGAAAGAAGAATGGGATGGCCGGGATCATTCGATCACCATAAATATCGCTCCCCTCAGTGTATCTGTTTTCCGTCACATCCCGCAGTCGGAAACATCTCCACGCGGAAAGAAGGATAAAAAGGATACAATAGCCGCAGAAAATACAAAAAATGCAAAAAGCATAAAAGATGCAAAAGATGAAAAAAATAAAAAAGATACGAAAATTACAAAAAATATAAGATCCGGCGGGAAGGAAATATCCGGTAAGGCCGCAGAGATCGTCAGAGCTGCAAAGGGAAAGCTGGATGCGGCAAAGGGGCGAAGGGCGGCAAGGAAAACGGATCCCGGAGCGGAAAAATAATTGCATATTTAAAAGTCAAGCGGATATTCGCAATCCGCTTCGCTACTTGCTCATAACCGAATAACTGCTCCGCAGTTTATCAGAAGG
>CAKRPJ010000048.1:0-13754 GCA_934376955.1 uncultured Lachnospiraceae bacterium | reverse complement strand
ATCGGAGTCAGATCACTCTGCTCCTTCATCAGCTTGCGGAAACGCTTCTGATCCTCTGCCACAGACGGATTATTCAGTTCAAGCATCAATTCCTCATAATGCTTTACGATATCATCCAAACGGTCAAACATACAAAACCTCCTATCATCCTGAAGTTTTTCACTCCTAAGCCTCTCTGACAGACTGATCCGGCCCATAGGCAGTCTGATATCTGCCGTATACGACTCTGTCCTTTCCTGTCAGATCCTTTATCACTCTTGTATCATTGAAACCATGGGTTTTCAGCAGATTGCTGACTGCCTCCCCCTGGTCATGTCCTATCTCAAAATATACCCTTCCGTTTTCCCTTAAAAATCTGCCGCAGGACTCTGCCAGACATCGATAGAAAAACAATCCGTCCTCCGTACCGTCCAGCGCGTTTCTCGGCTCAAAGTCCTTTACCTCGGGCTCAAGTCCTTCAATCACACGGCTCGGAATATACGGCGGGTTGGAAACGATCACATCAAACTTTTCTGTGACCGGATCAAATGCGGAAAACATGTCGCTCTCCCGAAAACGGAGCGTCTGTTTTGGCTCCGAAGATACACCCTCCGGAGGCAAAAGCAGCTCTGCATTTTTTTCCGCTCTCTTAAGAGCCTCCCGGGAAATATCTGCCGCCTCCACTTTTTTGTAGCCTCCCAGCCTTGCAAGGCTGATGGCAATACAGCCGGAGCCGGTACACATATCAAGGATCGAGAGCTCCGGGTCTTTGTTTTCCGAAAGCACGGCTTCCACCAGTGTTTCCGTATCCTGTCTGGGGATCAGAACATGCGGATCGACCTGAAATTCCATCCCCATAAACTCCTGAACCCCGGTAATATACTGTAAGGGTTCGCGGCCTGCCCGTCTGGAAAGCGCTGTCTCAAATTCCTTTTGCTTCTCCTCCGGGGCATCCGCGGTATCTGCCGCATGAAGAAAATACTGTGCCCGGCTCATGCCGAATACCGCTTCAAAGAGGTACCACGCATCCAGCCCGTACTCTATGATCCCGGCATCCTTAAGTTTCTCCTGTCCTCTGCTTAAAAGCTCTCCCCAGGTCATATTGTTTTCTCCTGCTCCTTAAAATATCCCTTCGGATATGCTTCCGGGAAATTTTCCTCCAGATATCCTCTCCAGTCAAAGATCGCCTCCACGGATGCGATGGCCACCTCGATCATGGAATCATCCGGTTCCTTTGTGGTCAGTCCCTGCATCCACATACCGGGACGGCTTACGATATCCATAATTTTGGAATTGCTCCGTCCGGCTAAGCGCAGTACCTCATAGGAAACACCTGCGATCACCGGAACGAGAACGATGCGGCTTGCGATCCGCAGCCAGATCGTATCGACCCGAACCACCATAAAAAACAGAATGCTGATCACCATTACGATAAGAAGGAAGCTGGTTCCACACCGCTTGTGCTCTTTTGAGCTTTTCCGGACGTTTTCCACATTCAGGATAAGCCCGTTCTCAAGGCAATTGATGCATTTATGCTCCGATCCGTGGTACATAAAGGTTCGCTTGATGTCATTCATTCTGGAGATCACTTTAATATAGGCAATAAATATCGCAATACGGATACAGCCCTCCAGAACGGCCATGATCGTATCCGATGTAATAAACTTCTTAAAGAAGCCGGCGATCAGAAGCGGAAGCACCATAAAGATCGCAACTGCCATAAGCAGGGAAAACACGGTAACTGCCGTCATGACAACGCTCTCTAACTTCTCTCCGAACTTTTCCATCAGAAATTTTTCAATTTTTCCAGGTTCTTCGTCCTCCTCATCATCCTCAAAGAAGCTTGCCGACCAGGTCAGCGCCTTCATTCCGAGGATCATGGAGTCAGCAAAACTGAAGATTCCCCGTACAAACGGCAGGGAAAAGAATTTTACTTTTTCTGTCATACTCACATAGGTATCCTTCATGATCTCAATCTCGCCATCCGGCTTTCTCACCGCGATTGCGTAATTGTCCTTGTTTTTCATCATGATACCTTCTAATACTGCCTGTCCCCCGATGCCGGAATATTTCAATTTCAGACCTCCAAAAAATAATAAAAGAAAAAGGTTGAGTTTTCAGAGATCTCCAAAAGCTCAACCTTGCTTTATCAAACCTTATTTGTCTGTTTTCACACCATACTTACGGTTGAACATTTCGATACGTCCGCGAGCGGAAGCAGCCTTCTGCTGACCGGTATAGAATGAATGGCATTTGGAACAGATTTCTACGTGAATGTCTTTCTTGGTAGAACCAGTTACAAATTCATTACCGCAGTTGCAAACGACTTTGGCCTGATAGTAATTTGGGTGGATTCCCTGTTTCATGATTTTCACCTCTCTATTAGTTGGTACATGACTGACAGTCACGCCTTCTTAAATATTCTGCCCTTTAGAACAGCTAAGTAAGTATAACATAGTTAAATCGCGAATGCAAGAGTTTTTTACCGGAAAGCGGTATCAGATAGAATGCTGCCGCCATCACTGTTTAAAGGCTTCGGCCGCCGGATAAAAGCCGCCAGACTGCCGGTGCATATTTACCGAGGAATCGTGCGATCCGATAGGAAATTGCCACAACGATCATCGGAAGAATTGCATAGACGATAAGAGACGCTGCCGCCATTGCCGTCTCTTTCGCAAAAGAGCCGAGCAAGGCTGCTGTGCCCTTGTTTACAAGACGCACGATCGGAAAATGGACGGCGTATAAAAACAGGCTCTGCCGCATCCACGGCCGGATATCGCACGCATATCTGCCATCAAACAGAAGCCAGACAGAGACCGGGATAAAAAATCGGTATCCGACTGTCCAGAGCACGCCGGCACCCTGTTTGTGAGCTTGGACAAAACAGGAAAATAGAAGAATGAGCGAGAGCACACCGGCAAGAAACCGTTTTTTTCCATATCTGAATTCCACCGGCTCTCTGCCATGAAAGGCCATCCAGGCGGCAAACGTATAATATAGAAGGGCATCCGTGTTTGGATGCTGGGTGTCGAAGCGAAAATGGACGGCGAGAAGGAGCAGGCATAACGTGACCAGCCCCGTTATACGGTTTTTCACGAGCAGGTATATGATCGGGGAAAGCAGGATGAGGATGATAAGTTGATACAGATACCAGAAGACAGGTGCATACCGGTAATGAAAAACAGCCTCAAAAAGCTCATATCCGGTAATGGGCACGACATCCCTTCCGATCCCTCTTTGGAGGAACGGGACTCTGGAGGCCAGCGTATAGCCGCCGTAATATAACAGATTCCATGCCACATAAGGCATCACCACGCTGAAAAAACGCGATCTCCATTTTCCGGCCAGCTTATCCCATGTAAAGTTTCTAAAAAACAGATAGGAAGAAAGCATAAAAAAGCCTGCCACCGCCGAGGTGGCGATCTCCGTGGAAAAAACCTGCTGTGCCTTTGCGAGATTTTTCCATAAAGGACTCTCACTTCCTTTTGAAAACAGATCTGCATTAAAGGAATGGGCCCACACCACAAGAATACTGTAAAGAAACATGACCCATGAAACATGCTTCCGGAATACCTTCTCCTCCAAACTGCCCACCTCCTGTTTTTATTGATATGTAACTATTCAGTACCTTCATCGTTACAAGCAAATATCCATTCCAAATCGGCTACGCCGATGGGATTTTTGCCTTCCAGCTTATGTTTTCTTACGGTCAGCGCAGCAAGTGCGCAGACCTACTGAACAGTTGCGTTGATATCAGTATAACAGAGGGGCTCTGTTTTTCCAATAGAAGATTTTGTCGAAATAGCTTGACGTATGGGGAAATATGTTGCAAACTGTATGAGATAGTAACTAAAACTATATGAATTGGTGAGGACATTTATATGCTACAGATTATTACAGACTCTGCAACACTTTATACCGAAGAAAGTGCCAGGGCTGCCGGCTTTGAATCCGTGCCCCTGTGCATCCATATCGGCGATCTTGAGGGCCGTGATCTTCAGATCGATATGAATGACTATTATAAGAGGATCGCCTCCGGACAGATCCCCAAGTCTTCCCAGCCTCCCATCGGAGATACGCTGGCTGTTTTTGAAAAATATCCGGATGCGGATATTATCAACATTTCCATGGCTGACGGGCTCTCAGGAACCTACCACAGCGCCCTTTGCGCCAGAGAAATGACGGAGCATCCGGAAAAAATCACCGTATTTAACAGCCGCACGCTCTGCGGCCCTCAAAAATATATGACCGAGCAGGCCCAGAAGATGAAGGAAGAAGGCTGCTCCGCTGCGGAAATACTCGACTGGCTGGAAAAAGCAGCCGCAAAAACAGAATCCTTCCTTATCCCGCAGGATTTCCAGTTTCTCCGCCGCGGCGGCAGACTGACTCCGGTTGCGGCAGCTCTCGGCTCTGTCCTTAAGCTCAAGCCGGTAATGCGGCTTACCGATGACGGAACGCGGCTGGATAAATTTCTCGTGAAGCGGACAATGACTGCCTCTGTCCGCGGCATCATCGACTACCTGAAGGAAAAGCACCTCGGTAAAAACCATATTCTCTATATCTCCCATGGGGACGCCCAAAACGATGCCTTACAGATAAAGGAACAGTTTGAGGAAGCCTTTGACGGTCTGGAGATACAGATCCTTGAGCTGAGTCCTGTCTTCGTCGCTCAGGGCGGCCCAAAATGTATTGCGATCCAATATATTGAGCGCAAATAAGAAATTTGTGCTATTATAGTGAAGGTAACTTTTACAAATACTAAAGGAGGTCTCTATGGAGAACAACAAAATCATTCAGGTAGAGGAAAAAGTACCTTTTCAGCTTTTACTCCCCCTGAGCATTCAGCATCTTTTTGCTATGTTTGGCGCATCTGTCCTTGTCCCGTTCCTGTTCGGGATCAATCCCGCTGTCGTATTATTTATGAACGGACTGGGAACACTCATTTTCATCTTTGTCACAAAGGGAAAAGCTCCTGCTTACCTTGGTTCCAGCTTTGCATTTCTGGCCCCCGCCGGTATCGTTATTTCAAAATTCGGTTTTGAATACGCACTTGGCGGCTTTGTCGCAGTCGGTTTTGTCGGATGTATCCTTGCTCTTATCATTTATAAGATCGGATACAAATGGATCGACATCGTTCTCCCGCCTGCTGCCATGGGGCCTGTTGTCGCACTGATCGGTCTTGAGCTTTCCGGAAGCGCCGCAAGCAACGCCGGTCTTCTTGATGCCTCCGTTGATCCCAAAAATGTGATCGTATTCCTTGTAACGCTGGGAATCGCAGTTTTTGGCTCCGTTTTATTCCGCGGCTTTTTATCGGTCATCCCGATCCTGATCGCAGTTATCTCCGGCTATATTGCCGCCATTGTCTGCGGACTCGTGGATTTTTCCGCTATTGCAGCTGCCCCGGTCTTCGCGATCCCGAATTTCTCACTCCCGAAATTTAACCTTGAAGCCATCATGATCATCATGCCTGTTATTCTCGTGATCACCTCGGAGCATATCGGTCATCAGGTCGTTACCAGCAAGATCATCGGGCGTGACCTTCTTAAGGAGCCCGGACTTCACCGCAGTATCTTCGGTGATAACTTTTCCACCATGCTGTCCGGTCTGATCGGCTCTGTACCAACCACCACCTACGGTGAAAATATCGGCGTTATGGCCGTTACAAAGGTTTACAGTGTTCAGGTCATTGCAGGTGCTGCCATCATCTCCATGGTCTGCTCCTTCATCGGAAAGCTGTCTGCATTGATCCAGACGATCCCGGGCCCGGTCATCGGCGGTATCTCCTTCCTCCTTTACGGAATGATCGGAACCTCCGGACTCCGCATTCTGGTGGACTCCGGAGTTGACTACGGAAAAAACAGAAATCAGGCCCTGACTGCGGTTATCTTCGTTACCGGACTTTCCGGCATCAAGGTAAATATCGGCAACATCCAGCTCACCGGCATGGTTCTTGCCTGTGTGACCGGAATGATCTTGAGCCTTATCTTCTATGCCTTTGACAAAATGAACCTTACAAACGACCGTTAGTAGCTTAGTATAAAACAATCGAAAACACGCTTCGCGAGTTTCCCCTTGTTATCGCGACAGTCGCCAAGGTCTCGCGCATGCGCGGACTTTGGCTCGTTGTTCGCGTAAATAAAGGAGCTGCCCGATCATCAGATCCGATGACCGGACAGCTCCCTTGTTTATACACTATTTTACGCCTTATCTCCCTGCACCAGTGAGAGTCTCACGAGGGCACGGTGAAGTGCCAGCTCGGCACGCGCTATATCTGTTTCACTGCTGCTTGCTGTCAGTCTCCGCTCTGCACGGATCCTGGCTTCATTCGCTCTGGCTCCGTCGATCTCCTCCGGCCATTCGCAGGTTTCCGCAAGGATCGTTATCTTCTCGGGAAGCACCTGGATAAAACCGGAAAGAAGCGCTGCCGCCTTATCTCCGTCTTCCTTATGGATCCGAAGGACTCCCGGACTCACAGCCACGGTGAGCGGAATGTGGTGGGGATAAATTCCCATTTCGCCATCAGCAGTATTCAACTCCACCATAGTCACGTCTCCGTTAAAGAATTCTCTGTCCGGTGTGACCACCTGAAGCTTCATCATTTCTGCCATCTTCCCACCCCCTATTTCATACGGGCGAGAACATCATCAATGTTACCTGCGTTGAGGAACAGATTCTCCGGAATATCATCATGCTTTCCTTCCAGGATCTCTTTAAAGCCCTGGATCGTCTCAGAAAGCGGAACATAACGTCCCTCCAGACCCGTAAACTGTCCGGCAACGAAGAAGGGCTGGGACAGGAATCTCTGGATCTTTCTGGCTCTGGATACGATAAGCTTATCCTCCTCGGAAAGCTCGTCCATACCAAGCATGGCAATAATATCCTGCAGCTCTTTATATCTCTGTAAAACCTCCTGAACTCCTCTGGCTACTTTGTAGTGTTCTTCACCGACGATACGCGGATCCAGAATACGTGATGTGGATTCCAGCGGATCCACAGCCGGGTAGATACCGAGCTCAACGATGGAACGGCTCAGAACCGTTGTAGCATCCAGATGAGTGAAGGTATTGGCCGGTGCCGGGTCTGTCAGGTCATCTGCGGGAACGTATACGGCCTGCACGGATGTGATGGAACCGCTCTTTGTGGAGGTGATACGCTCCTGAAGTGCGCCCATCTCTGTCTGAAGTGTCGGCTGGTAGCCAACCGCAGACGGCATACGACCCAGCAGGGCGGACACCTCAGAACCTGCCTGGCTGAATCGGAAAATATTATCAATGAACAAAAGAACGTCCTTTCCGCCCTCATCACGGAAATACTCAGCCATGGTAAGGCCTGTAAGTCCGACACGCATACGTGCTCCCGGCGGCTCGTTCATCTGTCCGAACACCATGGTCGTTTTATTGATAACACCTGACTCGGTCATTTCATTATACAGGTCATTTCCCTCACGGGTACGCTCTCCAACGCCGGTAAATACAGAATATCCGCCATGCTCTGTGGCAATGTTACGGATCAGCTCCTGGATCAGAACTGTCTTACCTACACCGGCGCCTCCGAACAGACCGATCTTTCCACCCTTCTGATAGGGGCAGAGGAGGTCAACTACCTTGATACCGGTCTCTAAAACCTCTGTCTCTGTAGACTGCTCCTCAAAGGTCGGTGCCTTTCTGTGGATAGGAAGTGTCTTTTCGGTCTGCGGCTTCTCTTTATTATCGATCGGATCTCCCAGAACATTGAAAATACGGCCTAATGTCTTCTCGCCCACCGGAACCATGATCGGTCCGCCGGTTGCCACTGCTTCCATTCCACGGACAAGACCGTCGGTGGGGCCGAGAGCGATACATCTAACCGTATCATCACCTAAATGCTGGGCAACCTCAACGATCAGCTTCCCACCATCTTTTCTGGTGATCTCAATGGCGTCATTGATTTCAGGAAGTCCGCCCTGGGGGAATTTAATATCCAGAACGGCACTGATGACCTGAGTGATCTTACCAATGTTATTCTCTGCCATCTCATTTCTCCTTGTCATAATCTTAATTCACCTGCGCCTTCCGTTATCCTTCAATGGCATTGGCGCCTGCAATGATCTCCGTCAGCTCCTGAGTTATGGAGCCCTGTCTTGCACGGTTGTACTGTAAGGACAGCTTGGCGATCATATCCTCCGCATTATTCGTAGCCGAATCCATAGCCGTCATACGCGCACCATTCTCACTGGCCACAGCCTCAAGAAACGCACCATAGATCAGACTGCTCATATATTTGGGGATGATCGCATCGAGTACCTCTGTTGCATTCGGTTCATAGTTCATAAGAAGAAGATCTGCTTTCAGACCCTCACTCTCCTCCGATGCTTCCTCTGTCTCGACTGCATCTAAATCGACCGGAAGAAGCTTCATCAGCTTCGGAACCTGACTTACCGTATTCTTAAATGAAGTGTAGGCCAGATAGATCTCACCGATCTCATCCTTTTCAAACATTGCAAGAAGCTCTCTGGTGATCTCCATAGCGTCAGAAAACAGAGGCTCGTTGATCACATCGGAATGATCGGATGCAATTTCATATCCTTTTCTGGATAATGCGTCTCTGCCCTTTCTGCCGACAGCAATGATCCTTGCATCCTCTGCCGGAATCCCGCTTCCCGTCACCAGACGAACGATATTGGCATTATATCCGCCTGCCAGGCCGCGGTTCGAGGTGATGACCACGATCGCTTTTTTCGCGGAGCTCCCTACTCTCAGAAATTCATGGTCGATGCCTTCTGATTTCTTCAGCATCTCCTGGATCGTCTTATACATCATGTTGAAGTACAGCCGGGAGTTCTCTGCTTTTGCTCTGGATTTCTGGAGCTTGACAGTAGCAACAAGTTTCATGGCCTTGGTAATCTGCTCGGTACTTTCAATACTGGCTTTTCTGCGTTTAATATCTCTCATGGTTGCCATGATATATCACCTGCCTTATCTTGCTGCCTTGCACTCATCGATTGCTTTTTTCAGAAGCTCCTCCGTCTCAGGCTTCAGCTCCTTTGTTTCGCGGATACTCTTTGGGATATCCGGATATTTTGTATCTACAAGCTTAAACAGCTCCTTCTCAAAAGTAAGAACCTCACTTGTCGGAATATCCAGAAGATATTTTTTCGTTGCCGCATAGATGATCATAACCTGATACTCAACCGGCATCGGCTGATACTGCGGCTGCTTTAATACCTCACGGATCCTTTCACCCTGTGATAACTGCTCCTTCGTGCTTGCATCCAGCTCAGAGCCGAACTGGGCAAAGGAAGCGAGCTCACGATACTGGGCCAGCTCAGTACGGATCGGTGCGGAGATCTTTTTGATCGCCTTGATCTGTGCAGCGCCGCCAACTCGGGATACGGAAAGACCCGCATTGATAGCCGGACGGAAACCGGAGTTGAACATCTCTGTCTCCAGATAGATCTGTCCGTCTGTGATGGAAATAACGTTGGTAGGAATATATGCGGATACGTCTCCTGCCTGCGTCTCGATGATCGGAAGTGCGGTAAGGGAGCCGCCGCCCAGGTCATCTGACAGCTTGGAGGCACGCTCCAGCAGTCTGGAATGCAGATAGAAAACATCACCCGGATATGCCTCACGTCCCGGCGGTCTCTTTAAAAGCAGGGAGAGGGTACGGTATGCGGCTGCATGCTTACTTAAGTCATCGTATACCACGAGAACGTCTTCGCCCTTCTCCATCCATTCTTCTCCGATCGCACATCCGGAATACGGAGCAATATACTGTAACGGGGCAAGGTCGGAAGCAGTAGACACTACCAGCGTGGTGTAATCCATAGCTCCAAACTCCTCCAGAGTCTTCACGATCGTAGCTACTGTTGATGCCTTCTGGCCGATGGCAACATAGATACAGTGTACTCCCTGTCCCTTCTGATTGATGATCGTATCGATGGCAATTGCCGTTTTACCGGTCTGACGGTCACCGATGATAAGCTCTCGCTGGCCGCGTCCGATCGGGATCATGGCATCGATCGCCTTAATACCTGTCTGTAATGGTGTATCAACCGATTTTCTCTCGATAACACCGTGAGCTACACGCTCGATCTGACGGAATTTATCGGTAAGGATCGGTCCTTTTCCGTCAATAGGCTGTCCCAGCGCATTGACAACACGCCCCGTAAGGGCATCACCCACCGGAACCTCTACCACACGTCCTGTAGTCTTTACCGTATCGCCCTCACTGATACTGGAAGTATCGCCGAGAAGAACCGCACCAACGTTATCCTCCTCCAGGTTTAAAACCATGCCGTAGATCTCTCCCGGGAACTCTAAAAGCTCTCCCTGCATGGCATTTTCAAGACCATGGATACGTGCAATACCATCTGCAACCTGAATAACCGTTCCCACATCAGAAACTTCCAGTTTGGTCGAATATCTTTCGATCTGCTCTTTGATAACCGAGCTGATTTCTTCTGGTCTCAAATTCATTTGAGGTTTGCACCTTCTTTCTTTTTCAAATATACAGACAGCAGGATCACGCCATCTTAAGCTTCAGCAGATCACGCTTAAGCTCCTCAAGATGGGTCTTTACACTGCTGTCCACAACCCGGTCACCGATACGGATCACAAGTCCGCCCAGAAGGGACGGATCCACCGTATAGGAGGTTTCCAGGCTGACGTAAGCTGTTGTCTCCAGCACTCTTTTCTCGATCCTTGCTTTCTGCTCATCGGAAAGAGAAACGGCACTGGTGACCTTCACTATACCAATCTTTTTATATTCCTTTACCCGCTCTATAAAATAATCACAGATCGGAAGGATATCATTCTGGCGGCCCTTTTCGATTACGATCACCAGAAATCCCATCAGACCATCCGAGATCCTTCCGGAGAAAACATTCTCCATGACCTTGATCTTTTCTTCTTTTATGATCTGTGGGTGGTTCAGAAACTGCACCAGATCGGAATTTTCGCGGAAAATGACCTC
Organism: uncultured Lachnospiraceae bacterium; assembly: GCA_934376955.1. Lineage (GTDB taxonomy): Bacteria > Bacillota > Clostridia > Lachnospirales > Lachnospiraceae > CAKRPJ01. The sequence goes on along the minus strand of CAKRPJ010000048.1, from coordinate 2,822 downwards.
TAAGGCCTGAACCTCGTCAAACCAGTCTGAGAGAACATTTTTTTCCATAGCTTCTTCATACAGTGCATCTCCGTATACCTTAGAAACTAGCTTTGCCATGTGCTCTCACCCATTTCCTTTAAGGTTTCTTCGATCAGGGAATCCTGGATATTGATATCCATGGAAGCGGCAACCGCTTTTTCAGCCATAAGGGATGCGATGGAAACGATCTCTGTCTTCACATCCTCCAAAGCTTTCTTCTTCTCAAGGTCGATCTCACGGTTTGCCCGCTCGATGATACGGTTTGCCTCGTTCCTTGCTTCTTCAAGAATCTCAGCCTCCTGCTTTTTCGCCTGTTTTCTGGCTTCATCAAGGATCGCTTCCGCTTCTTTATCGATCGTTTTTAATTTTTCTTCATACTCTGCCTTCAATGCAACGGCGCTCTCTTTGCTGGATCTGGCAGTTTCCAGATCGCCGGCGATCTTCTGTCTTCTCTTTTCCAGGAAATCTCTGGCCGGGTTAAACAGAAGGTACGACATAGCGAAGAACAGGATAAAAATATTAATACCTGTGATCACCACGTCACTGATCCATTGAGGGTCAAAATTTATTAACCGTTCCAAGGTTACATCTCGCCTCCTTTTCTTCTATGCTCGCTGGAAAGCCGGTAAACTTAGTTGAACGGCTTAACGAACATAAGAATGATGGCGACTACGAGGCCGTAAAGACCGGTTGTCTCGGCAACTGCCTGTCCGAGAAGCATTGTGGAAGTAATGTCAGATTTTGCTCCCGGATTACGTCCTACTGCTGCAGCACCGTGTCCGGCTGCGATACCCTGTCCAACACCAGGTCCGATACCTGCGATCATTGCCAGTCCGGCACCAATTGCGGAACATCCATAAATAAAGTCCTGTCCTGAAATGTTCATAAATATAACCTCCTGAAATTTAAAATCTGGATATAAACTTACATCTTATCGTTTACATATACCATGGTCAGCATGCAGAATACATACGTCTGGATGCATCCGGAAAACAGATCACAATATACATGCAATGCGGCCGGAATACCGATCTTTACAAGGATCGGCATCATTCCGTACCAAAGTCCGAGAATGATAACACCGGAGAGCATGTTTGCAAACAGACGGAGCGAGATGGAGATCGGATTGGCAAATTCTCCGATCACGTTGATCGGGAAAAGCACCGGCAAAGGCTTGAATAGGCCGGTAAAATGTCCGACGCCATGGTTTTTGATTCCCTGATACTGCACGATGGCAAACGTAACAAGTCCTAAAAGAAAGGTCACGCCAAAATCAGCAGTTACTGTCCTTAATCCGAATAATCCGCTCAGATTACAGAACAGGATAAACAGGAATATCGTTCCTATATAGTTGGCAAACCGTGGGGCTGCCGGTCCTAAGATTCCCTGTGTCATCTTTTCCAGCATCTCGACTCCCAGTTCGATGATGTTCTGGAAGGTTCCGGGTACTTCCGAGGCCTTTTTCATCGCGCGATTCGCGGCAAAGGCCAAAATAAGAAGCACCAGAGTGATGATCGTCATTCCGATCGTGGTCGTAGTGATCCAGAGCTCCTGACCGAACAGATGATATTTCAAGACACCGTGTATCATAAAATCTGCTTCGCCACCACCCATTTTTTCATCCTCCTTTCTTTCATAGATTTAGTTAAAAATTTTGTGCACAGCCGGGTAAAGATATGCACCCGTCTTTAGTCCCAGTATCCCCAAGATCAGTGCCAGAAGATCCACAATTCCAAGCTTCCATAAAACGGCGATGACGGCAAAGACCGTCAGGCTTCTTAAAACCGCATGGATCGTCATCTTTCTCTTTGCAAAATCTTCATCTGCCGCCTCCACACACAGCTCTGTAGAGCGGGCCATACTGATAAGGAGACAGACCGCCGTAAGCATGCCCACAAGGATCCCCAGAAAAACAGGAAGTCTCCGGAACCAGATAAGAGCAATCAAAAAAAGGGCCCCATTATGAATCAGCAAACCAACAGACATCTCGAAAACCTGTTTTTTTATCTGCTCACTCATTGCGGTTACCACCCTTTCCTCTTATTTCTTCCGGCACCATCGCCGGTTCCGTACCGCTTCTTCCATTCATTTTCCTTTTCTTCTTTTTCCTTCTTGGCTTCTTCTTCTTCGCGGTCTATGTTTCTTTTTGCCATCCTGTAAGCACTGGCTCCTCCGGAAAGGATCCCCAGGATAAGAAAAGGAAGCAGCAGACTTGTTCCAAACCGTCTGTCCAGCCAGCTTCCCGCAGCGACACACAAAAACACCGCAGTTATCACATTTAATCCCAGCTGTGTCAGCAGTACAAGGTTTTCCAATCCACTCTTTTGACGACGCAAAATTTTACTTCCTTTCTTTTTTGCACATACCCCCATTATACTAAACTATCAGCCGCTTGTCCATTTATTAAAGTATTATATATTTGAATTTTGAATATACATTCTAAAGAAAATATAAACACTTATTTTATTTTCCTTTTAGGATTTCTCCATACTTACGTCACAAATATCCGATATACTGGTAACATAAATAAGGGGCCGGCAAACCGGTATAAGCGCGCAATACACCGTCGGACCCGCCAAACAACAATCCCCCGGATTTTACCCTCCCGGGGTTCCTATAAATCGTTAGTTCTATACATCCCCTTTTTAGTATTTGCAAAAAGAGCTCCCATTTGGGAGCTCTTTTGCGTTTGATCTTAATATCTGACTTTGGCTTCTGACGTGCTGTCAAGCGGATATTCGCAATCCGCTTCGCTACTTGCTCATAACCGAATAACTGCTCCGCAGTTTATCAGAAGGAGC
>CAKRPJ010000047.1:0-13825 GCA_934376955.1 uncultured Lachnospiraceae bacterium | reverse complement strand
CTTCCGTGTCGGGCAAGAAGTTCTTCGTGATCTCCTCGTTCTATGATCTCGCCGTTTTCGAGCACCATGATCGCATTTGCATTTCTTACGGTCGACAATCTGTGGGCGATCACAAACGTCGTTCTCTCTGCCATCAGCCTATCCATGCCTCGTTCAATCTGTTTTTCCGTGCGGGTGTCGACGGAGCTTGTTGCTTCATCCAGAACCAGTATCGGCGCCTTTGAGATCGCCGCACGCGCTATATTAAGAAGCTGTCTCTGCCCTTGACTTAAATTGGCCCCATCACTCTCAAGGACGGTATCATATCCATCGGGCAGACGCATGATAAAGGAATGGGCAGAAGCTGTTTTTGCCGCCTCAATGACCTCCTCATCCGTTGCATCCAGTCTCCCGTAGCGGATATTTTCCCTGACTGTGCCGGTAAACAGATGGGTATCCTGCAGGACGACCGCAATGTTCTTTCTGAGCTCTGCTCTTTTAATATGACGGATATCTACCCCATCGATCGTAATAGAACCGGATCGGATATCATAAAACCGGTTCAGAAGATTGGTAATGGTCGTCTTTCCGGCTCCTGTCGAGCCGACAAAGGCGATCTTCTGTCCGGGCTTCGCATAGAGGCTCACATTTTTAAGCACCACCTTCTCCGGTACATAGCCGAAGGTTACATTTTCAAGGACTACACTGCCCTTCATGCCCTCCATGCCGACTGCATCCGGGGCATCCGGGCTTTCCGGCTCCTGATCCATGACCGCAAAGACACGCTCAGCTCCGGCCAACGCAGAAAATACATTGGATATCTGCATGGACAGCTCGTTGATCGGGCGGGAGAACTGTCTGGAAAAGTTTAAAAATACGGTAAGTCCGCCTACATCAAAGCTTTTAACAATACAGAGGATCCCACCGATGCAGGCGGTCAGCGCATAGTTGATCTGGCTTAAGCTGTTCATGACAGGCCCCATCATGCCGCCGAGAAATTGTGCCCGTATCTGCTTGTCCTTCAGGTCATCATTCAAAATGTCAAATTCTTCTTCCGCCACGCCCTCATGACAGAATACCTTTACGACCTTCTGACCGGATATCGTTTCCTCAATAAAGCCGTTTAACGCCCCAAGGGAGGATTGCTGCTGAACGAAATATTTCCGGCTTCTGGAAGCCACAGCCCCTCCGGCTTTTAAGATCAGCGGGATCAGGATCAATGTAACAACAGTCAGATAAATATTGGTATAGAGCATCAGAGCCAGCGTTCCGATGATGCTCAAGGCTCCGGAGAAAAGCTGGATCAGTGTACTGCTCAGCATATTTCCAATCGTATCCACGTCATTGGTAAAACGGCTCATGATATCTCCGTTCGAGTTTGTATCATAAAAGCGCACCGGGAGCTTCTGCATTTTTTCAAACAGCTCTGTCCTGATCTTTAAAAGAGCCTCCTGCGCCACCGTCAGCATGAGCCGGGACTGCAGATAGTTTGCAGCCACTCCGATCACATAGACGACCCCCATCACAACAAGGGCTCCGGCTAAACCGGATACGCTACCCGGACTGTTATCTGCCGGAGCGATAAATATATTGATGATCGGACGCAGCATATAAGATCCCGCTAACGTAGCCAAGGTGCTTACGATCACGCAGAAAAATGCAAGAGCCATGCGTCCGCGGTCTTTTTTCAAATAGGAAAGAAGGCGTTTCATTGCTGCTTTCGTATTTTTCGGCTGTCCGCCGCCTCTTGCCCCGGGGCTCTGATGTCTGCCCGGACCTCCGCCCGGTCCCTGACGCTTCGGTGCTTCCGCAATTCTTCCTCCATATCTTTGCTTCAGGCTTTTTTCTCTTTCTGCTCTTAACATGGCGCCACCTCCTCTTTTCCAGCTTGAGTCGTATAGATCTCCGCATACGCCTCACAGGAGCTGAGCAGTTCTTCATGGGTTCCTTTTCCGATGATATGGCCATCCTCCAGTACCAGTATCAGATCTGCATCCTGAACAGACGAAATCCGCTGTGCAATGATGATCTTCGTCGTGTCCTTAAGCTCATTGTGAAAGCTCTCCCTGATCTGTGCCTCTGTCGCCGTATCCACCGCACTCGTAGAATCATCTAGAATCAGGATCTTTGGCTTCTTTAACAATGCTCTTGCAATACAGAGCCTTTGCTTCTGACCGCCCGACACATTGACGCCTCCCTGTCCCATTTCCGTATTGTAGCCTCCCGGAAAGCTTCTTACAAAGTCGTCCGCTTTTGCACTTTTGGCTGCATCTTCAACTTCTGCAAAGTCAGCGTTCTCATCGCCCCAGCGCAGGTTTTCTTCGATCGTACCCGAAAAAAGTACATTTTTCTGAAGGACCATTCCGACACCGGTTCTCAAGTTTTCCAGAGAATAGTCTCGCACATCCGTGCCATCTACAAGCACCCTTCCTTCGCTCACATCATAAAGGCGAGGGATCAGCTGAACAAGGGATGTCTTTCCGCTTCCGGTTCCGCCGATAATACCGATGGTCTGGCCCGGCTCCGCCTTAAAGCTTATATGCTTAAGCACCTTTTCCCGTTCCTGCTTTCCGTATCCAAAGCTGACGTCCTCAAACTCGACACTTCCTCTTGTGACTTTTTTCTCCTTCGCAGAAGAAGTATCATCATTCAGATCGATCTTAGTATCCATAACCTCATTGATACGCTTTAAGGAAGCCGCCGCCCTGGAGCTTTGCAGAAATACCATGGACAGCATCATTAAGGACATAAGAATCTGTACGATATATGTGGTAAATGCCGTCAGATCCCCCACAGCCATGCTTCCGCCTATGATCAGATTTCCACCATACCATACGACAGCCAGAGTGGTCAGGTTCATTGCTAACATCATCACCGGCATGGTTGCGATAACGATCTTTAACGCATGGATGCTGCTCTCTTTAAGATCCATGTTTAAAACCTGAAACTTCTCGATCTCATGGTCTTCACGCACAAAGGATTTTACTACCCTGACATTGGTAAGACTCTCCTGAATGCCGGAATTGAGCGTGTCCAGTTTTTTCTGCATGATGCCGAATCTCGGAAAAGCAGTCTTTAAGATCAGTATGATCGCTGCGGTAAGAAGCGGGATCACGACCAGTATGACGATGGCAAGCTTTTTATTGATATAAAAGGACATGATCAGGGCTCCCACAAACATTCCCGGGGAGCGGAGGGCCATCTTCAATCCCATATTCAGCACGTTCTGGATCTGCTGGATATCATTCGTAAGTCTTGTGACCAGCGAACCCGTACTGAAGGCGTCAATGTTGGCGAAGGAAAATTTCTGAACCTTTTTAAACACATCTCGTCTCAGATCACTGGTAAAGCTGATGGAGGCCTTCGCCGCAAAATAGGAGCCGAGGATCCCTCCTGTCGCCATAATAAGAACGGTAAGAAGCATCAGTCCTCCCATATAAAAAATGTATCCCATGTCCTTCTGGGCCACCCCTCTGTTAATGATCATGGACATGAATTTCGGCAGCATGACCTCTCCTGCGACCTCAGTAAGCATCATAAGCGGGCCGATAATAAATGCACTCAGATACGGCATTATATATTTTTTGTATCGCTTCATCTTATCACCTCTCCTTCCTGCATACGTTCAAGATTTTCCCGGATCCTGTTCAGATATTCGCGCACCTTTTCTTTTTCCTCCTCGGAAAATCCCGCAAACATATCGTGCTCGGTCTCTCCGAAGATCTTCAGGCTGGCCTTTACCTCCGCCAGTCCTTTTTCCGTAAGGCCGATCTTATTCAGCCTGTTATCCTGCTGATCGACGAGTCTTCTCACATACCCGCCCTTTTCCAGCTTTTTTAAAGTAACGGCCATCGTTGCGGTAGAAACGTTATGAAGCCCTGCCAGCTCCTTTTGTGAGGCGCCGGGATTTTTCCACACGCACATCAGCACCTGATGCTGTCCACGGAACAAGCCGTTTTTGTTTAGCCGGTGTTCCAGATAGCTTCTGTGGGCTTTTCCCGCACGGATCATGGCTTCCGCAGCCAGATGCTCCCTTTCACTCATCTTTAGTTCTCCTTTCTATTGTTTTCTTCTGTCCGAATTTGATTAGCTCTTTAATAATTAGCTTGCTAACTGTTTGGTAATTATAATCCCCTCCGGAAAAAAATGCAAGAGGGGATCTGTGAAAAAACTGTGTCCTGTATTTCTTTGTCTTTATTCCATATCTTCCTTAGGAAGCTTTCTTCTTACCATAATAAAACAAATAACATGGGCAGCTCCTGTAATGATCCAGGTAACCGGATACGAACAGTAGAGAACCGGGAGCGAATGATAGATCTGGAATATTGAGAAGATCCAGATCACTCGCATACCGCAGACGCCGATCAGGGAAACGCACATCGGAAGCACGGAGCAGCCAAGTCCTCTAAGGCTGCCGACCATCGTATCCATAACTCCGCACAGGGAATAGGTGATCCCGAATATCGCAAGCCGTTCCATTCCAAACCGGATAACCTCCGGATCTGAGGAATAGATGTGAAGAAGGAAATCTCCGGCTGCATAGGCGGAAAGACCCATTACAAGGCCCACCGCAACGACTACGGCGATACAGGTGATCGTGATCCTGTTTATCCTCTTATACTTCCTTCCTCCGTAGTTCTGGCTGACAAAGCTTAAATTTGTCTGATAGATCGCATTCATTGCATTATAGATAAAGCCTTCTATATTGGAAGAAGCCGTATTGCCGGCCATGGCAATGGAGCCAAACTGGTTCACCGAGGACTGGATCAAAACGTTGGATATGGAGAAGACCGCTCCCTGCATTCCTGCGGGAAGACCGACCTGAATGATCCTTTTCAGCTTTTTCTTATTCATTTTCAGCTTGCAAAGATGAAGCTTTAAGCTTCCTTCGCTGTTCTGCAGACAGATAAACACAAGGGCTGCAGAAATCACCTGAGATATTGCCGTCGCAAGGGCAACTCCCGCAACATCCATATCAAAGGCGATGACAAAGATCAGGTTTAAGATAACATTGACCACTCCGGCAACGCATAAGAAATACAGGGGACGCTTTGTATCACCTACTGCCCGCAATATGGCGCTGCCAAAGTTGTAAAGCATGGTAGCCGGCATTGCTGCAAAATAGATCCTGACGTAGATCGTAGATTTATCGATGACATCGTCGGGAGTTCCCATAAGCTCAAGAAGGGGGCGCGATACAAAATAGCCAAGAACAATAAGGAATACACCGGATATCAAACTGAGCATGATGGCTGTATGTACCGTTTCACTCACGTCATTATCCCTTTTTCCGCCGTAATACTGTGCGACAAGTACATTTACACCAACAGAAAGACCCATAAATACATTGATCAGAAGATTGATCAGCGAGCTGGTAGAGCCCACTGCCGCAAGGGACTGGCTGCCTGCATATCTTCCGACAACGATCACATCCGCCGCATTGAACAGGAGCTGAAGGATGCCGGACAGCATCAGCGGAATTGAATAGATCAGGATCTTACTTAGCACAGGGCCGTTACACATGTCCATTTCATAACTTTTTTTCATAATCATCCTACCTTATCCCTTTTGTGATTTTATATCTGAGCGCAAAAAAAGGATTTCCGGAGTTCCCGAAAATCCTCTTTGTGTTTTCAAAAAGCTGCCTAGCGGATTTGAACCGCCGACCTCCGCCTTACCAAGGCGACGCTCTACCAGCTGAGCCAAGGCAGCATGTGTTTTTGAAACCTTAGATATATTATCACATGATTTTCATTTTGTCAACAGGAACTTTTTATTTTCTTTTACATATTTTAAACTAAAAGGAACACGAGGTTCTTTATGTCTGAAAAAAATGTAACCAGCACACAAATTCCGGAGGACGCCTCCAATACTCCTTCCGATTACCGGAACGAAGATCTGTCCCAGCTTGCCAATACTCCGGCCCCGCTTCCGGACTCCTTCCAGGTCTACCCCGGTGATGATCTCTCTCACATCCCGACCGCTCCGATCGCTCCGCCGGAATCGTTTCCGGTCTATCCGGGAAACACCCTGCCGGGCATTCCGTCTATCCCGGTCATCCCGATCCGTCCTTCGGCCCCGGTACAGCCTGTGATCCCGTCTACCCCCGTTTACCCCTCCGGAGCTTATTACGGCGAGGTACGTTTCCTCAATGCATCGACAAGCGGAGTCAGCCTTGATGCCTATATTGACAGAAGGAATGTATTCTCCGGCTCATCCTTTGCCACAGTGTCTGTTTATCAGCAGATCTCCGACGGCTTTCATACGATCACGATCCGGCAGACCAACGGCCCGATCCTTTATCAGCAGACTCTCGCCTTTACCGCCGGTGAGGCTGTCACCATGGTCATACTTGATTTGGCGGGCAGCGTGACCCTGTCTAAGGTATCTGACATGCGCTGTAAAAACATCCCCTCCGGATACGGCTGCTTCCGTGTGGCAAACATGTCCTATCCGGGCTCCTCTTACGATGTGCGGACCTTTAACAACCAGCTCGTTTTCGGCGCCACAGGCTACAAGGAGGTAAGCCATTATAAGCAGATCGCAGCCGGAAGATACACCTTCTTTGTGACCTCCTCCCAGTCCTCCCTCCCGGCGTTTGCCGAGCTTCCGGTGATCGTTCTCTCCTCTCTCATGGGAACCTGCCCGGCCTGCACCGTGCCGGATCCCCTCATGAGCTTTAACCTTGAGGTATCTGCCGGACGCTCCTACACAAGCTACATTATCGGAAATCCATGGTCCGATCTGTATCGTGTATTCACGCTGGAGGATGATATGTAGATATTTTATGGCTGGAAAGCGGGGATCCGATAAGATCCCCGCAAAATTATACGAACAAAGGAAGAAGTGTCTGATCTTCTACCCGTACAAGACCGAGATCTGAGAGCTTTACACTCGGGATCACCGGAAGCGCCAGAGATACGATCCGAAGAAGCGGATTGACCGGCACAGTGATACCCAGCTCCCTTTCTGTTTTTTTCATATCGGAAGCGGCTTTTGTAAGAGCTTCGGCATCCAGCTTCGTCATCAGACCGCCAACCTCCAGCTTCAGAATATTTCTGACTCTGCCCTCCGAGGCCGCTGCCATTCCGCCTCCGGCTTCGATAAGTGCATTTGCTGCACAGGCGGCGTCTTCCGGATCCAGATACACCAGCGTAAGGTTGTGGGAATCGTGGGAAACCGTGGATGCGACAGCACCCTGTTTCAAGCCGAAGTTTTTAACGATGCCGAGGGACTTTGTTCCTTTTCCGTACCGGTTGAGAACTGCCATAAATGCCATATCCTCTCCCAGCAGGAGCTGTCCGTCCTTCACAGAAAGCTCCTCAACGGAAAGCTTTGTGATCCCGGAATCAAGACTTAAATACTCCATGACGTTTACCCTTACCGTCCCATTCTGGACAGGCGGACAGATCACAAAGTCCTTAGCAGAAACCGGATCAAGAGCTACCGAATTCTTTTTTTCGAGATCAAAAGACTTATCTTCGATCGATACAGTCATTTTGCCGTTTCTGGCAACAACTTTTCCTTCAAAGAACACTACGTCTGCCCAGAGGGTACGGATATCTTCGGTAAGCACCATATCCGCCGTATAGCCCGGAGCAATGGCTCCAAGACCGGCAATGCCGATCTCCCGGGCTGTATTGATCGTAGCACTCTTTATGGCATCGACGGGATCCATACCGCAGGAAACGGCTTTTCTGATGACTGCATTCAGGTGTCCCTCATGAAGCAGATCATCGCTTTCCCGATCGTCCGTGCAGAGAGTAAGTGTATCAAAATACCGGCAGTCCCTGACTCCGTTCCAGATGTCCTCCACATTTTTCGTGATGGAGCTTTCCCTGGCATCTACATACATTCCCATCCGAAGCTTTAAAAGAGCCTCCGCTCCCTCACGCGTTTCATGACAGGTATATGGGCCGCCGCAGAGATATGCCGACAGCTCTCTCTTACTGAGTCCCGGAGCATGGCCCTGAAGATAAAGGCCGCATTCCTTCGCTGCCTCGATAATATCAAACATCCGGTCGTCTCCGTGGATGACCCCGTAAAAATCCATTACCTCGGCAAGGCCTACCACTCGTTCCAGCTTTGCAAGCTCTCGGATCTCCTTAGCCGTAAAGCTGGCTCCTGCATTTTCACAGCCCGGGACAGCCGGCACGCAACTCGGAATATCTACAAGCTGCCTCATGGGAAGCCCCTTTGCAGAGTCGTGCATGTAGCGGACGCCCTCTGTGCCGTAAACGTTTGCAAGCTCGTGGGGATCGTGGATGATCGTTGTTGTCCCATGGGGGATCACCACCTTCGCAAAGTTACGGGGAACCATCATAGAGCTCTCGATATGCATGTGGGAATCTACAAGGCCCGGGATCAGGTATCGTCCCTCGCCGTCAAATATCTCATCCGCCGGATATGGTCCTGAAAGTTCTTCTGTCTCCACATGGGCAATAAAACCATCCTTAACAAATACCACGACCGGGTAGATCTCCCCGGTGAACACGTTGACCAGACGGCAGTTCGTTACGGCCAGATCTGCATTGATCTCCCCCAGCGCTGCCTTCAGCAGATCTTTTTTATTTCTCGGTTCCAGTCTGAACATAAATCTCCTCCTCGGATCATGCGGATTACGCCAGTGAAAGGGCGATCTTCATCATATTTGTAAAGCTCGTCTGGCGCTCCTCGGCAGTAGTTGCCTCACCTGTGATGATAGAATCCGAGATCGTCAGGATACAAAGTGCATTCACGCCTGCATAAGCTGCATTGCTGTAAAGAGCAGCTGCCTCCATCTCTACAGCGAGAACGCCCATTTTCTGCCATGATGTGCCGATTTCGGGGATATCCGGGTTGTAGAACATGTCTGAGGTCAGGATATTTCCGACATGGTAGTTGACACCGATCTCCTCAGCCGCATGAACTGCCTTCTGGAGAAGCTCATAGCTGCAGACGCAGGAGTAGTCACCCGGCAGTCTGAACTGTTTGATATAATTTGATGTGGTACATGCACCCATTCCGAATACCACATCACGGATCTTTACCTGGGGCTGCATAGCGCCTGCGGTGCCGATACGGATCAGATTTTTACAGCCGTAAAAGTGGATCAGCTCGTAGGAATAGATACCGATAGACGGGCATCCCATTCCTGTACCCATAACAGATACACGTTTTCCGTTATAGTATCCGGTGTATCCAAACATATTTCTCGTGGTATTAAACTGTTTCGCATCGGTAAGGAAGTTTTCTGCAATGTACTTTGCGCGGAGCGGATCACCCGGAAGAAGGATCGTCTCAGCGATCTCACCGATCTGTGCGCCGATATGGGGGGTTGGTACTTTCTTTTCTGCCATAATCATTACCTCCTGTTGATTGAATTAATATGTTGATACTTCTATAACCTAAAGCCTCTGTCTTACGATCTCATAGGCCAGAACTCCGGCCGCAACAGATGCGTTCAGGGAATCGATATCGCCCTTCATGGGGATAGAGGCTGTCATATCGCACTTTTCTTTGACGAGACGGCTGACACCTTCCCCTTCATTTCCGATCACTAAGCCGATGGGCCCGGTCAGGTTGAGGCGGTACATTACTTCACCGCCCATATCGGCACAGACGAACCACATCCCTCTCTTTTTCAGCTCCTCGATGGTAGCTGCCATATTTGTCACCTTCGCCACCGGGGTATAGTTTAACGCTCCGGCAGAGGTTCTCGCCACCGTTGCCGTAAGCCCGGAAGCACGGCGTTTCGGAATGATGACTCCATGGGCTCCGGCAAGATTCGCAGTACGGATAATGGCTCCCAGATTATGGGGATCCTCAATTCCGTCGAGAAGAAAGAGGAACGGTGGTTCACCCTTTTCTTCTGCTGCCTTTAAAAGGTCTTCGACCTCTGCATATTCATAGGCGGCGGCAAAGGCGATCACTCCCTGATGATGTCCCGTTGAGGACATCTGATCCATACGCTCCTTCGGTGCGTAGGTGATGATCGTATCCTGCTTTTTCGCCTCTCTCACGATGCTTTTTACCGGGCCGTCCTGACATCCATCCAGAACAAAAAGCTTGTCAATGGTCTTTCCGGAACGGAATGCCTCTAAAACGGCATTTCTGCCTTCTATTGTAAGTTCTTCATATCGCATGTTTCTTTCTCCTCTGTAAAGGCGCCGAGCCTTGAAAGCCCGAGTGCCACGATTTTTGCAAGTCTGTCATACTGCTCCGACAGATACAGATATCCCACCAGCGCTTCAAACCCTGTTGCCATACGATATTCCTTCATAGTGGCATTCTTTGCCATGGATGCCGATTTTGCATTCCGGCCGCGCTTATAGACGGCATGCTCCGTTTCTGTAAGCTCATCTTCGATCTCCATGAGGATCTTTGCCTGTGTTCCGGCCTTGACCAGTGCAGCCGATTTTTTATGAAGCTTATTGACCTGTTCATTTCCTTCATTTACCACCTTTGTGCGGATCATGATCTCATAAACAGCATCTCCTATATAAGCCAGCACCAGCGGGGAGTACATTCCCGCATCCATAGGCTTAATATGGAACGCTTCCTTGAAACCGATTAAGCCTTCTTCCATTTTACACCCTCTCTTGTATCCTCGAGGACGATACCCATTTCAAGGAGCTTTCCTCTGATCTCATCGGCGAGAGCGAAATCCTTTGCCTTTCTGGCCGCCTGTCTCTGGGCGATCATATCCTCGATCTCGGAATCAAGGATCTCCTCTTTTTTCTCTGTAATGATACCCAGAACATCGCAAAGTCTCTCGATCGTTTCTTTCATCCACTTTACATAAGAAACTGTGCTGTCTGAGGAAGCGGTGGAGTTGCTCAGCTTTACTAATTCAAACACTGCGGAAATGGCATCTGCTGTGTTGAAATCGTCTTCCATAGCTGCTTCATATTTAGAAACCAGCTCCAGGGCCTTCTCCCGGTTTTCGCACTCCTCCTGAGTCATATCTCCTGCTTTTGCCATAGGCTCCAGCTCTTTTAACTTTTCAACCCCGGTGAGGATACGATCCAGACCGTTCTTAGATGCCTCCATAAGCTCTGCACTGAAATTCAGCGGGCTTCTGTAATGGGCACTCAGCATAAAGAAGCGGAGCACCTGAAGGTCATATTTTTCGCTGATCTCACGGACCGTAAAGAAGTTTCCGAGAGATTTTGACATCTTTTTGTTGTCGATATTCAGGAATCCGTTATGCATCCAGTATTTTGAGAATGTGACGCCATTTGCCGCCTCACTCTGGGCGATCTCGTTTTCGTGATGCGGGAAGATCAGATCCTCGCCTCCTGCATGAATATCGATCTCATCTCCTAAATATCTCTTGGCCATAACAGAGCATTCGATATGCCAGCCCGGACGGCCTTCACACCACGGAGACTCCCAGAAAGGCTCTCCCTCCTTTTTCGGCTTCCAGAGCACGAAATCGTTGGGATCCTCCTTTCCCTCCTCACCGGTTACCTTGATCTCACGGAAGCCGGACTGCAGATCATCCAGATTTTTATGGGAAAGCTTTCCGTAATCCTTAAATTTTCTTACCCGGTAGTATACGGTCCCGTCTGCTGCCGCATAAGCATAGCCCTTTTCGATCAGCGTGCGGATCATATCGATCATTCCGCTGATCTCCTCTGTTGCCTGTGGATTCTTTGTTGCAGGCTTAATGTTCATATTCTCCATGTCTTTTTTGCATTCCGCAATATACCGCTTTGAGATCGTCTCGGCGTCCACGCCTTCCTCAATGGCTTTTTTGATGATCTTGTCATCCACATCGGTAAAGTTGGACACATAGTTCACCTCATAGCCCTTATACTCAAAATAACGTCTTACCGTATCAAATACGATCATGGGTCTGGCGTTTCCGATATGGATAAAGTTATATACGGTGGGGCCGCACACATACATTTTTACTTTTCCCGGTTCAACGGGTACAAATTCTTCTTTTCTTTTGGAAAGCGTGTTGTAAATTTTCATACTATCTCCTTTTTATATCAAACTTTCATTCTGCTTTTTGTATCTTTTCAGGGGGCTTAGGAAGCTTTATTCTTTCTGCCCGCAGCCGATACAGCCGCCGCATGCTGCAGCGCTCCTGTCATCGATGCTGTAATCTGCAACAGAAGAAAGGAGACACACTGCCTGTGCAGCGATCCCTTCTCCGGATCCGGTGAATCCGAGGCCCTCCTCTGTCGTTGCCTTTACACTGATCTGGCTCTTTTCCAGTCCGAGGGCACGCGAAATATTTTCTTCCATTTTCGGTCGGTATGACAGAAGCTTCGGCTTCTGGGCTATGATCGTTGAATCAATATTTTCGATCAGGCAGCCGTTCTGCCTAAGGAGCTCACCCACACGTTCTAAAAGCATAATACTGGATATTCCTTTATACTGCTCGTCCGTATCCGGAAAGTGCTGTCCGATATCCCCGAGGGCAGCCGCACCTAAAAGTGCATCCATAATTGCATGGATCAGTACGTCTGCATCGGAATGTCCGAGAAGCCCTTTTTCATAAGGGATCTCAACTCCTCCGAGTATCAGCTTCCGTCCCTCTGTCAGGCGGTGCACATCGTATCCCTGTCCGATCCTCATAATTTTCTCCATTCTGCCGATATCACGGCTTTCAATCTCTTTGTCAGGAACCGATCATCCTGATCCTTCCGGGAATACACCGGATTTCCATGTCGCGCTGGCACATACAGCTCTCCCCGTCTACATGAACAGCCAAAGGACGTTCAAGGTGGACGGAAGCCTCACTGCACTCATAAACAGAAACTCCCGGCTCCCGTTTCCGGTTTCCCGTGATAATATTAAGAAGTGCCGGAAACATTCTGCGTTTTACGGAGCTGTTCGCCACATATACCTTAAGCTTTCCGCTGCTCTCTGCATTTTGTTTCTTTTTTCTTCCTTTTCCCAGCCCGTTGACACGGAAGGTTAAAAAATAAATATGGCTGAATTCCAGCCTTCTGACACCGTCTATGATCATGTAACCCTTTACAGGGTGTGCCAGTATCAATTGCTTTAGTCCAAGCATAAATTTCAAAAAGCCGTTTAAATGAAACCGGCTCATCTTCTGCCTTACCGGGCAGCACAGAAGGTTATGACAGATGGCCGCATCCAGACCGATCCCGCATCTGCCGGCAAATCTTCTGCTTGTGATCACCTCGTCTCCGAAGGTGATGACACCATAATCAAGAATATCATAATATTTAGGATGAAGGATCCTCTTAGCCTGCCGCCCAACCTTACGGTAAGACTGAAAGCCCTTAGACAGGGCATTCCTAAAGCCGGCAGGAACATAACCGAGGGTTAGCATCCCTTTAAAGGAAACACCGTTCAGGACTTCATTATATGTCCCCTCTCCTCCTGCGACTACAAGAATTTTCGGATCCTTCTTATCTGAAGTCAGGGCTTTTGCGATATCAGCCGCATCTCCCGGATTCTCCGTAAAAAAGACTCTGTATTCCTGACCGTCATTTTCCAGTTGTCTTTCCAGCTTCTTCCAGATCCGATAACCTCTGCCCGCACCTGCGCTGGGATTTACAATAAAATGATACATGAAACCCTCCGCTGTAAACATCAATAATAGTATATCACACAATAGGAAAAAAAGATAAGAAAATTTCTATAAAAAAAGTATTGACATTTTCTTTTGTATCGTTTATACTGTCAAAGTCGAAAGCGTGAAACAAAAAACACGAAGGAAGACAAAATGGGGTCTTAGCTCAGCTGGGAGAGCATCTGCCTTACAAGCAGAGGGTCATAGGTTCGAGCCCTATAGGCCCCATTATTATGGCGGAATAGCTCAGTTGGCTAGAGCATACGGTTCATACCCGTAGTGTCGAGAGTTCGAATCTCCCTTCCGCTA
>CAKRPJ010000046.1:0-14277 GCA_934376955.1 uncultured Lachnospiraceae bacterium | reverse complement strand
GGAATGATGTTTGCCGGCGGCTGGAAGCAGATTGACGGAAAGTGGTACTACTTCTACACAGACGGGACGATGGCGGTAAATACCACCATTGACGGATATACCATCGGCTCGGATGGTGCAAGAAAGTAACCTACAATAAAAAACGATTTGCCCGTATATCAGCGAAGTCGCCGCCACCCGTACAACGGGTGGCGGCGATTTTAACAAATGGATGCGTCTCCTTTACTTTCCCCGTATGATATCGTATAATTGAAACAGAATGCGTAAAAAGGAGCAGGATCAGAAAATGGACGAAAACAGAAAACAAATGAGAATATCCGTCCGTAATCTGGTCGAATTTGTTCTTCGTTCGGGAGACATCGATAATCGTCACCGGGGAGCTGCCCAGAAGGATGCCATGTTAGCCGGAGGCAGAATACACAGAAAGCTCCAGAAAAAGATGGGAGCCGGGTACAGAGCCGAGGTTCCTCTCCGGTATGTGGCTTCGGATGAAGAACAGGAGATCGAGCTTCTCATAGAAGGACGTGCCGATGGGATCTTTGAGGAGAATGGGATCACCGTGATCGATGAGATCAAAGGCATGTATATGGATCCGGAACGGCTTTCGGAGCCGATACCGGTTCATCTTGCCCAGGCAAGGTGCTATGGGTATTTTTATTGCTGTGAAAAGGGTCTTACCGAGATCCGGCTCCAGCTGACATACTGCAGCCTTGAAACAGAGGAGATCCGGCGTTTTTGCTGTGATGAGACTGCCAAGGAGCTTGAAGCGTGGTTTCGAAGTGTTCTCCATGAATACTTTAAATGGGCGCGCTACCAGTACCATCACGAAATAGTACGAGACCGGTCGATCCGTGAGCTTATGTTTCCTTATCCCTATCGGGAGGGGCAGCGTGACCTTGTTGTTTCCGTATATCGGACGATCCAACGGGGAAAAAAGCTGTATATACAGGCGCCTACCGGGATCGGAAAGACCTTGTCGACGATCTATCCGGCGATCCGGGCCATCGGAGAAGGAAAAGGGGAAAAGCTGTTCTATCTGACGGCTAAAACCGTCACTCGGACTGTTGCGGAGGAATCCCTTTCCATTCTGAGAGAACGCGGTCTTATCTTTACTTCTGTAACGATCACAGCAAGAGAAAAGCTCTGCCCCTTCGAGGAGAGGATATGTGATCCCGATGTATGTCCCCGGGCAAAGGGGCATTATGACCGGGTCAACGAGGCGGTATTCGATATCCTGCATCTGGAACAGGATATCACGCAGCAAAAGATTCTTTCCTATGCGGAAAAGTATCGGGTCTGCCCCTTTGAATATGAGCTGGACATATCAAGCTGGACAGACGGTATCGTATGCGATTATAATTATGTTTTCGATCCGAATGTACGGCTGAAACGTTATTTTGCGGAGGGAGCCGTCGGCGGTTATCTTTTTTTGGTCGATGAGGCCCACAATCTTGTTTCACGGGCCAGAAAGATGTATAGTGCGGCGGTAAGAAAAGAGGATATCCTTGAAGTAAAGCGCAGGATCAAAAATATGTCACCGAAGCTGGAACGGAAGCTTGAACGCTGCAACCGGATACTGCTTTCCATGAAGCGGGAGTGCGAGGATTATCAGATCCTTCAGGATGTGACGGGACTTGCGGCAGAGATCATGTCGGTTTTTTCGGAAATGGAGGAGTTTTTAGAGGAATATCCGGAATTTGAAGGCAGAGATGAGGTGCTGGAGCTTTATTTTTGTCTGAGGGATTTCCTTTATATATACGAGGAGCTGGATGACCACTATAGGATCTACGCGGAAAATGTCGGAAACACCTCCTTTTCGGTGCGGCTCTTTTGCGTGGATCCCTCCAGACTCCTTTCCCGTTGTATGGGGCAGGGAAACAGCACGATCCTGTTCTCTGCGACGCTGCTTCCGGTAAATTATTATAAAAAGCTTCTTTCGGGGGAAACAGAGGATTATGCGGTTTATGCTGCCTCGCCGTTTCCTGAGAGCAACCGTCTGTTAATGGTGGCAACGGATGTGAGCAGCCGCTACTCCAGACGAAATGAGGCGGAGTATCGGAAGGTGGCAGATTATATCCGCACAGTCACAGAAGCAAAGAAGGGGAATTATATGATCTTTTTTCCCTCCTATCAGTATATGGACGCTGTTGAAAAAATCTTTGAGGAGGCGCCCTTAAAGGCAGACCTGATCATACAGGGACAGGGGATGGGAGAAATAGAAAAAAAGGAATTTCTGGAGGAATTTGAACGAAAAAGAGAGCATTCCCTCGCAGCCTTCTGTGTGATGGGAGGAAGCTTTTCAGAGGGAGTCGATCTTAAGGAGGAACGGCTTATCGGGGTTATCGTTGTAGGGACGGGACTTCCAATGGTCTGCACAGAGCAGGAGATCCTCAGAGAATATTTCGATGAAACAGAAGAAAGAGGCTTCGATTTTTCTTACCAGTATCCGGGAATGAATAAAGTCCTTCAGGCAGCAGGGCGCGTGATCCGCACACCTGCCGATAAAGGAGTCATCCTGCTTTTGGATGATCGTTTTTTGAAGCGGGATCATCTGGAATTGTTCCCGAGAGAATGGGAGCATTTCCAGATGGTGAACAAAAGCAATGTTTCTGCATGCCTCTCTGATTTCTGGAAGAAGGGTGAGGAAGAAAGCTAGGGAAGAATGTCGATGAACTGGCGGGCAGCCTGGGAGATCGGAAGGGCCTCATTGTAAGCCACAACGAGCTTTCTGGCAGGAAGCTTTTCTTTAAGATCCAGAACATAAAGCTCCTTTTCTCCCTTTGGGATGCAAAAATCCGGAACGAAGGCGATACCCAGACCGATCCTTGCCAGATCGATGAGAAGGTCATTGCTGCTTAACTCGATCTCCGGAACCAGATCCAGATGAGACTTCTGGAACAGGGAATGAAGAAATTCGCTGGTGGTGCTTTTCCGATCCAGCATCATGATCGGATCGTCTAAAAGCTCATCAAGGGTGACGGGATGCTCCTTTATCGGAAAATAGTTGGGATTTGCCACAAAAACATCGTGAAATTCGTGGATCGCCCGGACATTCAGCGTATTGGACAGGCCGGAATTGGGAAAATTCGTGATGATAAAATCCACCTGTCCGTTTTCAAGCAGATGGGCACAATCGATGGAAGTAGAGTTTGTCACCTTAATATGGATATTGGGATAGGCAGTATGGAATCTGCCGAGGTAGGGAACCAGAAAATAGCGGCAGATCGTGTCACTGGCAGCGATACGCAGCTGACCTCCGTTCAGTGTATTGGCTTCCAAAAGCTGATTTTCTCCCCTGCGGATCAGGTTCATGGCGGGTTCAATGTGCTTAAAAAGGATCTCCCCCTCCGGCGTCAGCTGCACTTTTTTTGTGCTCCGCACAAACAGGGCCTGTCCCAGCTTTTTCTCAAGAACCTTGATCGACTGGCTGACAGCCGATTGGGAAATAAAGAGCTGCTTGGAGGCTTCGGAGAAGCTCAAGGTTCTTGCAACATAATAAAAAACCTTATATAATTCATAATTGATATCCATCATTAGACCTCCTTATAAATGCCAGTCTATTTTATCACAGGGAAGGCATTTTGAAAAGAGAAATATTTGGAATCGGAAAGGACATGACATATATGAAAGAAAATTTTGACAGAAATGACGTATGGGATGAGGAAAGCAGCGGGGATCGTGTTGAAAGCGGTGCACAAGCAGGCACCGAGGAGGGCGGTCTCGGAACAGATATCTATCAGTTTTATCTGGAGGAGCTTTCTGCGATAACGCCATGCACCGAGGAAGAAAATGCAAGGCTTCTTTCTGAGATCAAGGAGGGAAAGGCTGAGGCCAGAGAACGTCTGATCGAAGGGAATCTGAAAGGAGTGCTTCTGATCATCAAGGATTATCTGAACAAAGGAGTTCCGATGGCGGATCTGATCCAGGAGGCCAGCCTTGAACTGGTGATGTTAGCGGATGAGGGATTTGAGGGCAGCTTTGAAAAGCTTCTGGAGAGCCGGATCCGCGTCCGCATGGAGGAAACCATCAACGAGAACAGGGAGGAGCTTGAAAAAGAGGAGGAGATGCTGGCCCGCGTCAATGTGCTTCAGGAGGTTTCCAAGGTGATGGCAGAGGAACTGGGACGGGAAGCAAACCTTAAGGAGCTGGCAGAACGCATGCAGATGACCGAGGACGAGGTCCGCGAGGTGATGCGCATGACGATGGATGCATTGAACTTAAGTGAGCTGAACCGTGAATTTCAATAATAAGAATATATTAGCGTATATAATTAATAAGATTAAATTTATTAATTTTACTTATTTATATAAGATGTGTTAGTATGGCATGAGAGACAGAGGAATATTAATGTAAGGGAAGCCATCAGATCCCGCATTAAACATACAAGGAGGAAAAAACATGAGCGTAAAGCGCGTATTTGTTGAGAAGAAACCGGAATTTGCCGTTCAGGCCAGAGAGCTTAGCGATGAGATCAGAAGCTACCTGGGGATCCGGGGAGTAACAGGAGTCCGTATCCTGATCCGCTATGACATTGAAAATATTTCAGAGGATGTCTATAAAGAGTCACTTTTGACGATCTTTTCCGAGCCGCCGGTGGATACTGTATTTGAGAATACCTTCCTTCACAATGAAAAGGATTTCGTTTTTTCAGTGGAATATCTTCCGGGACAGTTTGACCAGAGAGCAGATTCTGCCGTACAGTGTGTAAAGCTGTTAAATGAAAACGAGGAGCCGGTCATCAAATCCGCAACAACTTATGTTATTTCCGGAGATATTACCGAGGCCGAGGCAGAGGCAATCAAATCCTTCTGTATCAATCCGGTGGATTCCCGTGAGGCAGCAGAGGAGATCCCGGATACACTGGTAGCAGTATTTGATGTACCTGAGGATGTTGCCGTATTTGAGGGCTTTTCCGCTATGGGAGAAAAGGAGCTTAAGGAGCTTTATGCTTCCTTGAACCTTGCAATGACCTTCAAGGATTTCCAGCATATCCAGAATTATTACAAAAATGAGGAAAAACGCGATCCGTCCGTAACAGAGATCCGCGTGCTCGATACATACTGGTCTGACCATTGCCGTCATACCACCTTCTCTACAGAATTGAAGAATATTACCTTTACTGAGGGCGATTACAGAAAGCCCATCGAGGAGACCTTTAAAAAGTATCTGGCAGATCATCAGGAAATGTATAAGGGCAGGGATGACAAATTCGTCTGCCTTATGGATCTTGCCTGCCTCGGTGCAAAAAAGCTCCGCAAGGAAGGAAAGGTAGATGATCTTGAGATCTCCGATGAGATCAATGCCTGCTCCATCGTAGTGCCGGTAGAGATCGACGGAAAGACAGAGGAGTGGCTCATCAACTTTAAGAATGAAACCCATAACCATCCGACAGAGATCGAGCCTTTCGGCGGTGCTGCCACCTGCCTTGGCGGTGCGATCCGTGATCCGCTTTCCGGACGTACTTACGTTTATCAGGCTATGCGTATCACCGGCGCTGCAGATCCGACAAAGCCATTAAATGAGACCTTAAAGGGCAAGCTTCCCCAGAGAAAGATCGTAACTGAGGCAGCCCACGGCTACAGCTCCTACGGAAACCAGATCGGACTTGCCACCGGCTATGTAAAAGAATTATATCATCCGGGCTACGTTGCCAAGAGAATGGAGATCGGTGCGGTAATGGCTGCGGCTCCGAGAGCAAACGTGATCCGTGAAACCTCCGATCCGGGAGATATCATCATCCTTCTCGGAGGACGTACCGGCCGTGACGGTATCGGCGGTGCGACAGGCTCCTCCAAGGTACATACAGAGGAATCCATCGAGGTATGCGGTGCAGAGGTACAGAAGGGAAATCCGCCCACAGAGAGAAAGATCCAGAGAATGTTCCGCCGTCCGGAGGTATCCAGACTTATAAAGAAATGTAACGACTTTGGAGCAGGCGGAGTGTCTGTTGCCATCGGTGAGCTTGCAGCAGGACTTATGATCGACCTCGACAAGGTTCCGAAAAAATATGCAGGACTTGACGGAACAGAGCTTGCGATTTCCGAGTCTCAGGAGCGTATGGCTGTCGTTGTAGATCCGAAGGATGTTGACACATTCCTTGGATATGCGGCAGAGGAAAACCTTGAAGCCGTTACCGTTGCCACTGTAACTAAGAGCCCGCGCCTTGTAATGACCTGGAGAGGCAAGACGATCGTTGACCTCAGCCGCGCCTTCCTTGATACAAACGGTGCTCATCAGGAGACAGACGTTACCCTTGAGGTTCCGAATCATGAAGGAACCCCATTTGCGAAAAAAGAGATCGGTGATGTGAAGGAAGCATGGCTTAAGATGTTAAGCTCTTTAAATGTCTGCTCCCAGAAGGGTCTTGTGGAGAGATTTGACGCCTCTATCGGTGCAGGTACAGTCATGATGCCTTATGGTGGAAAATACCAGATGACAGAGATCCAGACAATGGCAGCAAAGCTTCCGGTATTAAAAGGAAAATGTGATGCCGTAACCCTGATGAGCTATGGCTTTGATCCGTACCTTTCCAGCTGGAGCCCGTATCATGGTGCAGTTTACGCCGTGCTTACCTCCATCGCAAAAATCGTGGCTGCCGGTGGAGACTATAAAAAAATCCGCTTTACATTCCAGGAATATTTCCGTAGAATGAATACAGAACCGACTCGCTGGAGTCAGCCCTTCGCTGCACTTCTCGGTGCTTACAGCGCCCAGATGGGCTTTGGCCTTCCGTCTATCGGCGGTAAGGACAGTATGTCCGGAAGCTTTAAGGAAGAAGGCGGTGAAGAAGTAAATGTTCCGCCGACTCTTGTTTCCTTTGCGGTTGATGTGGCAGATCAGAAGACAGTGATCTCTCCGGAATTTAAGAAGCCGGGCAATAAGATCGTTATGTTTAAGATCAAGAAAGACAGCTATGACCTTCCTGTATATGAGCAGATCATGGAGGGCTATGGAAAGCTGTTTGAGGATATCGAGGCAGGAAAGATCGTTTCCGCTTATGCGGTGGAAGGAAATGGCGTGGCAGAGGCTGTCAGCAAGATGGCCTTCGGAAACCATCTCGGTGTTGTGATCGATCACAGCGTAGACAAGCGTGATCTCTTTGCTCCGGGCTGGGGCGATATCGTATGTGAGGTTCCGGCAGACAAGCTTTCTGCACTCTCTATCAGCTATACCGTTATCGGTGAGGTGACAAACCGCGCTGCCTTTGAATATGGAAATACCGTCCTTTCCCTTGAGGAAGCACTTAAGGTCTGGGATGCTCCGTTGGAAGATATTTTCCCGACAACCTCCGGCGTTGCACAGACAGAAGTAAAGAACGAGCTTTATAAGGGCGGAAGGATCGCGGTCTGCAGCCATAAGATCGGTACTCCCAGTGTATTTATCCCGGTATTCCCGGGAACGAACTGTGAGTATGACAGTACAAAGGCATTTGAACGTGCCGGTGCGAAGGTTTCTGCAAGAGTATTCCGCAATCTGAGTGCAGAAGATATTAGAGAGTCGGTTGAGGTCTACAGAAAAGAGATCGAGAAAGCCCAGATCGTTATGTTCCCGGGCGGCTTCTCCGCCGGGGATGAACCGGAGGGCTCCGCAAAATTCTTTGCTACTGCGTTCCGTAACGATATATTAAAGGAGGAGATCATGAAGCTCCTCAGCGAAAGAGACGGACTTATCTTAGGTGTCTGCAACGGCTTCCAGGCATTAATTAAGCTTGGACTTGTCCCGGACGGAGTGATCTCTGAGCAGAAGCCGGATTCTCCGACACTGACTTATAATACGATCGGACGTCATGTATCAAAGATGGTCAACCTGAAGGTGGTTTCCAATAAGTCTCCGTGGCTTGCAGAAGCAGAGCTTGGCGGAATTTATGTGAACCCGGTTTCCCACGGCGAGGGAAGATTCGTTGCTAGTGACGAATGGATCGCTAAGCTGTTTGCAAATGGACAGGTTGCTACTCAGTATGTGGATGACTGCGGCAATCCGACTATGGACGAATACTGGAACCCGAATGGTTCTTATATGGCGATCGAGGGCATCACGAGCCCGGACGGACGTGTATATGGTAAGATGGCTCACTCCGAGAGAAGGGGAGAGGCAGTTGCAAAGAACATTTACGGCGAACAGGATATGAAGATCTTTGAGAGCGGCGTAAAATATTTCAAATAATAAATAAGAGGCCCTGCAGGAGGATCTATACCTTTTGCAGGGTTTTCCCGAGAAGCATGAGGCGGCATTGGAAACAATGAGGAGCTGTCAGATCGTGGTATTATAGAAAGATGAGAAAGGAAGGATCAATATGGCTAACGAACGTCTTCAGGCTTTAAGAGCTTTGATGAAGCAGAAAAACATCGATATGTATTACATTCCGTCAACGGATTTCCATGATTCGGAAGAAGTAGAGGCATATTTTAAATGCCGTGAGTTTATTTCCGGGTTCTCCGGTTCTGCAGGAACCATGGTTATAACACAGGATTTCTCCGGAATGTGGACAGACGGACGGTACTTTGTTCAGGCGAAGAAGCAGCTTGCCGGTCAGGATACCGATCTTATGGAGATGGGAAATGAGGAAGTTCCCACTGTGTTGGAATATATTGAAAGAAATCTTCCGGAGGGCGGCGTTCTCGGTATGGACGGCCGTGTGGTAAATACAAAGGTGGGACAGGAGTTTGAGCGTGTCTTGGAAAAGAAACATGGCTCCTGTGTCGTAGAGAATGACCTGGTCGGAGAAGTATGGAAGTCCCGCCCGGCGCTGCAAAGCCCGGCACTTTGGGTACTTGGCGTAGAATATGCAGGAGAATCCGTTTCCGACAAGATCAGCCGCGTCAGAAAGAGAATGGAGGAGGTTCACGCTTCTTCCCACATCATCGCAAGTTTGGATGATATTGCATGGCTTTTAAACATCCGAAAGGAAGCAGAGGATGGAAATCCGCTTCCGGCTGCGTTCCTCCTTCTGAAAATGGATGCGGTACAGCTGTTTATCGACAGCAGCCGTATGGATGATAAGGTAAGAGCATATCTTCAGGAAAATAATATCTCAGTTCATGCTTATGGTGATATTTACGATGCAGCCCGCGCTCTTTGCGGGGAAACGGTACTTCTGGAGACAGAAAAGGTGAATTTTGCCCTGTTTAAGAGCATCGATTCCTCTAACCGCATCGTGGAAGAAATGAATCCGACTTCTCTGATGAAGGCAGTTAAGAATCCGATAGAGATGGAGAATCTTAGACGTGCCCACTTAAAGGATGGCGTTGCTCTCACCAAATTCCTGTACTGGCTTAAGACAGAGGGATTAAAGCAGAATATTACCGAGACTGAGGCGGCAGAGCGTGTGGAGGCATTCCGTAAAGAGCAGGAGGGTTATATCTGCCCGAGCTTTGTTACGATCTCTGCGTATGGCTCTAATGCAGCTATGTGTCATTATCATCCGACAAAAGAGGATGAAACAGTGATCGGTGACCGTGGCTTCTACCTCTTAGATTCCGGCGGACATTATTATGAAGGAACAACAGATGTGACCAGAACGGTTTGTACCGGGCCCATCACAGATGAAATGCGTTTTCACTATACACTGGTGCTTATGGGAATGCTCCGTCTTGCCGGTGCCAGATTCCTTTACGGATGTCAGGGTATCAATTTAGATTATCTGGCACGGGGGCCACTATGGGAGCGCGGACTCAACTTCAACCACGGAACAGGCCATGGTGTCGGCTTCCTTTCCAATGTTCATGAGCGTCCGAACGGGATCCGCTGGAAGCATGTGCCGGAACGCCGCGACTGCTGTGTTATGGAAGAAGGCATGGTGACATCTGACGAGCCGGGTCTTTATATTGAAGGCGGATACGGAATCCGGGATGAAAACCTTTTACTCTGCCGTAAGGGAGAGAAGAACATGTACGGCCAGTTTATGTATTTTGAAACACTGACACTGGCTCCCTTTGATACATCGGCTCTGGATCTGTCGGTTATGGATCGCTCCGATATCCGAATGCTGAATGAATATCAGGAGATGGTATACGAAAAGCTGGCTCCGTACCTTAATGATGCGGAAAGAGCATGGCTTAGAAACGAAACAAAGCCTGTAGGAGTGGAGGAATAATGACGGGAGTAAAGAAGAATATTCTGGTTACGATCCCGGTTACGGAGAAACATAAAGAATACTTACAGGAGATGGCCTCTGAGGGAGGAGCTTTATGCAGCTTTCGTTATATTCCGGGAAAACAGGTATCCGAGGAGGACGTGAGAGAGGCAGATGCGATCATCGGAAATCTTTCTCCCGAGCTGATACAGAAGGCAGAAGCTCTGGAATGGTTTCAGTTAAATTCTGCGGGAGCTGACCAGTATACAAAACCCGGTGTGCTTCCGGAAAAAACGATACTCACTAATGCCACAGGGGCCTATGGGCTTGCTGTTTCAGAGCACATGATCGCCATGACTTTTGATCTGATCCGCCGCTTTAACCAGTATCACAGAAATCAGTCGAGCCACCAGTGGAAGTCGATGGGCAATATTATCTCTGTAGAGGGCTCTACGATCCTGACTCTTGGGATCGGGGACATCGGCGGTGATTTTGCGAGAAAGATGAAGGCACTGGGGGCTTACACGATCGGAGTCCGCAGAACAGATCGGGAAAAACCGGAGTATCTGGATGAGCAGTATACAATGGATAAGCTGGATGAGCTTCTTCCAAGGGCAGATATCGTCGCTATGGTGCTTCCGGGTGGGCCGGCAACGAATCATCTGATGGATGAGAGAAGACTGCATCTGATGAAGCCGGGTTCCTACCTTATAAATGTAGGCCGCGGAAATGCCATAGATCCTAAGGCGCTGTATGACGTTCTCAAGGAAGGGTATCTCAATGCGGCCGCCATCGATGTGACGGAACCGGAGCCGCTTCCGGAAGACGACCCCTTATGGGAGCTTGGAAATCTTGTGATCACACCTCATGTTGCCGGAAACTTTTTCCTGCCGGAGACCTTTGAGCGTATCATCAGGATCGCCGGAAGCAACCTGAAAGCATGGTGCAGTGGGGAGCCGCTTAAGAATGTGGTGGATTTTACCACGGGATATCGTAAATAAACAGATAAATAAAAACAGCTCCGAAGAAGACTTTCGGGGCTGTTTCTTTACTCTTATTAGAAATTATTGTATAGATCACATATTGAGTCCGCCGGCATAGCGTTTCTTTCCGGAGGTTTCCGGAGCGTATGCGATCGGATAGATGACAGTTGCCATTAACAAGGATCCCATAACATCGACAACGGAATGCTGCTTTAAGAATACGGTTGCCATACAGATCAGAAGCATGAGGATCCTGGAGCCGTTCAGCAGAAGCTTGTTTTTGGAGAGGGTGCTGCTATGGCTGACGGCAATGTGGACACCGATGGAATTGTATACATGGATGCTCGGGAATACGTTGATGCACGGATCCAGCTTCCACAATGTGTTCACGAGATAACAGAATACATTCTTTGATGAGTCGATTACCGGACGGAAATTTGTTCCGTTGGGATACAGGGTGCAGACCAGAAGACTGATGGTCATTCCGGTGAAAAGAAATGTGCAGAGCCTGTAGTAATCCTCCTTACTGGTAAAGAAGAAATAAATAATGGCAGCAGCCACATATAAAAACCAAAGCAGATACGGAACGATAAAATACTCACAGAAAGGGATCATATCATCCAGCGCCGCATGTATTACATGATACGGCTTTCCTACATTTTCCTGCAGCTTTGAAAACCAGGTCAGATAGATGATGCCATAGGAGAGGATCCAGATATGCCCGTATTTTTTAATCAGCTGTTTCATAAAAACACTCCTTTTTCATCCTCTTTTAAAGTGGCAGAGGAGGCCATAAATGTCATTCCTTTAACATTCGCAGATTATAGCACAGGCAACAGCCACTTTCAAGGCTGTTTAATGAAAATTAATGAAAAAGCAAGTAAACAGCAAGCAAATTAACGATTTTGCGAAGGATGTGTTTTTGACAGTGGCCTGATTTTGTGGTATTGTAAAAGAAAGAAATGAGCAGCCCTGCTGCGGAGAGGAGTATACTATGCCTTACGAAAAAGAACGCGGATTACAGTATCATTTGAATATAAGACCGGGTGATGTGGGAGGGTATGTGATCCTGCCCGGAGATCCCAAACGGTGCAAAAAAATAGCGGAACACTTTGATAATGCGGAATTTGTAGCAGACAATCGTGAGTTTGTGACATATACCGGGTATCTGGATGGTGTAAAGGTCAGTGTAACCTCTACCGGCATCGGCGGCCCCTCTGCATCCATCGCAATGGAAGAACTGGTGAAATGCGGAGCCCATACCTTTGTGCGTGTGGGCACCTGCGGCGGTATGGAAATGAATGTAAAGGGAGGCGACATCGTGATCGCCACCGGCGCCATCCGTGCCGAGGGAACCAGCCGAGAATATGCACCGATCGAATTTCCGGCTGTCGCAGACCTTGAGGTGATCAATGCCCTCGTTGAAGCGTCAAAGAAGCTGGGCTATCACTGGCATGCCGGTGTGGTACAGAGTAAAGATTCCTTTTACGGACAGCATGATCCGAGCGTGATGCCGGTTGCAAATGAGCTGATCAATAAGTGGGATGCGTGGCTTCGTCTTGGCTGCAAGGCATCCGAGATGGAATCCGCCGCATTATTTATTGTAGCCAGCCACCTGAAGGTGCGCTGCGGAGCCTGCTTTTTAGCTATGGCTAATCAGGAGAGAGAAAAAGCCGGACTCGATAATCCTCTGGCCAGAGATACAGAGTCTGCGATCAGGGCCGGTGTGGAGGCGCTTCGTATCCTGATCGCACAGGACAGGGAAAAGAGATAAGGTTCAGAAAATAGAGGCATATAAAGTAACAGATATAACGATAATAAGAAAAGAGGTAGATCTGAATGCAGAAATTTAAAAGAATATTCACGATCGTCGTAGATTCCCTTGGAATCGGGCCCATGGAGGATTCCGAAAAATTCGGAGACGTGGGCGTAAATACACTGGGCCACATTGCGGAACGCGTCAGTGAGCTTAAGATCCCGAATATGATGAAGCTGGGGATCGGAGAGCTCTGCCCAATGAAGGGACAGGAACCGGAAAAGGAACCGAAGGGACACTACATGGTAATGCGTGAGATGAGCAACGGAAAGGATACCATGACGGGACATTGGGAGATGATGGGAATCCATACAACGACCCCCTTTAAGACCTTTACCGACCATGGCTTTCCGCCGGAGCTTATTAAAGAGCTGGAGGAAAAAACGGGTCATAAGGTGATTGGAAATAAATCTGCAAGCGGTACGGCGATCTTAGATGAGCTTGGCGAGGAGGAGATCGCGACAGGTCACATGATCGTATATACCTCTGCGGATTCCGTCCTTCAGATCTGCGGAAATGAAGAGACCTTCGGTCTCGAGGAATTGTACCGATGCTGTGAGATCGCGCGTGAGATCACAATGAAGGAGGAATGGCGCGTGGGCCGTGTGATCGCAAGACCATATATCGGTAAAAAGCGTGGTGAGTTTGTCCGGACAAGCAACCGTCACGATTATGCCCTGAAGCCATCCGGAGTAACGGCACTTAATATCCTCAAGGATAACGGATACGATGTGATCTCCATCGGAAAGATACGCGATATCTTTGACGGAGAAGGGATCACAGAGAGCTATAAGTCAAAATCCTCTGTGCATGGCATGGAACAGACCATTGATGTCTGCAAAAAGGATTTCCATGGACTCTGCTTCGTAAACCTTGTGGATTTTGACGCCCTCTGGGGCCATAGAAGAAATCCGGAGGGATATGCAGAAGAACTGGAGCGGTTTGACCAGAAGCTTGGCGAGCTTCTCTCGCTTCTCAGGGAGGACGACCTTCTTATTATAACAGCAGATCATGGAAACGACCCGACCTATAAGGGTACGGATCATACCCGCGAAAAGGTTCCGTTCCTTTCCTATTCTCCGGAGTTTAAAGAGAGCAGCAGATTGCCGGAAGCGGAGACCTTCGGAGATATCGGAGCCACGATCCTTAGCAACTTTGGACTTAAAAAAGCGGACAGCATGATCGGAACCTCTGTCCTTGATAAGCTTGTATAGCAATAACCGATAAACATAAGAAAGAACCGGTACGGATAATGTCCTGCCGGTTCTTTTTCCTGTAAATTGGAGTATGTATGAAAAAACCCGGATATCAAAGATAACCGGGTTTTGATAGCGGAAGGGAGATTCGAACTCTCGACACTACGGGTATGAACCGTATGCTCTAGCCAACTGAGCTATTCCGCCATA
>CAKRPJ010000045.1:0-15505 GCA_934376955.1 uncultured Lachnospiraceae bacterium | reverse complement strand
TGATACAAGCAAGTCCCCACCCACTGCTTATTGCTTTTCGCAATTGAAGCAGGGGACTTACTTGATTCGGTTAAATTAAGGAGGGATATGTTCTGAATCTCGATAAATTAGATATTTCCGCTGTTACGGACGCGAAAACATCCACTCTTGCGGAGCTGGGACACAAGATGGTCGGACCGGGAATGAGGCTCGTGACAGCCCTGTTAATGGTGTTTATCGGACTGAAGATCATAAAGGCCGTGAGAAATGGCATGCGAAAGTCCATGAAACGCGCCGGGCTCGAGATCACACTTACTAAATTCTTAGATGCACTGTTAAATGCAGTGCTGACCGGTATCCTGATCTTTATGGCAGCAGAGGTGCTGGAGATAAAGACCACATCGCTGGTGACGATAGTGGGAGCCTTTACGCTGGCCCTGAGCCTTGCCATGCAGAATACCCTATCCAACTTTGCCGGAGGTGTCATGGTCCTGTTTTTAAAACCCTTTAAGGTCGGAGACTATATAAAGACCTCAAATGGAGAGGGGACTGTGGAGGCGATTGGCCTCGTCTATACCACACTCCTAACGTTGGATAACCGGAAGGTCATTATCCCCAACAGCAGCATCTCCAGCACACCCCTTACGAATTTCACGGGAATGGACAAGCGGAGGCTTGTGCTGAACGTTGGGATCGGATACTCCTCGGATCTAAAAAAAGCCAAACAGCTTCTGCAGGAGCTTTTAGAGCAATGCCCGGCAATCCTAAAGGAGGATGGGATCATGGTGGCAGTGGAGAGTCTGGGAGAAAGCAGCGTGGGACTTACTGCCCGGGGCTGGTTAAAGACAGAAGACTATTGGTCGACAAAATGGAAGCTAACGGAGGAGATCAAGCTGACATTTGACCGGGAAGGGATCGAAATTCCATATAATTACCTGAATGTCTGTGTATCAAAGGATAATTAACGGCTGTACCGGGATATCCCCGGGAAGGGAGCAGTTATGATAAAAGAAGCAGCAGAATTTGCAAAAAGAGTACATGAAGGAAAATTAAGGAAAGGCTCCGGGATCCCTTATATCGTCCATCCGTTTGAGGCGGCAGTGATCGTATCCGGTCTTACCAAGGATCCGGAGGTCATCAGCGCCGCGCTTCTCCATGACGTGATCGAGGATACGCCGGTCACCTACGAGGAGCTTGGAGAAAGGTTTGGACAAAGGGTAGCCGATCTTGTCTTAGCTGAAAGCGAGGACAAATCAAAGACATGGAAGGAACGAAAGGGGGCAACGATTGAACGGTTAAAGACGGCTCCGAGAGAGGTCAGGATGATCTGCTTGGGAGATAAATTAAGCAACCTGAGAAGTACAGCGGCCGATTATCTGGTCAAGGGGGACGAGGTCTGGAAGAAATTCCGCGTTACGGATAAAAAGGAACACGAGTGGTACTATCGGGGAGTGTTTGAGTCTCTGCAGGATTTTAAGGGAGAAACAGCATACGAGGAATCCATGCAGCTCATAAAGGACATTTTTGGATAAAATACATATAGAAAACAGGTGGTGTAGTAAAAATGAGAAAGATTAAAGCAATTTTAAAAGGAACAATCTTGGCTGTTCTGGCAGCGGCAGGCACGGCCGCCATGGCCTTTCCGGCTAGCGCGGAAGAAACGATGGGAGCGGTGTACGGAGTACATAGCTATGGAAAAGGATGGGCTGAAACAGTTGATGACAATGTTTATGAGAGTGCAGCGAACGGCTCTTATGTGACAGCGATCACGGCCTCCTTAAAAAATCAGCCGGCCGGGATGACCGGAACCATATCCTATCAGGTAAATGTAAGCGGCTTCGGATGGCAGGAATGGAAGGAGAACTTTACTCCGGCGGGAACGACCGACACGGATCAGCCGTTAGAGGCAGTCAGAATGCAGCTTACCGGTCAGCTGGAGGAAAACTATGATCTGTATTATTCTGTTTTCCAGAGCGGAAGCTGGACAGAGCTTGTAAAAAACGGAGAAACAGCAGGAACAGAGGCACAGGGACTCCGGGTTGACGGGCTCCGTGTGGCTGTAATGCCGAAAAACGGAGGACTGCCGGCAGAGGGCAAGCATAAGGGACGTCAGATCGACCCATCCAGACCGATGGTCGCTCTTACCTTTGATGACGGCCCTTCCGGACAAACTGCCAGGATTTTAGATTGTCTGGAGTCCAATGGTGCAGTCGCAACCTTCTTTATGGTCGGAAACCGGATGGGTAAATATCCGGAAACGATAAAACGGATGGTAGCTTTAGGATGCGAACCGGCGAGCCACACATGGGATCACTCCTATATCAGCAAGCTGTCATCGTCAGCATTGTTGAACAATCTGAACCAGGTCGATGCAGCCCTTCAGGAGATCGCAGGAGTTAAGACAATTATTATGAGACCTCCGGGAGGCTTTATCAACGATGCCTCAAAGCAGACACTGGCTCAGAAGGGAGTTCCGGCGATCCTCTGGTCGATAGATACACTGGACTGGAAAACGCGGAATGCCCAGAACACGATCAATACAGTTTTAGGCTCGGTTCGGGACGGAGACATCGTTCTGATGCACGATCTGTATGAGGCATCTGCGGATGCGGCACTGGTATTGATACCGGAGCTGATCCGCCGTGGCTATCAGCTGGTAACGGTCAGTGAGATGGCAGCTCTCCGGGGCGGAGCACAGCCTGGAGTTTCTTATCACTCCTTCCGGCCGTAGCTTGACCCGAATCAATCAGCAAAGGATCACAGAATGGCTGTCCGATATCCATTCTGTGGTCTTTTAAATTTAAGGGATTGCTTTTTACTCCAAAAAAAATTATAATTAATTTTATTACCAAAATGGGTGAGGTGCAGCGTGACAGACCGCCGGCATTTCCTCATACGAAAGGGTGTGAGAAATAAATATGGAAGAAGATAAACTGAAAAAAATTGAGACTGAGCTGGAAGCCCCGGCCGATTTTACAAGTCCGGAGGTATTATACGAGGATCTGGTCCGCAGCATAAAAAAATACCATCCCTCAGATGATCTGAGTATGGTAGAAAAGGCGTACCATATCGCCAGAGACGCCCATAAGGATCAAAAGAGAAAATCCGGAGAGCCATATATTATCCACCCCTTGTGTGTGGCGATCATTCTGGCGGATCTGGAGCTGGATAAGGAATCCATTATAGCCGGTATCCTCCATGACGTGGTAGAGGATACGGTTCTCACAGGGGATGAGCTTAAGAGTATGTTCGGTGCGGAGGTCGCACTTTTGGTCGACGGTGTCACAAAGCTGACACAGTTGTCATGGTCGGCCGATAAGGTGGAAATGCAGGCAGAGAACTTAAGAAAAATGTTTCTCGCCATGGCAAAGGACATCCGTGTCATCCTGATCAAGCTTGCTGACCGACTCCACAATATGCGTACTCTGCAGTATATGAGACCGGAGAAGCAGAAGGAGAAGGCAAGAGAAACGATCGAGATCTATGCACCGCTGGCAGATCGTCTCGGTATTTCAAAGATCAAGATCGAGTTAGACGATCTGGCCCTTAAGTATCTGGAGCCGGAGGTCTACAACGACCTGCAGGAGAAGATCGCTCTGACAAGTGAAGCGCGCCAGAAATTTATCAATGATATCATTGCAGAGATCAGCGTTCACATGAAAAATTCCGAGATCGAATGTGAGATCAGCGGAAGGGTCAAGCACTTCTTCAGTATTTACAAAAAAATGGTGAACCAGCATAAGACGCTGGATCAGATCTATGATATTTTTGCCGTGCGTATTATCGTAGATTCCGTAAAGGATTGCTATGCGGCGCTCGGCGTGATCCATGAAATGTATAAGCCGATCCCCGGTCGTTTCAAGGATTATATCGCCATGCCAAAACCGAATATGTACCAGTCGCTTCATACAACACTGATCGGAACGAACGGACAGCCCTTCGAGATCCAGATCAGAACCTTTGAAATGCACCGGATCGCAGAATTCGGTATCGCTGCCCACTGGAAATATAAGGAAAGCGGAAGCGGACAGGCAGCTGCAGGCAGCGAGGTAGAAAAGCTCAGCTGGCTCCGTCAGATACTGGAATGGCAGCAGGACATGTCCGACAATAAGGAATTCCTGAGCATGATAAAGAGCGATCTGGATATGTTCTCCGACAGTGTATACTGCTTTACCCCGAACGGAGATGTAAAGGCGCTTCCAAGCGGCTCCACACCAATCGACTTTGCCTATGCGATCCATACGGCTGTCGGAAATAAGATGGTCGGAGCGAGAGTCAACGGAAAGCTTGTCAATATCGATTATGTGATCCAGAACGGTGACCGGATCGAGATCATGACATCCCAGAACTCCAAGGGTCCGAGCAGAGACTGGCTTAATCTGGTAAAGAGCAGCCAGGCGAAGAATAAGATCAATGCGTGGTTTAAACAGGAGAGAAAGGCAGACAATATTGCCCGCGGCCGCGAAATGATCGACCGTTACTGTAAGGCCAAGGGGATCAACTATACGGAGATCAGCAAGCCGGAGTATATGGAAAAGGTCATGACACGCTATGCGTTCCAGGACTGGGATTCTGTACTGGCATCTGTCGGCCACGGCGGCCTTAAGGAAGGCCAGGTCGTAAATAAGATGCTAGAGGAGCAGGCGAAGAAGATCAAGCGCGAGGTAACGGACGCTACGATCTTAGATACACTGGCGGAGAGCAATAAACCGGCGGTGGTTCCGATCCGGGGAAAATCAAAGAGCGGTATCGTGGTAAAAGGGATCCACGATCTTGCCGTTCGTTTTTCCAAATGCTGTAACCCGGTTCCGGGAGACGAGATCGTTGGCTTTGTAACAAGGGGCCGCGGCATCACGATCCACAGGACAGACTGTACGAACATTCTGGAGCTTCCTGAAACAGAAAGAAACCGGCTGATTGATGCCGAGTGGCAGGGAAGTGAAGACGACAAGGGACCGGCCAGTTATTCTGCAGAGATCCTTATTTTCGGCAATAACCGAGTTGGCCTTTTCGTGGATATCTCAAAAGTATTTACGGAAAGACAGATCGACGTGACCAGTATGAGTGCCCGCACAAATAAGCAGGGAAAAGCTACGGTAACCATGTCCTTTGATGTTCATGGCGTCGAGGAACTGAATAATCTGATGGCAAAATTAAGGCAGGTGGAAGGAATCCTTGATATTGAGAGGAGCACCGGCTAAAATAAAGTGAGCCTGTCGACACCAGCAGGGGCCGCAGGCATCAAAATCGGGGGCTTTTGCCCCTGATATCTATTTATCGGAGGAGAAAGAAATGGGTGTAATTCGTGTAAAGAGCTTGCTTGTCGGAATGGTGCAGACTAATTGCTACCTGGTTTATGATGAGACAAAGCGCGCGGCGATCGTTGATCCGGGTGACAGTGCGGACATGATCATAAATGAGTGTAAAAATCTGAACCTGAAGCCGGAGGCGATCCTTCTGACCCATGGACACTTTGACCATATTATGGCAGCGGAGGCGGTAAAGGCAGAATGGGATATTAAAATATATGCATGCGAAAAGGAGCTTGAGGTCCTGAGAGATGGTGAAAAAAATATGATGATGAAATATTACAGAAGATCCATCACTCTGGAGCCGGATGTTACCCTGCGGGACGGCGAAACCTTTGAGGCAGCCGGCATGGTATGGAAGATGATCGAGACACCGGGCCATACGATCGGCTCCTGCTGCTATTATCTGGAAAAAGAGGCTATTCTTTTCTCCGGAGATACCTTGTTCCAGACCTCCTACGGCAGAGTAGACTTTCCGACGGGAAGTGCCATGGATATGCTGGCTTCCGTGAAAAAACTGCTGGCGCTTCCGGAAAATGTGATCGTATATCCGGGACACATGGGAGAGACAACGATCGCCCATGAAAAAAAATATAATCCGCTGGCGAGGTATTAAAAATGCTGGGAATTTTATTGAACGATCCTTCGTATGAGCAGGATATCCGGGAGCTGATGATGGCATTTTATCCCGGTGAGACGTTCGCCCACGAAAAGCAGGATGATGTAAGGATGTATGTGGAGGGCGTTTATAACGGAGCCGGAGAATTTTGTCTCCGTATATTCTGCGATGACCGGACAGAGGATGAAAGAACATTTCAGCTGGATTACTCCAACCGTCTGGCGGCAAAGACCGCTATTAAACGGGAATTATACAACATGCTCTCAAAACGGACAGGGAAGGAGCTTCCGTGGGGAACCTTGACGGGGATCCGTCCTACAAAGATCGCCCTGACCCGTCTCTATGAAGGATGGACAGAGGATGAAATCAGAAAATACATGGCAGACACCTACCTGACAAGCCGCGAGAAGATCGACCTCAGCGTGGAGATCGCAGAGAGAGAAAAAAATCTCTTGAGCCGCGTTGATTACGAAAATGGATACAGTCTCTATGTCGGGATCCCATTTTGCCCGACTACCTGTCTGTACTGCTCCTTTACGTCCTTCCCGATCGGTGCATGGCGGGGAAAAATGCA
The DNA here is from genome assembly GCA_934376955.1 of uncultured Lachnospiraceae bacterium. Classification (GTDB taxonomy): domain Bacteria; phylum Bacillota; class Clostridia; order Lachnospirales; family Lachnospiraceae; genus CAKRPJ01. The sequence continues at coordinate 9,024 of CAKRPJ010000045.1, read as the reverse complement.
TCTGTATCTGGAGGCACTGTTTAAAGAGCTGGAATATGTGGCTCATCAGATGAAGGGAAAAACTTTGGATACGATCTACTTCGGCGGCGGGACTCCGACCGCTCTGGAAGCGGAGGAGCTGGATGCAATTTTGACAAAGATCGAGGAGACCTTTGATCTGTCCGCCGTAAAGGAATTTACGGTGGAGGCGGGACGACCGGACAGCATTACGGAGGAGAAGCTACGGACGCTGCGCGCCCACGGAATCACCAGGATCTCCATAAATCCGCAGACAATGAAGCAGGCAACGCTGGATCTGATCGGCCGCCGTCATACGGTGGAGAAGGTAAAGGAACAGTTCCGTCTGGCAAGAGAGCTGGGCTTTGACAACATCAATATGGATCTGATCATCGGTCTTCCGGAGGAAGACATCAACGATGTCCGGGACACAATGGAACAGATCCGGGAGCTTGCACCGGACAGTGTGACGGTTCATTCTCTGGCGATCAAGCGTGCGGCAAGATTAAATATCTTCCGGGAGCGCTATGCCGGGCTTAAGATCGAGAACACACAGGAAATGATCGATCTGACCGCAGCCTGCGCCCGTTCCATGGGACTTGTGCCGTATTACCTGTACCGACAGAAAAACATGGCCGGAAACTTTGAAAACGTCGGTTACGCGGCACCGGATAAGGAATGCATCTACAATATCCTGATCATGGAGGAACGTCAGACCATTGTGGCCTGCGGCGCCGGAACCACAACGAAGGTGGTATTCCCGAAGGAAAACCGTTTAGAGCGTGTGGAAAACGTGAAGGATGTTGAGCAGTATATTTCCAGAATCGATGAAATGATCGAGAGGAAACAAAAAATGCTTGAAAAGCTTGAGGGGCTGTCGTAAACTTATGGTCGAGCAAAGCGGATCGCGAATATCCGCTGGAATCTAAAACGGAAAGAAATAGAAAGAGGAAATAAAATGGCATTAAAGAAAAAGCCGGTTACCGGCATGAAGGATATCCTTCCGGCAGAGATGCAGATCCGTGACTATGTTCTCAGCCAGATTAAGGAAACATATAGAAGCTTTGGCTTTTCCGCAATTGAAACTCCCTGTGTGGAGCACATTGAAAATCTTTTAAGTAAGCAGGGCGGAGACAACGAAAAACTGATCTTTAAGGTGTTAAAGCGCGGAGAGAAGCTGAATCTCGAAACCGCGGAGACAGAGAATGATCTGACAGACAGCGGACTTCGTTATGATCTGACGCTTCCGCTTTCCAGATATTACTCCAACAACGCAGCTGCCCTTTCCGCACCCTTTAAGGCACTTCAGATCGGTAATGTATGGCGTGCCGACCGCCCGCAGAAGGGACGTTTCAGACAGTTTATGCAGTGTGATATCGATATCCTCGGAGACGCAACGAACCAGGCAGAGATCGAGCTGATCCTTGCCACGACAACGGCACTCTCCAAGATCTGCCCGGATCACAAATTTGAAGTCCGCATCAATGACAGAAAGATCTTAAGAGCAATGGCTGTATACAGCGGTTTCCCGGAGGCGGATATCGATAAGGTATTTATCACCGTGGATAAAATGGATAAGATCGGCACAGATGGTGTAAAAACGGAGCTGGTGGAAAACGGATATTCAGAAGCAATGGCAGACAAATATCTTGAGCTGATGAGACAGGTAACAGCTGATGCTGCCGGTGTGAGAAAGATGGGCGAGATCTTGTCCGGCATCCTTGAGGATGGTGCGGCAGAGAACCTTGCTCAGATCATGGACACTGTCACAGAGGTTTCCACAGGAGAGTTTGGCCTGCTTTTCGACCCGACACTGGTACGCGGCATGGGATACTATACAGGAACGATCTTTGAGGTATCTATGGAAGGCTTTGGCGGTTCCGTAGCCGGAGGCGGAAGATACGATAAGATGATCGGCAAATTTACAGGTATGGATACACCTGCCTGCGGCTTCTCCATCGGCTTTGAAAGAATAGTTACGATCCTTCTTGATGCCGGCTTTGTCGTACCGAGCAGCAAAGGAAAAGAGGCATGGCTGTTTGAAAAGGGTACAGGAATGGCCCGTCTGGCGGCTATCATGAAAGAAGCTATGACAGCCCGTGCAGAAGGTAAGGAGATCCTTCTGACCCAGATGAATAAAAATAAAAAATTCCAGAAGGATCAGCTTGGAAAAGAGGGTTATACGGAATTTAAGGAATTCTATAAAGAGGATTTAAAGCACTAAGACCGGAAATCATACCACAATAAATTCAGTTGGAATGTTTCAAGTTCCGATTGTTTCAGGAGGAAAAATATGGCAGAATCAATGGCAGGCTTAAAGCGTTCCTGCCGCTGTACGGAAGTTACAGAGGCAAACGTTGGACAGGAATTGACCCTTATGGGATGGGTTCAGAAAAGCAGAAATAAAGGCGGCATTATCTTTACGGATCTGCGTGACCGTTCCGGCATTATCCAGATCATTTTTGAGGAGAGCGACTGCGGAACAGAGAATTTCCAGAAGGCAGAGCGTCTCCGCAGCGAGTTTACCATCGCAGTAACAGGAATTGTGGAGAAGCGTTCCGGAGCGGCAAACCAGAATTTAAAGACAGGCACCATCGAGATGAGAGCACACTCCTTAAGGATTCTCTCCGAATCCGAGGTTGTGCCGTTCCCCATCGAGGAGAACAGCAAAACAAAGGAGGAGCTGCGTTTAAAATACAGATATCTTGATCTGCGCCGTCCGGATCTCCAGAAGAATATCATGATCAGAAGCCGTGTGGCAACCATGGTTCGTCAGTTTTTAGCAGATGAAGGCTTCCTTGAGATCGAGACCCCGACCCTTATTAAAAGTACACCGGAGGGAGCAAGAGACTATCTTGTTCCGAGCCGTGTGCATCCGGGAGAATTTTATGCCCTTCCGCAGTCTCCGCAGTTATTAAAGCAGCTTCTGATGTGCTCCGGCATGGATCGTTACTTCCAGCTTGCCAGATGCTACCGTGATGAGGATCTCCGTGCAGACCGTCAGCCGGAGTTCACCCAGATCGATATGGAATTATCCTTCGTGGACGTTGAAGATGTTCTCGAAGTCAATGAGAGACTCTTAAAGAAGCTCTTTAAAGAAATCTGTAATTTTGATGTTCAGACTCCGATCCTTCGCATGACATGGCGTGAAGCTATGGATCGTTTCGGCTCCGATAAACCGGATATGCGTTTCGGCATGGAATTAAAGAATGTTTCCGATGTAGTTAAGGACTGTGAATTTGTTGTATTTAAGAGCGCACTTGAAAACGGCGGCTCTGTCCGCGGTATCAATGCCGAAGGACTGGCAGACATGCCGAGAAAGAAGATCGATGCTCTTGTGGAATATGCAAAGGGCTTCGGAGCGAAGGGACTTGCATACCTTGCGATCCATGCAGACGGCTCCTACAAGTGCTCCTTCGGAAAATTCATGCAGCAGGAGGAGTTAGATGCCCTTGTTAAGGCAATGGACGGAAAGCCGGGTGATCTTCTGTTCTTTGCCGCAGACAAAAACAAAGTTGTATTTGATGTATTAGGAAATCTCCGTCTTGAGCTTGCAAGACAGTTAGACCTTTTAAAGAAGGATGACTTTAAATTCCTGTGGGTAACCGAATTTCCGCTCTTAGAGTATTCGGAGGAGGAAAATCGTTTCGTTGCAATGCATCATCCGTTTACGATGCCGATGGAGGAAGACCTTCCGTTAATCGACACCAATCCGGGTGCAGTCCGTGCAAAGGCCTACGATATCGTCTTAAACGGCACTGAGCTTGGCGGCGGATCTGTCCGTATCCATCAGAACGATATTCAGGAAAAGATGTTTGAAGTCCTTGGCTTTACGAAAGAAAGGGCCACAGAGCAGTTTGGCTTCCTTCTCGATGCCTTCAAATACGGAGTACCGCCGCACGCAGGTCTTGCATACGGCTTAGATCGTGTTGTTATGCTTATGGTAGGCGCAGACAGCATCCGCGACGTGATCGCTTTCCCGAAGGTAAAGGATGCCTCCTGCCTTATGATGGAAGCTCCGGCGCCGGTAGATCCGAAACAGCTTGAGGATCTCGATATCGCGATCGTTGAGAAGAAGGAAGAAGAATAGTTCAAGTCGAAGGTCTGTGAGACTTGATGCGTGATTCCTGAGTTCAAGTCGAAATTCCGTGCGACTTGGTGCGTGATTCCTTGGATAAAATCCAATCCCGCGACCTTTGTGAAATGTTCGTGAACTTATAGAAATCCCTGTTATTATCTGTTAAAATATAACCGATAGTAACAGGGATATTTTTTTACTCTATAGGAAAGACCATGTTACATTAAAGTGCGAAAGTTATGATTTCTATAGAGCAAAAAGTCCCTCCGGGAGGATCGCATCATAGGAAATTCCCGTTTGCACAAAAAACATTAACGTGCCGATGAAGCACACGTATTGTTCTATATTTTGGAGGATAAAAAAATGGATGGAATAAAAGTATTGATGGTCGACGACGAGGAGAGAATGAGAAAGCTCGTCAAAGATTTTTTAACGATCAAGGGATACCGTGTTCTGGAAGCAGGAGACGGAGAAGAAGCGATCGATGTTTTTTTCAGGGAAAAGGATATCAGCCTTGTGCTTTTGGATGTTATGATGCCTAAAATGGACGGCTGGCAGGTATGCAGAACAATCCGTAAATATTCCAAGGTTCCGATCATTATGTTGACAGCCCGGTCAGAAGAACGCGATGAGCTTCTGGGCTTTGAGCTGGGGGTGGATGAATACATTACAAAGCCCTTCAGCCCGAAGATCTTAGTCGCGAGGATCGAAGCGATCTTAAGAAGGGGCACCCAGGGGAGCGGCGAGGTATTGAGCGCTGCCGGGATCTGCGTGGATAAGAATGCACATGAGGCCACTGTAGACGGACATCCTGTGGATCTGAGCAATAAAGAATTTGAGCTTTTGACTTACTTTATGGAAAATCAGGGGATGGCCCTGTCCAGAGAGAAGATCCTCAATAATGTATGGAATTACGATTACTTCGGAGATGCCAGAACGATCGATACCCATGTAAAGAAGCTTAGAAGCAAGCTGGGGCCTAAGGGAGACCTGATCAAGACAATATGGGGAATGGGATATAAATTCGAGGTGAATGGCTGATGAAAACCATGCGTGCACGCCTGACTGTTACATTTGTTTTCCTGATGGTAGCCATGGTTGCCATCGTCTGGGGGGTGAATCAGTGGTATCTGGAACGATTCTATATCAGTCAGAAGGTAGATACGATAGAAGAAGCTTATGAGGTCATCGATGCCCAGATTCTCAGCAATAATGAAAACGGAATTTCCTTCGATCAGGCCATGGAATGGGAGCAGGAGGAGGACGGCAGCGTGACGGAGGGCAATCTCCATAAGATCGTCCGCAAATTTAACGACACGTCCAATATATCGATCCTGATGATCGATAATGCTTCAAGAAACAGCACAGTCTATTCAACAGCGAAGGATGACCGATTCCTGATGGATCGTATGAACCGGTACATTTTCGGAAAAGCGAAAAATCAGGCCGAGGTTGTTGAGAAGCATGACAATTACACCGTCCAGAAATGCTTTGATCCGTGGAGAAACACGATGTATCTGGAGAGCTGGGGTTTTTTCTCCGATAACAGCACGGTCTTTATCATGAGTATCCCGTATTCTAATGTGTGGGAGAGTGTCGCTTTATCTAACCGTTTTCTAACGTATGTCGGAATCATTGTGATCCTGTTTGGTCTGGTAGTGGTATCGGTGGTCGCAAGACACATGACAAAATCCATCTATCGCTTGTCAGATCTGTCGGAAAAGATGTCCGGTCTTGACTTTGATGTAAAATATGAGGCAGGAAAGCGGGATCCGGAGGAGATCCGCGTGCTTGGAAACAGCATGAATCTGCTGGCAGACAGACTGAAGGAGGCGATCGGAGAGCTGAAATCAGCCAATAATCAGCTCACAAAGGATATCGAGGAGAAGACAAAGATCGATGAAATGCGAAAAGAATTTATTGCAAATGTCTCTCATGAGCTGAAGACCCCGATCGCTTTGATCCAAGGATATGCAGAGGGACTTCAGGAAGGTATGGGAGAGGAAAAAGAAAGCCGTGATTATTACTGTGATGTTATCGTGGACGAGGCGGACAAGATGAACAAAATGGTAAAGCAGCTTTTGACACTCTCATCTTTGGAAAGCGGAAATGACAAGCCGGTGATGGACCGTTTTGATCTGACGGAGCTGATCCGCGGAGTGGTAAATGCCTCAAAGATCCTTCTGGAACAGAATCAGATCCAAGTAGAATTTGATGATCAGAGCCCTGTTTATGTATGGGCTGATGAATTTAAGATCGAGCAGGTCGTTACCAATTACCTGAGCAATGCGATCCATCATATCGGTGGGGAGAAGAAGATCGTGATCCGGATGCTCCGGGAAAACGGAATCGTCCGGGTATCTGTCTTTAACAGCGGAGCTCCGATCCCGGAGGAAGCGATCCCTAATCTGTGGACCAAATTCTATAAGGTAGATAAGGCACGGACGCGGGCCTACGGAGGAACCGGGATCGGGCTGTCCATCGTGAAAGCGATCATGGACGCACATCATCAACAGTATGGTGTAAAAAACTGGGAAAATGGCGTAGAATTCTGGTTCACGCTGGATGGAAGCAAATCATAAAAGTGGGATGATAATCCCACGATATGCGAATATTGAGTTGGAATATATAGAAAGGATGCCTACCACCGGGTCTGCTGCTGCGCGACCGGAGACGGGCATCCTTTTTTATGGAATTTCCTGGGATGAATCGCAAATTCACCTCAGTGGAAGTGGTGGGCTCACGGAGCTCGACTTAAACGTTTGTCGACGGGAGATCATTAGCGGTGTCCACAGGGGCAGTTGGATCGATCGGGGCAGCTGCGTCAGCCGGATTGGAGGATTCTTTATCGACCGGGGAAGGAACGGTGATTCCGCTGACGTTGATGTTCCGGTTTACCTTTGCATCATACGTCTGTGCCTTCAGAATGTCCCTGAAATCCACACCGGTGGCCTCGGACATGGTGTCAAATACCTGCTGCATGACAGCCGCCGTGTTTCCGGAGATCTCACTGACTCCGCTGCCGTTTGTGCCGCCGGCACCGCCGGTTCCGTAAATATTGACTTTGTCGATGGCAGACAACGGCTTTGCGATCTCCGCAGCCATCTGCGGCATAATGCCTACCAGCATTTCTACAATGGCGGCGTTATTGTACTTTGCGTAAGCTTCCGCCTTCTTTTCCATACCTTCTGCTTCCGCAACGGCTTTTGCCTGGATTGCAGCCGCTTCCGCTTCACCGCGGGCGCGGATACCGGCCGCTTCCTGTTCTGCCTGATATCTTGTGGCATCTGCCTTTGCACGCATGGCTTCGGCTTCCTTTTCTAACTCATATTTTCTTGCTTCTGCCTCACGCTGGCGTTTTGCAAGCATTGCAGCCGCTTCCTGCTCGACCTTGTAGCGTTCTGCGTCCGCTTTTTTATTCACTTCCGCGTCTAATTGCTGCTGTTGTACGGCAACTTCCTGCTTCCTAAGCTCTGCTTCACGCTCTGCCTTTGCGATCTGGGCATTTACGGTAGCTGTCTGGATGGTCTTTTCCTGTTCCTGCTTCTGGATCTCATACGCGGCATCTGCTTCCGCTTTCTTTGTATCGGAGTGCTTCTGAAGCTCTGACTTACGAATCTCCAGCTCATTGTTTTTCTCTGCAATCTCTGTCTCCGAAAGCACACGGGCATCGTTGGCAGATTTGTTCGCCTCCGCTTGAGCGATAGCGATGTCGCGATCCGCCTGGGCCTTTGCGATAGCGGCGTCTTTCTTGATCTTTGATGTGTTGTCGGCACCGAGATCCCGGATCAATCCATTATCATCGGTAACATTCTGGATATTACAGGATAAGATCTCGATTCCCAGCTTATCCATGTCCTTGGATGCCTTTAACATAACCTGATCGGAGAAGGAATCACGGTCGGTATTGATCTCCTTTAAGGAAAGAGTGCCGATGATCTCACGCATGTTGCCCTGCAGGGAATCCTGAAGATCTAAAGTGATATCCTCCGGTTTCTTATTTAAGAAGTTCTTTGCTGCCAGACGGATCCCTTCCTGGGACGGGGTGATGCGAACCTTGGCAACCGCATCTACATTGACATTGATAAAGTCATTTGTCGGAACGGACTGCTCCGTCTTGATATCGACAGTCATCTGTCCGAGATACAGGCGGTCCATTCGCTCAAAGAACGGAATCCGGATTCCGGAACGTCCGATGAGGATCTTCGCGTCATGCTTAAGGCCGGAAATAATATAAGCCTGATCCGGCGGAGCTTTCACATAACCGCAGGCGAGGAGGACGAGAAGCAGAATAAAAATGACGACAACGGTGATAGGAATGATCAGATGATTCAAATACATAGTAACTCCTTTCTGGCTGCTGAAGTTTGATTGTGTTCAAGTCGAACGTCCGTGAGACTTGGCGAATGATTCTGGTCAGCAAAGCTGACATATTCCATACAGAATCACTGAGCATCCTCGCGGAGCGTTTATCTCAGTGGGAGTCTTCTCGACTGAGACAAATACTTGTTAAGTTTAAGATATCAGAAAATGTCGGAAAATACAACAAATACAAGAGAATAGTAAGGAAAAGCAAGAAAATTGATAGAAAGTAAGAGAAATGTAATAAAAAACAGATTACGAAAAAAGGAGAAGAACAGCATCTAGTGGTTAATAGCGGCGCACTATACAAAATGTAGATATTAAATGTATAAAAGAAATAGTTTATAAAAAACAGAAAAAAGTGTTGACTTTTTTGCCGGGATTTGTTATTATAATACTCGCCTTGAGCGACAGGGCAAAACTTATTAAGAGCCATTAGAAAAACTTCTTAATCGCTCAAAAAAGTTAAAAAACTTCTTGACAAACCGGAAACGGTATGATAGAATAAACGAGTTGCTTCTGAAACAGCAACAAAGAAACACAAAGAACATTGAAAACTGAACAGTATGTAAAACCCTGAAAATTCT
>CAKRPJ010000044.1:0-16059 GCA_934376955.1 uncultured Lachnospiraceae bacterium | reverse complement strand
CATAAGCTCCCAAAGCCACCAATTCGCCAACCTGCGTTTTCAGTCCATAGATATCAAATTTGCCTTTTGAGATATACCCGCTGGTCCAATCCGTCTGCCACCGCGGTTCTCTTGTCGTTGTCGCGGCGTCTTGCGGCGTCATCGGCTCAATAACTACGGGCACCTGCTGATTGGTGGCATCATAAACAAACGGTCGAAACTGCACAGCCTTCACCTCATAGGCAGTATACCACGGTTTTTACGAAAAATGAAGTAGGAAATTGAAGTCACAGCATCCTCATTTTCGTTCCAAAAACGCACCGCTGCAAAGAGTACGACCACAGATATTCCACTTCATAGGGGAACAAACTCCCACCCAAAGGCACTATCGAACGGGACGAGTGAAATATTAGCAAGCCATCGAGTGACGATTTGCTACTATTTCCGTTATAGACTGTCTACGATTGTTTTTAGGGCGTAGGGTTTTGCATATTTCAAATACACATCACTCACGAAAATAGTGTTCAATGCTAACGGCATAGCCCGCACCACTCGAAAGGCTATCATACAAGTAAATATCAACGAAATCCCCAGCACGATTTTGTCTAATGCGATAACCAGTCACATGTTCGGTAAATTCAATATCCAATTCCTGGCATACTGGTAAGCGCAAGGCTTCCACAAAAGACTGTCCAGCACGATTTAGCCAAGAATTCCTCATGGGGTTGACATCAATCTGCTGCCGATCTAAAGCAAATTCCAGAACAAGCATATCTGTAACAAAGTCATATCCAAGATTCACATTGGCTGTATCGGTATGTTTGCAACGCGTTTTAGTGAATCTGGATCTATACGGACGCAAAATATCCTTAAGTACAACGGGGTCATCTCCAGGCATTGCAGCACCGCAGTCGCAGCAGATTGTAAATCCCTTACCGCTAACCCCCTTGTTAAGCATGATAATTCGCTGATTAGGATGAACCGCCATTCGGGTATTGGCACACCCATTAACAACCGTCACATCATCTGCATTGGGCAATGTGGAATATAGGGGTTGCTGGGTTGCCGAGTATTCTTCATTCAATTGTGCTGTTTCAATAGACGTAGCATTTCGTGGCGCAAATCCCCACGGGCGCAACATTGGCAACATATTTGTCAACGCTTTATTGCCACAAAAAGGACAAGTATCAGGGTTATCCTCTTCTAAACCAAACCAGCCACATTGATTACAGGTACGAATGTTTTTCCGGTAGCTTGCATCCTGGATAAATGCTTTAATACAACGCCTCTTATTCAGTATCTTCGTATGCAAAAGCGGACAGCCTCAGCTGTCCGCTTTTCTCGTTGATTTTATACGCATTATAGGCACTCAACCGCTTTGCGCTCAACCGCAAGGCCTTCCCTATATTTCGAGAGATATTTCTCAAAGCCTGCCACGTCCGCTGCATCCGGCGAAACCGTGGTAGACTCCGCACCGCAAAAGACGTGATCCCGAAGGAAATCCTCCAGCTTACATTCGCTGTGCTCCAGATATGCCGCCAGCAGAGCCATTCCGTAAGGCCCGCCTTCACCAGCCGTCTTCATGCACGTTATCGATGTGTTACAGGCTGCGGCCATGTATTTCTGTCCAACCAGCGGTGTTTTAAACAGGCCGCCGTGTCCGGACAGGGAATCAATCTGGACGCCCTCCCTGCTCAAGAGTTCCATGCCGATCTTGAGCGTGGCCATGGTGGAATAGAGCTGGGCGCGGATAAAGTTTGCAAGTGTGAACCTGCTATCCGCACGCCGGATCACCATGGGACGTCCCTCGTCGAGCCGTATAATCCCCTCTCCGGCAAGATAATTATACACGACCACCCCGCCGCAGTCCGCATCACCTTCAAGGCTCACCTCATATAAGTGGGCAAACAGCTCCCCATCGTCAGGCTCCGCGCCGAAAAGGCGGACAGCATCTCTTAAGATACCACTCCACATATTCATGTCATTCGTGCCGTTATTGCAATGAACCATCGCTACCGGCCTTCCCGCGGGCGTTGTCACCATGTCAATCTCCGGATAGACATGGCGAATCGGCGCTTCAAGGACCACCATCGTAAAAATGGAGGTACCGGCGGAGATATTACCGGTCCTTTCGGCGACTGCATTGGTGGCGACCATACCCGTTCCGGCATCTCCCTCCGGCGGGGCAAACGGCATGCCGACCGGCAGTGCGCCGTCCAGTAACTCGGCGCCAGCCGCGGTAAGGATTCCCGCAGCCTGCCCAGCGACCAGAACAGACGGAAGAATGTCCCTCAGTTTTCTGTGAAAGCCTTGTGAAGCGGCAAGCATGTCAAACCGATCAAGCATTACACGATCAAAACAGCAGTTAGTGCTGTCGATGGGAAACATTCCGCTGGCTTCTCCCACGCCTACCACATTTACTCCCGTGAGCATATAATGTACATACCCCGACAGTGTCGTGATATGCGCTATTTTGTCGGTATACGGTTCATCGTTCAGAACAGCCTGATACAGGTGTGCAATGCTCCAGCGCTGCGGAATATTGAAGTTGAAAAGGGCCGTCAGTTTCTCCGCCGCTTCCCCTGTGATCGTATTCTGCCATGTGCGGAAAGGCGCAAGTAGCCGCCAATCCTCATCAAACGCAAGCAGACCATGCATCATCCCAGATATTCCGGCCCGCGCAATCTGCTTTCCTTTGAACGGCTGCAGGGTCTCCCTCAGCCCTGACCAGACCTTCTCCATGGGATAGGTCCATATCCCGTCGGCATAGTCGCTTTTCCAAGTGCTGCTGCCGTACAGAACGGGCCTGTAGTCCTCGTCCACAGCCACCGCCTTGATGCGGGTACTGCCAAGCTCAATCCCCAAATATGTTTTCATGCGAACATGGCTCCTTTATCCGCAGACTACCGTCCGCTTTCTTCCGTATGCCTTGAAGCGCCGCGTTCTTTACCAGTAGTGCCGCAAATACCAGCGCCATGGCGGCCAGCACAGGGGGGCCAAGCGGCTCTTTCAGTATGACCAACGCAAGCAGCGGCGCAAATATCAGCTTAAAGTAGAAGATTAGAGACGTTGTGACCGCCCCCAATTCCTTCGTGGCCACCTGCATCGCGAGAAAGTTCATTCCAGTTGCAACGATCCCGACATAGAGCAGGGCTGGCATTATCTCTCCGTCAATATGATCCAGCAGTGGGATATCGACAAAGAGCTCCAGCCCAAACTGCCGATTCAGCTCCGCGACCGATGGAATATGGCTGATCCAAACCAGGAGTAAAAGCTCCAGCGCCCCGAACAAAAAGGTAAATGAGACGTAAACCGATGGCGGAAACCGGTCTGACCAACGCTGCCCCAGTACATTGTATACCGCCAGCAGCGCAGCTGAAAGCAGAATCAGGATACAGCTGAGAAGTGAGCTTCCACTTCTCCCGCCGAGAATAAGCACTGCCACGGCGGCAGCGTATAATGCAGACGATAGTACCGTATCCCACCTGAGTCTTTCCCCCAGCATCGCCCATGAGGCGATTGCGACAAAAATCGGGCTACAGGAATAAAGTACCGATACGACCGACGCCTTTCCAACAGACAGTGCGACCTGATATAAAACCGTGCTAAGCACGACCATGAGCAGGCCAGAGAAGAGCATGGGGGAAACGCTGCTCCTTTTTGCTTTTCTCTGCTCATTAACCGTCCTCAGCGCGATTGGAAGACAGGACAGCCCGCCGCAGAGGAACCTCCAAAAGCAGAGTTGAATTGCATTCATGCGGAGCGAAGCTAACTTCAGCGTCACATCAATCGAGCTGCACATGATAATGCAGAAAAGAAAGCATAGGATTCCTCTTTTTTTCATTAGTCACCTCTTCTGCATCCATCGAAAGTCCGCATCCTCACCGCAGTGTCAAAGAAGTGCCCTCACCTTTTCCTTTATCTCGACGATCTGCTTGGCAGTAAGTTCCCGATAAATGCTGTTGTCCGGCGCTGCCTTGGTATCGGAGCTTTCAATATACGCAAGCTTTGCATCCTTGGAAAGAATGTTATTGAACCATGTGTTTTGGGGAACATTGAACACCGCACCAGGCTCCAGCTTGACGGCCTGTATGATTGTCTGCTCGTCAAGTTCTTCCGCGTATATGATGACAACGCTACCCTTGAGGAGAATAAACTGCTCGTCCGTCTTGAAGTGGATCTCCAGACGAGAGATGTTCTCTACGTCGTTCGCCTCACGCCAGTTTTTCAGCGCAATCAGCCAGCTCTCATTGGAATAGACGTTTTCGATCCCTGCGCCCTCATAGGTAATATTTTTTAGCTTCATTTAAGTCTCTCCTTCATGTACGCCTCGATATCGGCCAGCATCGGATAGGACGGAATGGAGCCCTCCCTTGTCGTGGTATAGGCCGCGTACTCATTGGCCCAGCGGCAGGCATCGCTCACGCTCTTTCCCCATAGCAGATTGACCGTGAACGCCGACAGAAACCCGTCGCCTGCGCCGATGGTGTCGATTGTTTCGACGTGTGCACCGGGAAGATGGGCAAATTTGTCTTCCTTGCGGATAGCACAGCCATCGGCTCCCAGCGTGAGGATCACACAGCCGCATCGATACTTTTCCTGAATCCGCTCCGTGATCTCTGGCAAACTCATCTCATGCCAGTCCCCAATCCCCGCGAGCTGAGCACCCTCAACCTCATTGACAGCCAGATAGTCTACAAAGCTCAAGTCGCCGATGGACTCGCCGAGGGGCACCGGACTAAGATTGAACACCGTCGTCATTCCAAGTGACTTGGCATGCTTCAGCGCCGCAAGTGCCAGAGAAAGCCGAATCTCAAGTCCGGTAAAGAAAAACCTCGCACCAGCCCTCATGTCCAGTTCTCGAATGACCTCCTGCTCCGTAAGTGTCCAGCTGCAGCTCTCACCGCAGATACAGATGTGCTTCCCGTCCGGTCCCATGATCCGTATCCCCTGACCCGTCCGTGCCTCGACGGTGCGCAGCAGCCCGGAGGTATCCACGCCAGACTCCTGCATCCACTTTTCTGCCCGGTCTCCGGCCTCGTCGGCGCCAGCTTTTCCGATGAACGCCACGCCTGCGCCGAGACGGGCCATACAGATGGCGGAATTGGGGCCTTTTCCGGCATCAACGTTATAACGCCAACTGTGTCCTTTTACGGACTCTCCAACCTTGGGCAGTGACGCAACATAAACCGACTGGCCTCCGCCCACATTGTTCAGCACGATAATCTCGCAGTTGCTCATTTCACATGGCTCCCGTTATTTTCGTTTGAAAGAATGATCTCCTTGTCCTCAACCGGATGCTTCGCCGTATTAGCGTCGCACGCAATAATGACCCTCCCGCATTTTTCAGTCAGGATCGTGGCAGGATATTCCAGTGTGGGCTGGCTAAACATCATCACACGGATCGCCGTCGATTTCCATTTACCGGTCGTAACCATGAGGAGCACTTTCTCCGCAGAGCACAGAATCTTCATACCTACGGTAAGCATAAACGGATCGCAACGATCATACATACCGCCGAAGTTGCGCTCGCTCTTCATGATAATGCTGTCCACGTTTTTCCGAATGATTCTGGTCTTGGAATTTGCATATTCCTCAAGGGAAATGCGGAAGTAAGGATCCTGCGGCGCCTCATTGGCAGCGATCAGCCCCTTATATCCTAGGCCTCCGAAAACTGTATCAATGCCGCCGAGCTTTTCGCACATCTGATCTGGATAATCAAGTGCCTCCAGTCTTGGCCATATTCTCTGTTCCTCTGGAACGTTGAGCGCAGGGTCAATCTTCCCATAAAACCGAGCGAGCATTCTGCCCTCGCAACTCTCCGGTTTGTTTTCTTTCGGATAGGGCCGGCACTGCCAGTCAAGGATCTCGTCCATATGGAAGACCCACAGGTTTTTGAGACTAATCCTCTCCTCATTTACCCTGCGGATGAACGTCTTATACTGGTCCTCGGGACCAGAGGGCAGCACCCAGCGGGTAATTTTCCCCGCCGCATTGTTTCGTAGCATTTCCTCCGCCATAAAATTGCCGACGTATTCCGCGATCTCCGCACGGGTATCGCGCATGACCATTTCTACTCTGCTGTCGGGATGGTCAACGAGCTCGGAAACAGGCACATGGCACCAGGTTTCCATCTCGTCGCGGGAAATTCTGTATTCCTGCATAGTCAAACCTCTTTTGCTTTCAAATCAGTCTTGTTCCTTCGCCTTTTTCAGCTCCCGCTCCATAAGATATGGGACCATGCCGGGGATACGGTAGGCATACCAATGAATTCCGACAATCTGGTCCGGTTTATCCTCGCTGATCTCAGTCTGGAAGCAGTAGTTGTCGCACTCCTTTTCCGGAGTCGCCAAAACAGGGGTAGTAAAATGTAGCCAATGCCGCATTTCACCATCTAAATTGGCAAAGGTCTCCCAAAAAGGCTCCTCTCCGCTCTCCGGCTCATAGGCTGCGTAAAGGCACGCTCCGCATATATGATGAGGCAGGAGATAAAACGAGAAGTTTTTATAGGCTTTTTCAAAGGCCTCCCTGTCCCATGGGCCAATCTCAACGCCCTCATACCCCTTTGTTCCGATCTTGGAAAAAAGGGAACGGATCTCATCAAAGTCCTTATAACCCTGCTTCATTGCTGCCGCACTCCCCTTTCCGAACGAGCGATCAAAGCTCAATATATTCGTCCCAATGGGATCTGGTAAACACCTCGTTGCTATCCTGCCCGATAAGATACACATCTTCCAGCCGGAAGCCATAGTCGGGGCCACGGAAATAATGGTCTCCCGAAATCGTCATGCCGGGCTTGAGCTCATAGTCCATGTCATGACGGAACGTAGGCGGCTCGCCCTCGAAAACTCCTATGCCGTGGGAAGCGCTGGCGGGCGGCATACCGTAACCCCGGTCCGTGAACATCTTCGCAAAGTGGTCGTATACCTCGCCGGAAAGGACACCCGCTTTAGCAACGTCGAACATGATGGTCTTATGTACCTCCGAAAGGAAGTCGATATCCCGCTTCATTTCGTCGGTCATTTTGCCGAAAATGAACGGTCTTGCAAAGGCGGAGGCGTATCCTCCGTACTGAGCACCATAATTCACATAGATCATCCGGCCTTCTCCAAGCCTATCATAGGTATTGCGGCCCATCGCGTTTCTTGAGTTTTCACCCGAGAAAACATAGGTCGGGAAGTTGGGACCCTCGCCGCCATGCTTGTAGATGGAGGAGTTGATCATGCCGGCGACCTCCATTTCGGTCATCTCCGGCGTAATTGTGCCAAGAATGTCCTCAAATACCAGCTCATTGATACGGCATCCCTCGCGAATCAGGCGTATCTCATTTTCGGATTTGTTCATACGAAGGTCGAGCAGCATCCTCTCCACACGGACAATCTCGCCCCCCGGTGCAAGTGCCTCTTTCAGATGCTCATACATCGAGTGGGGGGTAATCGCATAGTCGCTGATGCCAAGGCGCTTCATGCCCTGTCCGTCAGTTGCCTCGTCAAAGAGTTCCTGCATCGTATAGTACTGCACGCCGACCCACTTGAACTTTGCGTGCGCATGGCCAAAGTCGGAGCTCACCCGCACGTTTTCGGGGCCAAAGGCCGTGCGTACTGCGCCCGGAGCTTCTCCGCCAATCAGAATTTTTGGATCTCCCTTTCTGGGGACCAGTATGCCGCCCGTTTCAAACATTGGCCAATAATTGCAGAGATATCGGACATTTTGGTACACGCTGGAGTTCGCATAGCAAAGAACCGCATCCAGATCCTCCGTCGCCATTGCCTGCTGCAGCCGCCTTACGCGGTCTTTGTATTCCTCATTGGAAATCAGCACAGGGAGCTTGTTCACACCGTTCTCCTTTCTCCTCTTTGGCACAGATATGGGGTCATATCCGGCACTCGGTACGCAAACCATTTCTTCCCGATAACCTCATCAGGCTTATCCGGTGAGCGAAAGCTCTGAGACCATTCGCGGCCGTTTTCCCACTTTGGAAATTCGTAATGAATCCAATGTCTCTCATCACCGTCAACATTGGCAAAGCTCTCCCAAAGAAGCCCTTCCTCCGTTTCCACGGTAATGTTCATCACAATCCCGAACGGAGGATTATACAGCAGGTAACAGTTTGCCTTCTCATAGCGCTCCGCCATATCATCGGGGGTGCACTCGACACCCCCGACGCCGACATGGCCATCTTTTCCTAGAACGGCGAAGCACCTCATAAGGCTCTCAAAATCATTGGTGATTTTCATATCAACTTCGCTCCTTCCGCAAGATCTCTCAGTCTTCGACAATTTTCATCGTTTCCGGGTCGATTGTGACACCGTACTCCCGTTTTGCCGCCTCGATCGAAACATAACCGTTAAGGACGTCCCACTCGATCAGCTTACGGTCTCTCTTTGCTGGATCTCCCCAGCCGCCGCCACCAGAGGTGCGCTGCACTGTGATGGTTCCTGCTGGGACCTTCTCCGCCGCGATCGTATGCTGGCTCCCATCCGGGAATTTTCCGTAATGAGCGTTGGGAAGTCCGCCCTGCCCGCCGAAAAGCCCGTATGGTCTGATCTTATCGCGGTCAGCGATGATGGAAACGTTGGTCTCGGTAAGCAGCTCAACCTCACGCAGAAGGCCAAGGCCGCCACGATACTCGCCCGCGCCGCCGGAATCCTGCACGAGGGAGTACTGCAAAACGCGAATGGGGTGCTCCATCTCGATCATCTCCGTCGGTGCGTTCGCCGTATTCGACATATGGGAATGGTGTCCGTTCGCACCATCGTCGTTGTACTTCGCGCCAAGGCCGCAGCCAAAGGACTCATTATAGACAAAGTTCCTATTAGTTTTTGGGTCAATACCACCGTAAATGCCTCCGGACCATTGGCCGTTGCACGCGCAGCACTGCTCCGGAACGACCTTTGACAGAGCACCGATGATAACGTCTACCACGCGCTGCGGAGGGACTGTGGTGCAGCCGCCCACCGCGTGGGGATAAGGAGCGTCAAGGAAGCTCGGCTTTGTCGGGCGGATCAGATGAATCGCGCGGTACGCTCCGGCATTGGTAGGAACATTGTTGCCAAAGACTGCCTTAATCGCAAAGTATGCCCCAGAGTGGGTCAGCGACCAGGGATTGTTGTTGCCGTGCGCCACGGGCGGCGCAGAGCCCTCAAAGTCAACGTACACATCGGAGCCCTCGATCTTGACATGTGTTTTGACCTTGATGAGCATATCGACCAGGCCGTCACTCTCCAGATAATCCTCGAACTCCTCTTCGCAGTCGGGAACCACCCGGATCGCTTCACGCATGCTCTTTTCAGAATAATCAAGGATCGACTCAAAGTAAGCCATCAGCGTCTCAACGCCGTACTTTTCGGCAAGCGCCTTCAGGCGCGTCTCGCCTCTGTTGTTAGCGGCAAGCTCAGAGAGCAGGTCTCCGCGGACCTCATACTTTGTACGGACGTTTGCCGTAATAAAGTCAAGGATATCCTCCTGCACCACACCCTGCTTGGCAAGAAACACGCCGGGGATGATCAGGCCCTCCTCATGAATGGTCTCGTTGATAAACGCCCGCGGGGAACCTCCCATATCGAGCTGGTGGGCAAGCGCACCGGTAAAAGCAAACAGCTTCCCTTCGTGGAAGATCGGCTTGAATACCATCACGTCAAACAGATGAGAGCCGTACATATACGGGTCGTTGTGGATCAGTGCGTCGCCCTCCTGCAGCGTTTCGGCAGGATGCTTTTCCAACAGCGCTTTGAGTGTCTGGGACATGATGCCCAGATGGACTGGGACAAAGGTTCCCTGTGCCAGCATATCACCCTTTGCGGTATATAGGGCGCACGAGCAGTCTCTTCTAATTTTAATATTGGTGGAAAATGCGGCTCTTGCAAGATATTCGCCCATTTCCTCCGTAATCCACTTCAGATTGTTGAGGATAACGGATCTGGTTACTTCATCAATTTTCATACCTGATTGCTCCTTCCTGCCCATCAAAGGGTGATAATAATATTGCGGAAGCCATCAATGCCGGCCGTAAAATTCGGCGGGATCGGGGTGGATGCGGCATACTCTTCGATAATCGCGGGGCCCTTGATCTTGCAGCCGGGCATCATCTTCGCGCGGTCATAGACAGTGCTCTCCACATAAGCTCCATTGAAATACATCTTGCGCTTACCCTTAACGGCGGCTTCTGCGCTGGCGTTTTTGTCAACGGGCTCTTCAACAAACTCAAGGCCGTCGACAACGCCAAATGCGGAAAAGCGGAAATTGACAAAGGTGATATGGTCGGAAAGCGTATAGCCGTAAGTGCGCTCGTGGATATGGCAGAACGACTGCGCATACTCCTGAAGCTGCTCCGTGCTGTCTATATGACTGTTGATCGGAACGCTCAGTTCCCAGGACTGGCCCGCATACCGCATATCGGCCGTAGCGGAGAAAATAATTCTGTCCTCACTGTAGCCCTCGGCGGCCATATCCCGAATCGCCTGTGCCTTCAAATCGGCAAAGATCGCGTTGAACTCCTCAACGCTCATCTGCTCCACGAGCTTGATGTTGGTGCGGACATAGTCGTAGCGAACCTTTGCCAACTGGCAGCCGATTGCCGAGAAATTGCCCGGAGACACGGGAACAATTACGCTCTTCATGTTCAGTTCTTCCATCAGGGCAGCCGCGTGCAGCGATCCGCCACCGCCAAAGGCCATAAGGGAGAACTCTCTGAGGTCGTAGCCCTTTTGTGTCGAGATAACATTGATGCCGCCGCACATATTAGCGTTTACCAGTCGCAAAATCCCGCTCATTGCCTCTTCAAGATTCAGACTGGTCCGACGGCAGATTTTGCTCTCGATGGCCTGAACGGATTTTTCCTTGTCCAGCTTCATCTCACCGCCCAGGAAGTTGTCGGGGTTCAGATAACCCGCCAGAAGATTAGCATCGCTGACCGTCGGGTCATCCCCGTTGCCGTAGCAAGCCGGTCCTGGAAAGGCGCCAGCGCTTTGAGGGCCGACATGGACGCCGCCGCCGACGTCGACCCATGCGATAGAGCCTCCACCTGCACCGATGGTGTGCATCTCCACCATGGGTACCTGCACCGGGAAGCCGCCAAGCTCACCGCTTGTGGTAAAAGCCACCTCATAATCGTGGAGCAGAGCAAGGTCGCTGCTGGTGCCGCCGATATCAATAGTAACGACATTTTCTTCCTTCAGGAGCCGCGCCATATAGGTCGCCGCAAGAACGCCGCCCGCAGGTCCCGAGAAAACCGTATGAACGCTACGCTCGCCAGCCGCAACGGAGCTCATAACACCGCCGTTGGACTGCATGATATGGACGCTTGCTGGAACGCCGATCTCCTTGCGCTTTTCGTCCAGGTGCATTAGATAATCCTTCACGCGCGGCATCAAGTATGCGTTGACGGACGTCGTGCAGAAGCGCTCGTATTCCTTAATCTCCGGCAGGGTCTCCACGGATGTGCACAGATGGATACCTTGCATCTGCTCCTGCACGATTTCCTTCATCTTCAGTTCGTTTTCGCCGTTGATGTAAGAGTTTACGAAGCAAATCGCCACGGACTCGACCCCGAAACGCTTGAGCTGTTCAATGACGGCCTCGGCGTCCCCACGCTCGACGCTTTTAAGGACCGTACCATCCGCCAGAGTTCGCTCGTCAATTTCGAACACCAGGTAGCGGGGAATGGGGGGCTGCGGCCGCTTTACCCAGAAGTTATACAAATCCGGGCGCTTCTGACGGCCGATCTCCAAAACGTCGCGGAAGCCCTTAGTGGTGACCAGCGCCGTTTTTGCTCCCTTGCGCTCAAGAAGTGTGTTGGTGGCGACTGTGGTGCCGTGGATAAAATAATCCATGTTTTCAACCGGCAGGCCGTAAACTCGGGATATCTTTTTGATGCCCTCCTCAATGCCGATGGAATAATCGCTGGGGGTGGAAGAAACCTTTGTTGTATAGGTCTTTTTCTCTGCGTCGTCGTAAACCACAATGTCTGTGAAAGTTCCGCCGACGTCTACACTAAGTTTGTAGCTCAATTCCTTTTCCTCCATATACTGTTTTTATGCTCCGGAGAGCAGAGCCGGTAGCCACTCGGACAAAGCCGGTACAAACGAAACAAGAAGCATTGTGGGCACTGCGCCGAACAGAAGGAACGGCAGGATCGGCTTCAGCATTTCTCTCACAGATACATCGCAGATCCTCGAACAGGCCAGAAGGCACGTCGCCATAGGAGGTGTAATCGCACCGATGCCGATGGCGACAAACACGATGACCGCCAGCTGTACCGTGGAAACGCCGATCGCAGCAGCAATGGGCGCCAGCATGGGAACCACCGTAAGGATGATTACATTTCCGTCAATAAAAAATCCTAGAATAAACAGAAGTAGGTCAATCATCAAAATAATCAGCACTTTATTCGTGGTAAGGCTGAGAACAAGCTCGGAAAACATCTCCGGGACATGGTTGAGTGTCAAAATGCGAGAAAAGATCATCGTCATGGGGAAAAGAACGACCAAAACGGACACGTCCTTCGCACCCTTTTTGAAAATACCGAAAAGCTGGGACACCTTGATATTCTTGTAGATCAAAAGACCTGCGAGCGTAGCATAAAGGCACATGATGGCCCCGGCCTCGGTCGCGGTAAAGATACCGCCGTATATCCCCCCCAGCGTCAGCACAGCAAGGCCGACCGCAACAAGGAGTTTTACCCAAAACTGCGCTCTGTTTTCGGTATAAAGGGAGCCATCCTCCGCACCACCGTCGCGGAAACTCATCACGGCAGCCTCACCTGTTTCAACCTTTTCGGAGACATAGTCACTGCGTTTGGCAGGATCGTAGTACTGCGTGTAAATGAGGCGGTTAATCAGCAGATACAGCCCCGTCCAAATGATGGCGGGAATGATTGTGGACATGAAGAGCTCGCCCACAGAGGCGCCCGAGACCGCGGTCGAAAAGACGATCGCATTCACATTGGGCGGTATCATAAAGCCCATGGGGCTTGACGCCGCGATCAGCGCCGCCACGTAACGCTTGTCCCACCCCTTTTTCACCATATCCGGTGCCATGGCGGTGGCAAGCGTATTGGCGGTGGCAAGCGCAGAGCCGCACATTGCGCCAAAGAAGCAGGACACGACTGGAATCGCTGCCGCCATTCCGCCCTTGACCTTTCGCAGCAGCCGGTCACCGACTTCGATCAGGACGTTCGCGATTCCACTTTTTTCAACCAGCTGTCCGCCGACCACAAAGAGGGGAATCGCCAGCATAGCAATAGAGTCCAGCATATAGTAGGCGTTCGTCGCAAACGAGCCGGTGCGGGCACCCGCAAAGATTGCTAGGAAGAACGATCCGCTGAGGAATGAAAGGGGAATCGAAACGCCCATAAAGATAAACAGGAGGATGAGTCCCATCGCAAGCGCAAAAATCATTTGTCATCGTCCTCCTCTTTTTTCTCTGTGGCAAGCGGCGTATAAGCCGTCTTATCCCCCCGACAGGTCTCCACCAGCGCGATAATGCACCTAATGGTATTCACCGCATAATATACGGTCATGCCGAGAACGCCGACAAACATGGAGCCGTAAACCCACCACATATTAAAGCCGACCGCCGCGGAAACCGTGCCGCGTTCAATGTTCACGATCCAAAGCTTCCAAACCAGCGGCAGAAACGCGGCAAGTGCCGCCGTTGAAATGAGCATAGACAGAAGCTGGCTGAGCAGCTTAGGAACACCATCGCGAAGAGCGTCCTGAATCAGGGGCACCTTTAGCATGGAATCGTCTCTCGCCGAAAGAACCGTTCCAAGCCAAACAAAGACGATAAACACCATGGTGGGCAGTTCCTCAAACCCGTGCATATTGATATTGAACAGGTATCGGCTGATGATCGTTAGGCAGGTGAACAAAATCAGAAAGATGAGCATGACAGCGGCAATATTGCCGACGACGAAATCTACGAGCTTATCCACCTTTTTTAGAAATTTCAAATGTTTTTCCCCCTTTGCGGTGCATATTTATAAGCGAAGTCATGGTAGAAAGCGGCGGCTGAGGCCGGCATAGCTTAATAAGCCGTTCGGTTCGCCCCAGCCGCCCGTGTTCAGTCGGATCCGTGTTCGGTGTCTGTTCTCAGCCCTCCCAGACGCCAAAAATCTCGTACGCGCGGTTATACAGATCCTCGCCGAGAATATCAATCCAGGTGTCCTTCATGCTGTCGGCATAATCGATCCACTGCTGCAGCTCTTCCTCCGTGGGATAGTAATAGGTCACGCCCTTGCTGTCCAGGAAGGAATTCGTCTGCTCGTCCCAATAGCAGGTCTGCTCATACTCAACCTCTGCACAGCGCTGCGCAGCTTTAGTGAAAAGCTCCTGATCCTCCGCGGAATATGCATTGAATGCATCAAGGTTCATCATCATGCTGTAGGAGGTGTTCTGCGTACCGACAAAGCTGTAGTAGGGCGCGATATCATAGAAGGTATTGCCGACATAGGTGGGCATCTGCTGATCTGTTGCGGTAACCATACCGTTTTGCATGGAAGTGTAAAGGTCACCAAAGCCCATGATGACAATATTGCCGAGACCGCCAAAGAACGCCGTGTGGATCGCATCCTGATA
The DNA here is from genome assembly GCA_934376955.1 of uncultured Lachnospiraceae bacterium. Classification (GTDB taxonomy): domain Bacteria; phylum Bacillota; class Clostridia; order Lachnospirales; family Lachnospiraceae; genus CAKRPJ01. Next base: position 1,504 of record CAKRPJ010000044.1, on the reverse strand, counting down.
GGAGCGGAAAGTCTCGTCCGCAAGGTCAGACGGGGTCCTAATGAGCTTTTTCGTAGACATGATGTGACGGAACAAACCGGGGTTCTGCGCCAGCATCTTCACGCCGTTGTCCTCAAAGAGCTCAGACTGAAGCTTGAAGCCCTCGCTTTCGGGATCGCAATAAAGTTCCAGAAGCTGGTCATAGTTCTTGAAGAGGTAAGGGATCTTATTCCAGCAGAAGCGCTGATCAACACTGGACAGACCCGCACCGAAGTAGAAGTCCACCTCGCCGTCGGCAAGCATCTGCCACATCTCCGCCTCACTGGAACCGTAGGTGAAGTTGTAGAAGATATCCACCTTATACCGACCATTGCTGTTCTCTTCCACATATTCCTTAAAAGCGGCAACTGCCGGTCCCCAACTATTGAACTCCGTGACCTGTGCCGGATCAAGTGCCGTGCAGGTGAGGACGAGCGTCTTCGGCTCCACCGTATTATCATCCGCTTCTCCCTGTTCCGGCGCATCAGCCTTCGGGCCGCATGCACACAGCGAGAGTGCCATGGTCAGTGCTAGGATCATGCAGAGTAGCTTTTTCATTTTTTGTCCTCCTATCGTATTCGATGATTTATTTATGGTTCAAGGCGCAGCGCTTTGCCATGCCTCTTTCCATCTCTTTTCCGAAGCCATCGTTACGGGAACACACAGAGCCTCGCGGCGTTGGCCATGCATCGGCATACTCGCCTGTGGGACGTGCGGAAAAAATGCTTTCCTGCTCTGTCACCGCAGACATTGCCGAATGGAATGTTATAATAGTTTTTACAACTATTATAATAATTGTCATAAGATTATAAGTCAACTTGGGATTTTCGACAAATCCTTTCCGATTTTTTGTATAATTGAACGGTTTTTGCCGTATTTCGGTGTGTATGAGCTTAGCATCCCTTTTTTTATGCTGAATTGTGCTTTTTCTCTTTCAATAGTCACTTTCTTGTGTTATATTATTTTTACAAGTCATATAAAATAGCTTAATAGAGATGAGCAAAACAAACCCTAAATCAAAAGGGCGAAGAGAGAAAGAAGGCGGGGGTCACCCGGCAAAGAGAAAAAGCGCATAAAAAGCAAGCCCGGAGGAAAACCGAGCGAAAAAAGCCATATGAGAGGGCACTTTAAGCGCCTCGCCGGAATGATTTGGATGCGCGGTAGGAGTGAGAGCCGTGCAAAACGGCGGCCAGCGCAACCGCTAAAGTGGAGATGTGGGCCAGCGTATTGAGGTTTGCCGCGCTTGCGCCGTTACGCACCCACAGCCGTTCCTGTCCAGACGCCTTAAAGCGGGAATTGTAACGCTCACACTCTGTACGCAAGGCGTATGTTCTCTTGAAACAGAGGCAGCTGCGGTCAATGGAAAGCCTGTAATCCGTGGGGACGATCCTGTATTTAACGCAACCCCTGTTTTTCTTCCCGTTATTCCAGTTTTTGTGGTTGCAGGGGCAAACACTGGTTTTGGACTGACGGAAAGGGCAGCAGT